>JAJOKP010000072.1 GCA_021129775.1 Clostridiales bacterium
AGATTTTAAAAAGCACACAGGAGCTGGTACAGAATATTTTAAAAATCAATTGAAAGAAATTGAGAAGTTAATCGAAACAAACGAACTATCTGTGAGTAATAACATTAAGGTTGAAGTAGAAAAATTATCTTCTTATTATAGACATCAAATTGACTTGATGAAAGGGTATGAAAAAGATTTAAATAAGGTAATAGAATATACTAATGTATTACAAGATTGGATTAAAAAGATAGATAGATTTAGCGAAAGTATAGAGATATTAATATAATAAAATAGGGTCTAATGTGAATTAGAATGTAGTCAACATCGCCTAACAATATATTTACGTCCGCTTCGCACATCCCACCACCTAAGTCCGTCGGGACAGTATTCGCATTAGCCGCTCGTAAACTCGCAGGCGTGAGAGATTCCCTCTAAAGTGCTAGGACGTCGGAAATATGGGACGTTGATGACGGAATGGTTTTTGAGTTAATCTAGGGAATGGTGATCTTTGATTGAAAGGAAGAAAATAGTGAGTGGACTTAGAATGATATTTGTATCTGATGATCTGAGGGTTTTTAAAATTTCTCAGCCCCAAAATAGTATATACAATCCTGTAAAACAACTGTCAAACGCAACTGTCTTAGAAGTTGGTTTTTATTACGAGACATACGAGAGAAAACCAGTTAAGCTTTTGAATGTCTTTTTCGACAGACTACAGCTTAATTCAAATGGACAGTATTTGTTAACAGAAGACGAACTAGGTCGAAGAACAAGAAATTTCAACCTATTCGCATTCGATACTCCTGAAACTTTCAGCAAAAGTGAAAGACAGATTCCAATACCTTCAACTTTAGAATTTCCAACATCAAGAGAAAAAGAAATCATAATCGAATACATGAAAGATAAATTGCCACAGTTGTATCCAGAGGGTTGCTATGTTATAGAGAAAACTATACAAGGAATAAAAGAAAAAAATGAAAAGAACAAAAATTTTGTAAGAGAAGTAGCCAAGCGTAGAGCTTTAAGCAAAGGAAGAGGGATTTAAATACCGCTGCTTAACAGCGTGTTCGTAAAATAGCGAGTAGCAGTAGGATTGCCACTTTACAAAAATGCAAAACGTCAACTAGCATAAATCACCAGTTTAGATAGTAAAAATATTCTGTCATGAAGGGAGATTTTACATGAAGTATATAGCTTGTTTGATAATAAGTCTTGGTTTGATGACTATTGCGATTTCAGGATGCGATAGAAGTAATAGTAGTGTAGGTAGTTAATGATAGATTTGCAGTATATATTGGTGAACAGGAAACTTTATCTAGTGAATATATTCTAAGAGAGAAACCGATTTTTACAGATGAAGATATTAAGTCATATGAATGGGATATGCAAATCATTATATTTAAAAACGAGTATTTAGATCAACTAGATGTATGTAATGTTGAGGATAAATATTATATTGGTGGTTCTAGGTTATTAGGTGCTCGTCCAAGGGATAAATTTTACGTTTATATTAATGATGAACTAATTTATGATGGATTCTTTATGCAATCAATGGTCTCATCATTTTACCCAACAGGTGCAGTTGTATTTGATGTTATAAATGGAATACAAATAAAATATAACGATATAATAGATGGTAAAACAGAAGATTTGAGATATGATAGCAGAATTAAGGAGTTAATGAAGAAGAAGGGTTTGCTTCGAGATTAGTGGAATAGTCCGTGGTTTACATCAGTGAACAATATATTTCAAAACAGATTTAGAAGAATAATGTTGCCATTAAGAAAACCAAGGTTTGTAATCATCCTTGGTCTTTTTAATGACTATAATTATAATAAAGTGGGTTACTTAATATTAATAATTACAGTTCCCATTCCTGTCTCAATACGTATTTCAGATGTTGGGTTTTCTCCAATATCGCCTTCTAAATCCCAATTATTCTTTTTAACGTTGTTTAGTGTAAAATCAATATCTGTAGTTCCCATGCCTGTATTAATTTTCAGTCTTGTGTTGGTATCTTGGGGTAAAGATAATTCGACAGTTCCCATACCTGTTTCTAATATCCAGTTTGCATTCTTAGCTATAGCTGAATTGACGTTTATTGTACCACTTCCAGACTCTACATTTAAATCATTATGAATATGGTTTATGTCTATACTACCTAACCCTGTTTCAACTGACACGTTTCCATGTATATTATTTGCAGATACAGATCCACTGCCAGTATTTATTGTAACATCTTATTGCACGTCATCAACTACAATGCTTCCAAGTCCAGTATTCAAGTTAATAGGACCTTTAATATTTTCAATTAATATATCTCCTAAACCAGTGTTTGAAATAAGTGTTGTTTCAAATGGAGTAACTATATCAAAACTTATACCTACACTGTGTTTTTCAGGCAAATTATACTTTTCAAGATTACCCAGTATTATTGTGCTTCCATTCACTTTAATTGGCGGATCTTCTAAGATTTTATTTAGTAGTTTTTTTGCTTCTTCTTCGTTTTCTGCTCCTACATTAATAGTAATATTAAGATTCACTTCACTATCACTACTGCTTCTTACGGTTACTTCGCCCAAACCAGTGATAACTTCTAGTTCAACTAACTCATCCACAGAAATTGTTTTCTCAAAAGATTCTTCTACTTGTACCTTGTTACCGAAAAATCCTTGCGCGTCGCTAATATTATTCAAGTTTATATTTATTTCATCGGGTAAATTAATAGCGGGAAAGTCAATGGTGGGTAAATCAATAGTACATGCAGATAACATAGTAACCAAAACAAGTAAAACTAAGATTTTAAAAATTCTAATTGATTTCATTTATCTCACTCCCAATTTTTAATTTTGTGAAAACTGCACTACAAGTTTAATTTTTTATCTATCAAAGCACCTGATAAAAAAGTCATAGCAACTATTAGTATTATTCCTACCAAGTAACTAAAAAACATACCAGCTTCAGTTAGATTCTGTAACTGTATTGGCCCAGCTTGAAACGTCCAATTAAATATAGGGATATTTGTCACAGCATCAATGAATATTAGCAAGACGCGAGCAAATAGGTCATAAAGAATATGAAGTGCTAAAAATACCAAGAAAGCTAGCGATTTTTTAAACTTAACATTAGCAGCCAAAGTTTTGGTAAATAGTGCTGATATAAAAAGAATTAAAATATGTTTAAATAAACCTGTCATTTGTTCTAAGAGTTGAGAAATTAACCTGATTGGTGACAGCATGGAATAACTGGGGGTAAGGACTGTAAACATTATGCTCTGAACTAATACTAAGTGGATTGCAAATGATATTATAGCAAATATTAAGACAGTCAGTAATTTAGATGCAATAAAAGCGAACCCACTTATTGATGTTGTAAAAGCGACTCTTCCTTCATGGCTAGAAAATTCGGACCACATTATTTTATAAGTTGCGTAAAAGAAGTATATAACTAGCCCTACTATAGGTAGACCTCCTAAAAAAACAGTTGATATTAAAAGATTAAAACCATTTACTCTTCCAAATATATCACCTGTAAGTGCAATTCTCATCAAAACAAACATAAAAAACATCACTACTCCTAGAATTAGCAACTTTTGATTTGCCTTAAGTTCATACTTTAAAAGTTTAAGCATTTTCAAACACCTCCACATACATTTTAACTATTGATTTATTGTTTTGTTCTCTTAGTTCTTCGATATTCTTCTTAAGTAAAACATGACCTTTCGACAAGAAAATTAAATCTTCAAGCAAGTATTCAACATAGTTGACGTGATGTGTTGAAATAAGCATACAGCTGTCATCTCTTTGAGAATTAATTATGGTTTCAATTAATTTTTCACGTGTCTTTATGTCTATTCCATCGAAGGGTTCGTCTAGTAAATAGAGCTTTGCATCTCTAGCTAATGTTAGAGCTAATTTAAGGCGGGCTTTCATTCCCTTTGACAATTTTTCAACAACATCATTATTGTTAAGATCCATAAATTCCATAGTTTCGCTCGCTTTTTGCATGTCAAAATCTTCGAAGAAATCGTGGTAGTACTCAATTGTCTCTCTAACAGTCATCCATGAATATAGGTCACTTCTATCTGGTAAATAAGCGACAATGCGCTTAGTCTTTGTTGAGGGTTTATGTCCATCAATTAGAACCTCTCTACTATAACTACTGATTAGTCCTGCCAATATTTTAAGTAAAGTTGTTTTTCCACTAGCATTTGGTCCTAATAACCCGTAAACCTTCCCTTTTTCTAAAGTCAAATTAATAGAATTGAGTGCATTTGTTGGTCCGAAGTTTTTTTGTAATTGTCTTATTGTCACGATGTTATCCATTTTCCATTTCCCCCTTCAAGAATTTTTCTAATTCTTCAATCATTTGCTTATTACCGTATCCTAACACCCTTAAATCATTAACAAAAGTTGAAATCTTGAATGAAATCCTTTCTTCTCTGATTCGTGAAATCATCTCCTCACTCTCTGTAATAAAAGAGCCAACTCCTTTTTTTGAAAAAATAATTCCATCTTTTTCTAAAAGTTGATAAGTTTTTGCTATTGTATTATGATTGACACGTAATTTTTGTGCTATATCCCTAAACTGATTCTAGCTTATCTGCTCTTTTATATTCTCCTGTAGCTATTTCTAATTTAACATGATCTATAATTTGCAGATAGATGGGCATGTTATCTTTAAATTTCACAGTATCGCTTCCCCGTGTACTATGTATGAAGACAAATTAGTATGTCTTAACACAGTTAATTTTTAGTTCTTTCTCATGTGCATAAATTCAGTTGACTAATATTTTCAGAAGTTTAGCAAACTATACTTGCTATTTTGTTCTACAAAGTAGGAGTGCTTAGAACTAATAATTACCTTATGACATTCAGTACTACACATATAGCACACCACTATCTGTATGATGTTAAGTCAGTAAATAGAATTTTAAGCGACTTTGCACAAGATATCTTTATTTGCTATAATAATGTTAGTGCAAGTAAAAGGAGATTAGATGGCTTACCTGGGTGAAAGGAGTTCAAATGAAAAATTATAAAAGAATCTTCGATTCAAACCATGGGGATAAACCTAGAGATATTTTTAAGGATAATTCTCTTGAAACTTTGTCAGGCATTCATCCTGCCCCACAAGGGAGACAGGTTTTCTGCCTACGTCGTTACAAAATAGACATTGTAAAAAAAGTAAATGAAGAACTCGCTTTATTTGAGTGCAACAAGCGCTACAAAACAGGCGATGTTAGGAAAGTAAGTGTTAAGGTTTACAGACTAATCAAAAACTAGCCATTTGAGAGTATATTGGACCTATGTGAGGAACTTTTAGAGGAGCGGTCATGGGCTATGGCTGTGATAGCATATGATATAGCTTTTAGAGAAAGAAAGAATTACACAAGAGAAACTTTCAATAGATTTGAAAAGTGGCTAATTAAGTACGTGAGAGATTGGGGAGATTGTGATGATTTTTGTACTCACGCATTCGGCGCGCTCTTAGCACAGTATAATGACTTGTTTGTGAAAGTACGTAAATGGTGCGACAGACCTGAATTTTGGGTAAGAAGAGCTGCAGGAGTTATCTTAATATATCCAATGGCTAAAAACGTGTATGGAGAAATAGATCCGCTTAAAATTACTAATGCTCTTATGAATGATGAACATTATTTAGTGTTGAAAGGCTATGGGTGGATGTTAAAAGTGTACGGATATAGAGAGCCTAAGAAATTAGAAAAATACTTATTTGAGAATGTACAAACTATGCCAAGAGTTTCGTTCAGATACGCTATTGAGAAATTGGATGTTGATACAAAGAAAAGCTTGATGAAAAAGTAAATTATGAAAAATAAGCAAAATTAAAGAATCCAAACTAGGATACAGAGCAATGGACATTTCTCAACTACTTGAAAATATCGTTTATTTAGAACTTAAAAGGTGAGGTTACACTGTATACGTCGGAAAAGAAGGTGAGAGAGAAATTGATTTTGTCGGTGTAAAACGTGAAGATAAGATTTACATATAAGTAAGTTATTTGCTTTCAAGTGATAAAACGATAGACTGCGAATACAAACCGCTCTTAAATATTCGCGATAATTTTAGGAAGTACGTAGTATCATTGGATAAAATGCAATCGGACAACTATCAGGGGATTAAGTGGGTCAATGTGATAGAGTTTTTAAAGTCAGATAATTGGACAGAGCTCTAAAGAAAGGCTGTGACCTAGTCAAAAGTTTTATGAAAAAGCAATTTATCATAACTGTATTATACAAGCGAGATTGCGAGCCGAACGGCCCTCGCCTGCAAAAGTGCATTAAATTTTTTAACACTATGTGTCGAAAAACAGGAGGAATATTATGTATAAACTACTAGCCCTAGATGTTGATGGTACGCTGCTTAATAGTCGAGGAGAAGTAAGTGAGAAGACGATAGAAAAAATCAGAGAAATTGTAAATAAAGGAATATTAGTTCTTATTTCTACTGGAAGACCTACTCAGGGAACAGTGGAACTTTTTGAAAAACTAGAATTAAAAATGCCAGTAATCGCGTATAATGGCGCAAAGATAGTAAATCTGAATACGGGTGAAATATTACTTGAACAGAACCTAAGAGGCGTAGACGTTAAGAAAATAGTTGAAATTGGTGAAGAACTTAAAACGACAATAATCATTTGGTCTAAAAATCAGTTGTATTCAAATATAATGAATGATAACGTAACTGCGTATAAAAAATTGTCGGGGGTAGAGCCAATAATAATTGATAATTATGAAGATATTATTCGACAAGGAGCAACAAAAGTGTTATGGATAGATGAAGTAGAAGTAATAGCAGAATTTCAAAAACTTCTTGATACAAAACTTGATGCTGATGTGAATTATTGTACTTCCAAGCCTTATTACTTAGAATTTATTGATGAAAGCGTCTCAAAAGGCAGGGCACTAAGCATTCTTTGTGATAGATATAAAATAAAAAGAGAAGAAATTATTGCTATTGGTGACGGGCAAAATGATATAACAATGCTTGAATTTGCAGGGGTTGGTATTGCAATGGGCAATTCTTCGCAAGAAGTTAAAGACAAAGCTGACTATGTGACTGCCTCAAATGACGAAGAGGGAATAGCATTGGCTATTGACAAATATTTTAGATGATTTTAATACTCTTGAAGCTTTTAGGGTGTGTAAGGCAGGATTTTATAAAACTATTAGAAAACAAAAACTATTCATTGTTATGGTTAGGACAGAGTGTATCTGATCTAGTATTAAGTATCAACTACATTGGACTAATTATGACAAGCGAGATGAAGCTAGGATTAGAGTATATCAACAAGCACGAAATTGTAAAGTTTGTAATTATGTTTTTTGCAATATCAGCGAGGTAAGAGTTCTTGTTTCAGAAAAAACAAGCTTTTGGATGAAAGTTTTTTGGAAAATGGATGGATTTTCGCAGAGAGAGTTAGAGTAATGAGGTTTGATTTAGAGGATGATTCTCTTGGAACTTTGTCAGGTATTTATCCTGCGGGATAGGTCTTGTATTCTAGCGTCTGCATAGCAAAATAGAAACAAGAAAATTTGCAAGCGTTGAGTAAAACATCA
This sequence comes from Clostridiales bacterium, assembly GCA_021129775.1. GTDB lineage: Bacteria > Bacillota > Clostridia > Peptostreptococcales > NVVX01. The sequence continues at coordinate 7,565 of JAJOKP010000072.1, forward strand.
AACAGAATTTTTTAACAAAAATATCTAACTTGTATAATGAACCAAGAAATTTATTCAGGTTAGAGCTAAGGGCACCACTGTGTACAATTCAATAATTGAAGCGATTGCTCTCGGGAATACAAAATTGAATGAAATTAGTGGGAAAACAGGTGAAAGTAAAGATAAAGTCCATAATTATATTATGAGTTTAATTGATTGCATATTATCGAAAAAACATACCCAATTACTGAAAAAAGCAGTTCGCGAAAGACATTATATAAGTTGCGCGATAACTTATTTAAGTTTTGGTATAGGTTTGTAGTTTCTAATGTAAGTAGTATTGAAAGCGGAATGAGTGATATTGTTTATAACAAAAATTGAACTCTGCAACAAGAGGATAGAAACAGATCTATGATTAACTTGTGATAATGTCAGTCAATGCTGTCAGTCGCAAAAAAACATTAAAGCATCTTTGTAGGATGCTTTGATGCTAAAGGGAACATACTTCAATTAAGTAACAAGCATGCTGTCAATGCTAGCAAAACAATTTTTTAACCACAGGGTGACAAAACTCAATATGTGATAAAACGAACAAGTTGCGCGACTAAATATCTGACAGTAAAGTCTGAATCAGGTGCTTTTTCAAAAATATATGTTTTCATTGCTTCGGGGTCACTTATAACTTGTCTTACGAACTCCCCAGTACCACTTTGTGTATAAAATCCTACGCTAGCATGAATCGTTCCGCCTAAGGCTACTCTAGCTCTAGCATATCCCCCAAAAGCAAGTTCTCGTGCAAAAGCAGCCCCCCAATTGAAATATAATTAGACATAGCTAATCCTCCAAACGCAAAAAATCCCCCAATGGTAGCCCCCCCAATTGCAGCAATCAGCGAAAGAGCTACTCCACCCATACCTAGCAATATAGCAAAACTTATGCCACCAAGAGATATAAGTCCAAACGATATTCCTCCTACACTTATAACACCGATTGAAATGCTACCAACAGCAATAATCCCTTTGGCGACACCATACGGCTTATTATTTACATGTACCAAGGGGAACCCCATAAATTCTTTTTTAGACTTATACTCGATATATCGGTGCTTGCCATCGACAACTCGAATTAAGGGCATTCCTAAGAATGTGGTCTCCGAAACATATGCGTATTTTGAAAAGAGATCAACACCCATATTTTCAGCAAATTCTACTGCTACATCACCTGGGTTTCCCAGTAGTTTGTATGGATCTGTTTCACGTAACTTGATTGATTTTTCGTGAAGAATTATATTCAAATCTTCTCGAATTCTTGTTTTGTACTCGCTACTACAGTTTATTCTTTTTAGAACCTTATTAATATACTTACTATAACTTCTGTTCATAACTACCTCCTTCAATTCCAAGTAATTTGTTTGTTATATTTACAAAATTAGTCCATTCTTCTAGATAGTCACTAACCTGACTTCTTCCCTCCCTCGTAATCTTATAGTACTTTCTGGCGATCTTCCTTTTTCCTTCTTCATGAAACATATAGCTTTCTATAAGACCACTATCCTCAAGTCTATATAATACTGGGTATAATGATCCTTCCTTAAGACTATAAAATCCATTGCTTTTTTTCTCAAGTTCTTGAATAATTTCGTATCCATACATTTCTTTTTTGTGTATTAAGCTTAATATAATGATCTCTAATGTTCCTTTTTTAAGTTGTTTTCTGATTTTTTCCAATAATTGTTTTCACCTCCTCATCAATACTTAGTACCACTAATTACATAGTATCACAAGTCAATTAGGACATCAAGGTTAAATGACAACAGAGATCAAAATATATTGCATAAGAGTTACTGTTCAGAGGCGAAATACGAGTCGAACGGGCTGAGTGAACGCCCTGAGTGAACGCCCGTCAGCATGTCACCCTGAGTGAACCCGTTCGATTCCGCTATGCTACACTCAGGGTAAACTCCGTGAGTCGAATGGGTCTCGAAAATAAGGTTTGGCAAAGGGGCAGACCCATTCGACTCGCAAAAGCTGGTCTCAGGGTGATACTGGGGGGGGATTAAACATTTAGCTCTGAACAGTGACCAATACAGTATAAGCAAGCGATTTATGGAGTGATTTTGAGTTGACAAATACAAAAGAAAATAATTAGAGAATAAGGAGTCAGCAAATCAAACTGCAGAAATAAGATGTATCAAAAAAATGTTCTGTTTTACCTTGACATGTGATACACTGTAGAAGAACATACTGGATCTATTTTAGGAGCGTGACGAATGATGAATCAAAAATACTCAGCAAGAATGGTTAAAAGCCCTACTTTTTTCAGAGAAATGATTGAGGTTGCAGGACTGAAATTACAAGGATTAGATGGGAAAACCCTCAGAAGCAAACTGATTAATGATAACATTCTTAAAATAACACCAGCGAGGAGAAATAAAGAAATTACTTCGGCTGTGCTAGTCAGAGTAGATGCTCTTACTTACGATGAACTTGTTTTGCTTGTGCATGGTTCCTTAAGTGATAAAAGGCAAATTACGATGGTATCTATTATGAAGACCGAAAGAATAGTCAGAGAGTTTATTAATGAGGTGTATGTTGATAAAATGGGATTTGGTCATACTGAGATTGAAGAAGCGGATTTGAATATTTTTTTTAGACGTAAAGCGGAAGAAGAAGCTGTGGCAAAATGGCAAGATGTAACAGTGAAGAAATTAAAGCAGGTACTTAAGAAAATTTTAAAAGAATTGGGATTTATAAAAATAGACGGTAAGAGAATGGAGCTTGTTCCCCCTATCCCAACACGAGAGTTGTTAGAGGCGATCGAAAGTGAGAATGTGTCAATTAAGAGAGTTTTCGAAAGGGAGAGTTAGGATTGAAACATATTTATGAAAGACTAGAGAAATTGCTAAATAGAATTAGAGATAAGAGTTTCCGTGAAAATAAAGGATTGGGGAATGAGGTGGGATTTCATATATTCGATTATGACCCTGAAGATGAATTGATTGTACGAGATAGAATTAAATATATTAAGAACCAAATAAAACATGAAGAATTTGAAATTCAAGAGTTTGATTTGCACAAAGTAATGTTAGAAATTCTTGATGAAAAAGGATTTCTTCCAAAAATATTAAAAACGGAAGAAAAAAAAGGGTCTGAAAAAATAATTCCTCCAATTAGAAGAACCTTGAGATTTAACCAAAAAGATGACAAAATTGTTGCTCATATCAGAAGTAGAATTAATCAGAATGCTGTTGTGTTTTTGACTGGCATAGGCAGATCATGGCCAATAATTAGATCGCATTCCATACTAAATTCACTACATGTTGCTGTAGAGAAGGTACCAGTTATAATGTTTTTTCCAGGAACATATGATGGACAGACATTAGTGCTTTTTAACGAATTCAAGGATGATAATTACTATAGAGCATTTAAAATTATAGGGAGGTAATGTGATATGAGATTAGGAGACTTGTTTCACAGACCCATTGATCGTGACATCAAGGGGGTTATAAAAATTGGGCAAAAAGACGACGAAAATGTTATACAGGAGCTTGGAGAATATGTTGTTACAAGAGAACTAAAAACACACATACACAAATTTTTTGCATCATACAAAAAAGGATTAGATGGTCATACCGATAAAATGGGAGTTTGGATATCTGGGTTTTTTGGATCAGGCAAGTCACATTTCTTGAAAGTATTATCATATATATTAGACAGTAAAGAAGTAAATGGTATGAAAGCTATAGAATACTTTAGAGATAAAATAGATGATAGTATTTTACTTAGCGATATGATAAGAGCTAGTGAGATAGACTCTGATGTTATTCTTTTTAACATCGACTCTAAAGCTGATTCTGATTCTAAATTTAACAAAGAAGCGATTGTAAAAGTATTTAATAAAGTATTTAACGATTATCTAGGTTATTGCGGAAGCATCCCTTGGTTAGCGGAACTAGAGAAAAAAATGGACCGCGATGGTGTTTATGAAGCCTTCAAAAATAAATTTGTTGAAATAAATGGTGAAGCATGGGTATCAGCTAGAAATGATTTCTTTTTTATAGAAGATGAGTTCGTTGAGTGTTATTCATCAGTAGCTAATATAAGCGAAGATGCAGCTCGTAAATGGTTTAATAAAGCTGAAGACCACTATACAATTAGTATTGAGAAGTTTGCAAACTCAGTTAAACAGCATATAGAAGCTAAAGCAAAGCAACACCAAGTAATTTTCTTAGTGGATGAAATTGGGCAATATATAGGTGATAGTACAAGCTTAATGCTTAACTTGCAAACAGTTGCTGAAAACCTTGGAACAATGTGCGGTGGGAAAGCATGGATAATCGTTACTTCGCAGCAAGATATTGATTCTGTAGTCAAAATAAAAGGTCCAAGTTTCTCTAAAATTCAAGGGCGTTTCGATACACATCTTAATATGTCATCTGCAAATGTTGATGAAGTTATTAAAATGAGATTATTAAGGAAAAATGAATCTAATGGAGCTACAGATACACTAAAAATAAAATATCAGGACAATGAGTCCATTATAAAGAACCTATTAATATTTTCGGCTAAGACACCTGAAATGAAAAAGTTTAAATCAGCAGAAGAATATGCCGAAATATATCCCTATATACCTTATCAGTTTGCACTATTGCAATCAGTTTTCAATTCAATAAGAACACATGGAGCTAGTGGTAAACATTTGGCTGAGGGGGAGAGGTCTCTACTATCTGCATTCCAAGAATCTGCAATTAGATACAAAGACAGTGAGTTAGACTTTATAATGCCTTTTTATGCTTTTTATCAAACGATTGAATCTTTTTTAGATCATGATATTAACATAGTTATGCAAAGGGCGATTGATAATGACACTTTAAATGCGTTTGATGTAAATGTGCTAAAACTGTTATTTCTTATTAAGTACCTAGGAGAAAAAATGCCTCCTAACTTAGAAAATATTTCTACGTTAATGGTTGATAGTATTAAAGTTGACAAATTGGATTTGACGAGTAAAGTCAAAGAATCTCTTGAAAGATTATATAAACAAGCATTAATTCAGAAGAACGGTGATTCGTTTATTTTCCTAACTAATGCAGAACAAGATATTAATAGTGATATCCAAAACATAACAGTCGAGTATTCTGAGGTCATCAAAAGCATTTCATCTGTTATATTTGATAGCATTTTAAATGCTGATAACAGATACGCTTATAATAAAGAGCATATTTTTACTTACAACCATAAATTTGATCATGATTTTTATTCATCACAAAAAGGTGAGTTGACTCTGCATATAGTGTCGCCTGCGTTTAGCGGTACTGATGACGATGAGAATATGTTGAAGATGCTTTCATTACAAGACAGTAGCGTGATTTTTAAGTTGCCTGAAGTGATGAGTTATTTTGAAGAGATGGAAATTGCTATGAAGATAGAAACTTATTTGCGCAGAAATATATCAAAAACTAGAATACCTGAAGTAGAAAGAATAAAAATTACGAAAAGTGAAGAAATCACGACTAGGAAGGAACGTGCAGCTGATTATTTAGTCAGTTCTCTAGAAAAAGCAAAAGTATATGTTTTCGGGCGTAGAGTTGAAGTTAATGAAAAGTCTCCACTATTAAGAATTGATGATGCGTTTAAAACATTGGTTGAAGCCAAGTACAGTAAAATTAACATTTTAAAACCTTTTGTTTCAAGTAGCGGAGCAAAAGCTAGGTATGGAGAAATTTTAAGAGAGAAAAAAATGCTTTTAGAAGATGATAATATTTCTGGCACTGAAGCATATAACGAGGTTTTCTCATATATTGAAAATATGCATAAAATGCACCATCCATTAACAGTAAAATCAATAGTTAATAAATATGGTAGAGATCCTTATCACTGGAGAAGTGAAGATTTAAAAGGATTGGTACTCTATATGGTTAATTATCAAGCAATAAATTTAGCCTATGCTAGCGAATTTATAGATAAGAATGATGCAGATAAAATTGTAGACTTAATTAGTAAAGACAGCAATTTAGATAGTATAAAAATAAAATTAAAAATAAAACCAGACAGAGAGCTGTTAAAAAAAGCAAAAGAAATTATTGAGAAAGGATTTATTAATGTATATTTATCTCCAAAAGAAGCACAGCTAAAAGATGATGTAACGACGATTTTAAAGAATGAGCTAAGAGGCTACAATGCAGGTGGTGAGGAAGCAAATATTGAAGGCTATTTGAGACAATATAAAAAAGAATCTAACTATCCTTATCCAGGCAAACAAGTTCTTTTAGTTGGCAAAGAAGTTATTGAGAGAATTCTCAACATTAAAGAGGAAGTTAATTTCTTTAAAGCGATAAAAGCTGCCGAAGATGATTTGTTAGATTACGCAGAAGACGTAGAAGATGTTAAAGAATTCTTTAAGAATAAGAGAAAAATATTTGACGAAGCGCTTGTTCAAATTGATAATTTTAAGCAGAGTGAAACTTATGTAACAGACACAGATGCTATCAATACAATTGAGGAAATGATAGAAATAGTATCAAGACAAAAGCCTTATAGTGAGATATATAAACTTCCAGAGCTTAGAATGAGGTTTATTAATATTTTTGTTGAGCTTCTAGAAAAAAAGAGTGAACTTGTTAAAGGCACTGTCGAAAGCAATAGAGAATCAGTTGTAAATTACCTAGAGAATTCATCTTTATCTGAAAAAGGAAAGAATGACATAAAAAATGTGATCGTAAATAAATTCAAAAAATTATTAGATGAATTAAAATCTTCCAAGCTATTTAAAGATGTGATTTTTAAGAAGGATGAAGCCAGTGTTGCAAAAGAGCTTCTAATAAAGCAAATTGACAGAAAGATTATTGAGGAAAGGCCTATTGCAAAAGAGCTTCCAAGTGGATATAAAGCAAATATCGAAGCAAAACCAAAGAAAAGAAATATAAATATCAACCTTACAAATTATTCAAAGACCTTTAAGGATATTGAGTCGAAAATCGATCTTGATGATGTAGTTAATAAGTTCAGAGAACTATTAGAAAAAGAGCTTAAAGAAGATACAGTAATTAAATTTTATTAGAAACATAGTGGGTGAGAGAATAAAATAATAACTACTTAAACTAAACCTTTATGATTGGAGCTTGCAATGAAAGATAAAATATTAAAAGCTAAAATGAATGTCAACGGTAATGTTGTGTCTGTTATTTCTTGCGGATTAGACTAAGATGACTATATTTCAATTACTGATATTGCGAAATATAAAAATAGTGAGTTTCCAAGAGATGTGATTAAGAATTGGATGAGAAATAGAAATACCATCGAATTTTTAGGGTTGTGGGAGCAACTAAATAATGGAAGCTTTAAACAGGTCGAATTCGACCTGTTTAGAAATGAATCGGGGGTAAATTCTTTTGTATTAACACCAAAGAAATGGACAGAAGAAACAAACGCAATCGGCTTAATATCAAAAGCGGGAAGATATGGAGGTACTTACGCTCATAAAGATATTGCCTTTGAATTTGCTTCTTGGATATCAGCAGAATTTAAACTATATATTATAAAAGAATACCAGCGATTAAAAAGTGATGAAAATAGCAAGTTATCATTAAATTGGAATCTCAATAGAATACTTAGTAAAATTAATTATAGAATTCATACAGGTGCTATCAAAGACTACTTAATTCCAAAGGATATTTCTAAATACAAAAGGGGATTTACTTATGCTTCGGAAGCGGATCTTTTAAATGTTGCACTTTTTGGTATGACTGCAAAAGAATGGCGAGAAACTAATAAAGAAAAACAAGGTAATATAAGAGATGATGCTACAATTGAGCAGTTAATTGTACTAAGCAACTTAGAAAGCTATAATGCACAACTTATTGGTCAAGATATAAATCAATCTGAAAGATTGACAATGCTTAATAAGATGGCACAGACTCAAATGATTTCATTACTAAAAAATAAGAGTGTTAAGCAATTAAGCACTGAAAGTCCTACGGGTAATTTATTAATCCCAAAAGGAGATGCAAAAGATGAATAAAACAGCAATCAAAGGGTTTTCAATCCGTGCTCGCAGAAAACTTATAGAAGACATAACGCAAAAAGCATTTTTTCTAGGTGTATATAGTACGGGGAAGCATGATGAAATCGAAGAGTTTGAAGGCGGGTTTAAAGTAAAGAATACGACTAATCAAATGCTATATTCAAAAGAACTTAAATCACATAGAGATAAACTAATTTCAGAAATAAGTAAAAAGGGATTTGAACAAGTAATAGAAGAAGTTGCTTACACATGGTTTAACCGTATTATTGCTATTAGGTTCATGGAAATAAATGAATATCTTCCCATCAAAGTGCGAATTTTATCTTCAAAAACTGAAGGGAAAAAAGAGCCAGACGTACTCACAAATACTTATGATTATGTTGAAGATTTAAAGCTAGACAAAGAGAAAATTTTTGAGTTAAAAGAAGCTCATAAGGATGAGGCGTTATTCAAATATATATTTGTGAAAAAATGTAATGCTTTAGGCAAATTGATGCCACAAGTTTTCGAGAAAATAGGTGATTTTGCAGAACTCCTTTTGCCAGATCAACTATTGTCGTCGGGATCAGTTATTCGTGATTTAGTAGAATCAATCGAAGAAGAGGACTTCAAAGAAGAAGTAGAGATTATTGGTTGGATGTACCAGTACTATATTTCTGAAAAGAAGGAAGAAATTACGGATGGGCTAAAGAAAAAAAAGAAAGTAAATAAAGAAGACATTCCTGCTGCTACACAACTTTTTACTCCAAAATGGATTGTAAAATATATGGTACAAAACTCTTTGGGAGAATTATGGATTAAAAAAACAGGTGAAATGGATTTGAAAAACAGCATGGACTATTATATTTCTCCTAGTGAGGTTCAGAATCTTTCTAAAAATATTGAAGCAAGCAATTTGTCGCCTGAGGATATAACCTTCTTAGATCCATCTATGGGGAGTGGGCATATTCTTGTGTATGCATTTGATCTTTTATATGAGATTTATTTGCATAGAGGCTATGCTGAGGAAAACATATCAAAGCTAATTCTGGAGAAAAATCTATATGGATTAGATATAGATGAACGCGCAGCCCAACTAGCATCATTTGCTCTATTAATGAAAGGAAGAAGCAAAAGCAGGAAGTTTTTTATGAAAAGCACAAAGCTAAATATTAGTGCTTTCAAAGATACTAACAAATTAGATGATAATGCTAAAATGTTTATTAGAAACAAGGTTAGCGTTAATAATTGTGATGAGTTTTTAGAAGCAATAGAGTATTTGTATACTAGGCTTGGGAACTCTCTAGAATATGGATCCATTTTAGAGATTAAAGATATAGATTTTGATATACTAGAAGATGCCTTAATTCAAATCTTAAACCTTGAGGACATTGAGCTTGTTGATTATATAAGTTTTAATTTTTTAAGAAGAACATTGCCTGATTTGATAAAACTAGCTAAAATATTGAGTAATAAGTATGATGTGGTGGTAACTAATCCCCCATACATAGGATTAAGAAAATTAAATTTGACATTGAAAAATTATGTTGAAAGTGAGTATAAAGACTTTAAGTACGATTTATTTTCAGTTTTTATTAAACGGAATTTTGAATTTTGTAAAAAAGATGGGTATTTGGGACTTATGACTCCTAATGTATGGCAATTCATATCTTCATATGAAAAACTCAGGAATTTTATACTTACGAATACAAGAATAACAAGTCTTATTCAGCTAGAAGAAGATGGGTTCAAAGATGCTTCGGTCTCAATCAGTACTTTTATATTGAAAAAATCGCTAAAAGATAAAAAGGCTATCTTTATTAAAATGGATGACTCTAAATTTGATGGCGCACAAGAAGATAAAATAAAAAATATACTTGACGGGAGTTTACCAGGAAGATATGAAGTATCGAAAGAAATATTCTATGGTATTCCATATAACAAAATAGCTTTCTGGGCAACTAATGATACACTAAGAACGTTCAAAGAAGGGGTACCGTTAGAGGATATTGCAAAACCAAGACAAGGCATGGCTACATCAGATAATAGTCGATTTCTTAGAAGTTGGTTTGAAATTGATTTTGAGAAAATTAGTTTTGAGTCTGATGGTGTAAGTAGTAATAATCATTGGGTTCCCTATAATAAAGGTGGGGGATATCGAAAATGGTTTGGTAATAATGAAACAGTAATTATTTGGAGTAATCAAGGACGTGAGGTAAAAGATTACGCACGTGAACTTTATGGAAGTTATACTAGATCAATAAAAAATGAAGAATTCTATTTCAAATCAGGTATTACCTACTCATTTATTGGGAAAGAAATAGGTCCTAGATATACTGAAGCGGGATTTGTGTTTGATGTTGCTGGTTCATTTATATTTATTAATAACGAGAGAAAAATGAATTACGTTATGGGGCTACTTGCATCTAATTTGGCAAAATACTATATGAACATGTTAAATCCTACAATTAATATCCAGGTTGGAGATTTAAAAAAAATTCCTGTAATTATTACTAAGGATAGTGAAAAAGTAGATTTAATAAACAAAATGGCAAATGAGAATGTAGAACTGTCAAGAAATAATTGGGATATGTATGAAGTTTCCTGGGACTTTACAAAACATCCGTTTATGTTGTTTGCTGATGAAAGTATGTTATTTAGTAAAGTGTATGACAATTGGTTTAATCGAAACAAACATAATTTCGATTGTCTTAAGAGAAATGAAGAAAAACTGAATGAAATCTATATAAATATATATGGACTAGATAATGAATTGACAACTGAAGTAGATACAAGAGATATAACTATTACAATTGCCGATTTGAAAGCTGACATGAAATCTTTTATTTCATATTCATTAGGCTGTATATTTGGTCGCTATTCATTAGATCACGAAGGTTTAATATTCGCTGGTGGGCAATTCGATTCAACGAAATACTCTAAATTCAAACCAACAGCAGATAACATACTGCTAATATCAGAAGAAGATTATTTTGAAAATGACATAGTCCATAGATTTATTGAATTTATAAAAGCAACTTTTAGTGAAAAAACTCTAGAAGAAAATCTTAAATATATTGCAAGTGTATTAAATCCCAAAGCTAGTGTGACTGCAAGACAGGTCATTAGAGCTTACTTTGTTAAGAATTTCTATAAAGATCATTTAAAAACATATAAAAAACGTCCTATTTATTGGATGATAGATAGTGGAAAGCAAAATGGTATTAAAGCACTATTTTATTTGCACCGCTATGATAAATCTACTATTGCAAGATTTAGAACTGATTATCTTCATGAGATACAAAGTGCTTATGAAAACGATATAGAGTTAACGTCTGATAGTATGGATGCTAAAGATAAGAAAAAAGTAGATGTACTTAAGAAAAAAATAATAGAAGTAACTGAGTTTGATAAAATAGTCGCACATATTGCAAATCAGCAAATAGAAATAGATCTTGATGATGGTGTTGAACATAACTATGAATTATTTCAAGGTGTAGAAGTGCCGCTAGGTGATGGACAAAAACCAGTAAAAGCTAATCTTCTTGCTAAAAGGAAGTGATCAATTGATTGATAAGCAAATGAATATTAAAGAAATACTAAAAGCAAAGTTATGCAAAGAGTCTGCTAGTGGAAAGAAGCGCAATATAATATTTTGGTATGATGCTGACAAAGAATTTGAAAATGAAATAGAGAACTTAGTTTTTGATAATACTAAAGTGGTTACCTTAGCTGATAACAATGCATTTGCTCTTAAATATGATATTGAAGTGGCTGATTTGGAATCTAATTATTTGTTGTATGCGCCATTTGGTAAGCCAGAAGATAGAGAAAATTGGCTTCTAGATATACAGAAATATTCAGAAGAATTTACAACTGAGAGAGCAGTATATGAAATGAGACGACTTGGTATTACAGATGAAGCATTGAAACCAGTAATTAAGAGTAATATGAAGTTTTTTGCGAATGAAAAACGTGTAAAAAAATTAGAATCATTCGGGATAACAGAATACGATTCTAAAAGTCTTGAAATAGGAATCATTTCAGTATTAGCAAAACTTAAAGTAGCAGATTTTGACGAGTTAATAAAAATTTTGCTTAGGGAAGATTTAGAAGGTAGAGATAACCTAATTAAAAACATTGTAAAATATGGCAACTTAGATTCGTTTTACAGTCATATAAAACAGAGATTTGGTTGTACAGATAACGTATTTAAGGTTGATGCGTTTGCGGCTATGTTGTTCTTTACAGCATTCTCCTATGAATATGAAGGCAAATTGCCATTTGATTTGGATCGATTAAAATCATCTAAAATGAGTGAAGTTGTGGTATTTGTTAGTGAGTTCATAAAAGACGAAAACTATTTTGAAGCAGCAGAGAAATATTCGAGAAAATTTGAAGAAATATTAAGAATAAAAAAAGTACTAGATGAAGTAAGCACTGAGAATTTTGTTAAATGCGAAACGTTCAAGATTATAGATGAAATTATTATTGAGCGAATGATTAAAAATATTATTGATGGAAACAAAGATTTCGATACTCATATACACAATGCAAAGGTCAGAAGAACATCACTTTGGAAGAATAGCTTTATAAATGAATATAGAGCCCTTATCAATGGCTTGGAACTTCTACAGAAGTTTGATAGTTTATCAGGCAAGTTTATCTCTGAATCTTTGAATGACTTTTATACGATGTATATCACTGAATTTAGCCAAATTGACTATTATTACAGAAAGTTCTATTATCACTATGATCAAATAGACAACAAAGACGCTTTATCTGAATTAAATCAAGTAATAGAAAACACATATGTAACAGGGTATTTGGATACACTTTCTATAAAGTGGTCGAGTCTAATCGAAGAGGAAGGCTTAAGTATGCTTGACTCTGTGTTGTATAAAAAACAATGGGATTTCTATAGTGATTATGTAAAGAAGTATAGTAATAATGATGAACGTATATTTGTTATTATAAGCGACGCAATGCGTTATGAAGTTGCTTTAGAGTTAACTTCTGAGCTTCTTAAAGAAAGACGTGCTGAAATTAGTTTGAGTGCAATGCAAGGAGTCATCCCGTCGCAGACAAAATTTGGAATGGCGGCGTTACTGCCGCGGACAGTCATGACTTACGATGAGGATCAATGTATAAGAATCGACGGAATTAAAACATCGGGCATTAAAAATAGAGAAAAGGTGTTATTGCAAGTTAATGTTAACTCCTTGGCGATTAAATATGATGACATTAAGAACATGAAAAATGATGAATATAAAGCAGCTTTTGCTGGAAAAAAACTTGTGTATATTTATCATGATACTATTGACAGAATCGGACATGCAGGTACTCCTTTTGATGCAGCAGAAGCAGCAATTAGCGAAATTAAAGATACTGTACGTTCACTGGTCAATCGTATGAGTGCTGCAAAAATTATAATCACTGCTGATCATGGATTTATATATCAAAGATCTAATTTGGCTGAGTATGATAAGATGAAAAAAGCAAAAAATGATCTGGTGATTGAAACTGACAGAAGATATATTATATCTACAGAAACAACAGACGATATGAATCTTTTGAATTTACCATTAAGTCAATCATTTCAAACTGTAGGTTCGTTGCAAGTAATAGTTCCTAAACGTTCTATTAGATTTAAGACTCAAGGAAGTGATGGCAATTTTGTTCATGGTGGAGCAACACTGCAAGAGATGGTAGTGCCAGTTATTGAGTATTTTGACAAAAGAAGCGATGTTTATAAAGCAAAAAAAGTTGAAGTTGAGTTAACAAGTATTACTAGGAAACTTACAAATAGAATAACGCACCTAGAATTTTTTCAAACCAAATCTGTTTCTGAAAAGAAACTACCACTTAACGTAAAAATATTTTTAGCAGATAGTAATGGAAAAAGAGTGAGTAATGAAGTAATGATCATTGCAGATAGCAACTCTTCAGTTCCTGAAAACAGAACATTTAAGGGGAAATTTGTATTAAGAAACTTAGGGTATAAAAAAGAAGATACATACTATTTAGTGTTTGAAGATGACGAAGAAAATATTAATCCAATCATTAAAAAGATTCCCTTTTACATTGACCTTGCAATAGGTGATGATTTTGGATTTTAGGAGACTAGGTACGAATTCAAATGAAAAGCTACAGACAGGGGGACAGGGACTTGTCTGGTCATATGTTCCACTGTCTGATTTTTTTCGTAAATTGTGGGAGATGTTTTTGAAAAAGTTGCGGGTAATGGCTCCTTGACAAGAAAAAGTACTAAATATTTGACATTATGTCGATTATATATTACAACAATGGTGAAATATAATAATTATGCGAGTGGAGTAATGAGAAGACTTGACAGCAAAAAAAGGGGATGTTAATTAGTTATCTCCTTTTTACCTGACGGTTTATTGACTAAATAAACAGAACTAATTACAAATAGTCCACCAATAAATTGAAAATGAGTTATTCTTTCTCCTAAAAAAATAATAGAGACTATTACTGAGACGATAGGGATAACGTTTAAGAATATTGCTGAATTAGAAATCCCTAAGTGCTTAAGACCGATAAGATAAAGATAAAAACCTATTGCTGAAGCAAATACTCCTAGAAAAATAATGTTTAATACTATTGTTAAATCAAGCATAAGCCAGTTATTATCTTCGAAAATCATAAATGGGATAAAAAAAATAGTGCCAATAAGTGATTGATAAAACACTATTGTGAGGTAGTCATATCTTTTAAACAGAGGTTTAGTACTTAAAGAATATGCTACAGCAGTGAAAGCAGCTGCAAACATCATTAGGTAGCCTTTTAAAAAACCTGTTGCAATAAGTTCTCTATAATTGAAACCTACTATAAGCAAAACACCGAAGATTGACAAAAACAAGCTCATCCATTTTTTGGAAATGATTTTTGTTTTGTAGACAATGCTCTCTGCGAGAGCTGAAATGACAGGTATTGAAGCGATAATTAAAGATGCAGTTGAAGCGGTAGTAATTCTAACACCGTTAAATTCGAAGTAAAAATATGCCGTTATACCAATTGCACCAGCAACAAACATCAAAAAATAATCTTCTTTATCTATGGTTAGATTTTGTTTTTTGATATTAACTAGTATAAAAAGTAAAGTGCTCGCCAAAGAAAATCTCAAGAAACCAAGTGTCATAGGCTCTAGTACTGCCACCACAACTTTTATACTGACAAATGAAATGCCCCAAATAAATGCGCATATGAACATAGCAATACTCCCAATTTTGTTATTACTCATGCATGATACCACCTTGATTACGTATTTTAAAACTAATATTGTTTTAAAAAAAACTTGACCCTTTGTAAAAAACTACCGATTTTGCTTAGTAAAAGCATTATAAAGCGACGAAATGTACTATATCATAATAAGATGTTGTTTGCAATAAAATTGGAAACAGTTGCAGTTAACTTCAAAAACTAATTGTTACTGATCAGAGGCGAAATATGTGTCGAATAGCCTGAGCGAACGCTCCTCAACATGTCGCCCTGAGCGAACATAGTGAGTCGAATGGGCTCAAAAATAGATAATCAAGAAAAAAAAGAAATATTTAATTGGTTTGGCAAAGGTGCAGACCCATTTGACTCGCAAAAGCTCGCTCAGGTGACAGTCCATTACCTCTGAATAGTAACAACTAACTGAGTAAACTGAATTAGCTACTTTGTTATTAAGTTATACTCAACCGCAATTTGCGCGGCTACTTTAGCATTATGATATACAAGTTGAATGTTAGTCTCTAAACTTTCACCGCCAGTTAAGTCTTTGACTCTAGCGAGGAGAAAGGGAGTTGATTCTTTACCTTTAACACCACTTTTTTTAAGCTCTAGCAAAGCTTGATTAATGGTACGAGTGATTTTTTCTCTATTTTCTTCATACTCATTAGGTACAGGATTCCCAATTACAAGTCCACCTTTTAAACCCATTGACCATTTTGAACTCATTATGTTTGCTACTTCTTTTGGAGAATCAACCCGCGCGTCAACTGAAAACCCACTGTCCCTAAGATAAAATGCTGGTAAGTTATCAGATTTATAGCCGAGGACTGTCACACCATGAGTTTCTAGGTATTCTAGAGTTAATCCAATGTCTAGTATTGATTTAATTCCAGTACATACAACTGCAACCTCAGTATTAGCAAGTTCAATTAAGTCCGCAGAAACATCAAATGTTTCTTGTCCGCCTCTGTGAACACCACCGATTCATCCTGTTGCAAACACACTTACTCCTGCCATTTTCGCAATTATCATTGTTGTAGCTACTGTTGTAGCACCGTCTAAACCTTTTGTCACTACAATAGGTAAATCACGTCTGCTGGTTTTAATTACCTCTAATCCTTTTTTACCTAGAAAATCTATTTCTTCAGTCGTAAGACCTACTTTTAGCTTGCCATTAATAATAGCAATAGTTGCTGGAGTTGCGCCTCGTTTTCTAACTATATCTTCAACCTCAAGAGCTGTTTCAACATTTTTAGGATAAGGCATACCATGCGATATAATAGTTGACTCTAGAGCAACAATGGGTTGTTTTTTACTCATTGCTGCTTTGACTTCTTCACTTAATACCATGTTCTTATTCATAAAATAGTTCTCCTTTTTTCATTAAGTTGCTTATATGAACAGCTACAGATGTTCTTGTGATTTTAAGCAACCTAGCAATCTCTGCCTGAGAAAGCATGGGATCTTTTTCTATGAGTTTAAATATTTCTTTTTCTCGCTCTGTCATAGGGGCTCCTCACATTAGTTTATTTTGCTTATATAAGTTTAGAATACAGCTTTTTTTTATTGTTGTCAACTCAACTCCTTTCACCCTTGCGCAGGAAGAGATAGCGTTGCTTGCAGACAAGCATTTATATTTTGGGGTTTACATACTGTGCGTATTTTGTTAAGATACTGTAATGAGAGAAAGCAATGGAAATATTCATTTGTATTACGGATTACATTTTCCTATCATAGAAAATCATAACGTGGAGGTGTGTAGAATGAAGCTAAATTGGAAAGGAAAATACAAAGGGGTAGAGAGTTTAGCAAAAGGCACCTTGCCAGAAGATGCGGTAATGTTTAGAGAGCCGAAAACGATGTCAGAGTTAGGTTGGGTTGCTTCAATTTTTTTGATTCCAGTTTTTTTAGTAGTAGGAATTGGTACATATTTAAGGTTTGGAGAGATTGTGTTTTTTTTCGGGATGATAAACTCTTGGGGGGCTTTGCTTGCATTAGTAATGATTGTACCACATGAAGTATTACATGCTATTGCTTTTCCAAAAGATGCAGAAGTTGATGCGTGGTATTCACTAAAGTATGGGATGGCCTTTGTTCATTCTACGCACCCAGTATCTAAAAATCGCTTTATATTTCTTTCCTTGCTGCCAAATATTGTTTTTGGATTTATACCGTTTATACTTTGGGTGTTTATTCCCAACGAATCTACATGGCTAACGGAGTTTTGGTTCACATTTTCGGTATTGGGATTAACAGTTGGTGTAGGTGATTATTTGAATGTATTTAATTCTATATGGCAAATGCCTAAAAATGCGGTAACCCAGCATTCGGGTTTTAATTCATACTGGTATATTCCTTAGTCAGACAGAGGGACTTGTCTCACTGTCTCTTTGTCTCGGCTTTATTTAAATTTACACATTGTGTAGGAGAATGAGCGTCGCTGTAGAAAACTATGCTAATTCTCTTTTTCGTGAGAAAAAAGAAGCAAAATTATTAAAAGAGTGGTATTTTTCGGCTACTTGTGTTACTTAGAGAAATTTGTAAGAAATTGTGAAAGATGATGATATATGAATTTAAGGAGAGAAATATGGTATATGAAATTGCACAAAACAAAATTACAGATATTAAATTTTGCAAAGAAAGCACTCAAAAAACATTTGAGATAGGGTGGAAAGATTACGAGGAATACATAGAAATAGATGTACCTGAGGACTTTAGTTTTGAGCAATGTATGGTTTACTTAGGAAGATCAGATACAGAAATTCTTCACAAGATTGAAAAGGGCGAATTTTATAAATTACTTAACTTTGATGGCGTTAACATTTTAATTAGTATTGCAATGAATTTGAAAAAACTAAAAGTAACATTTTTAGAAAAAGCACCACCAAAACCCTTTAGACTGCTAACAGCTAAATATATGTGGAATATGTTCGATTTAGGTACGGATTTAACACAATTCTATAAACTAGCCGAAACTGACTCAATCATTAAACTTTTGGTTGACAAGTATAAAGGGCTTAGAGTTGTAAAAACAGATGACGTTTTTGAAGCAATATGTTGGGCAATTATTGGGCAACAAATAAATTTAAAGTTTGCATATACCCTTAAGAAGAGATTAGTTGAATCTTATGGCGAAAGAGTAGAATATAAGAATAACGAGTATTTTTTGTTTCCTACACCATTTGTGATTTCTAAGCTCGAAGTTGAAGATTTAAAACATTTGCAATTTACTATAAGGAAGGCTGAGTATGTAATAGGTGTTGCAAATCTCCTTAAAGATGGAATCATTACGAAGAAAGAATTATTGTTAGAGAAAAATTGTGAAAAACTAAAGCAGAGATTAGTTCAAATAAGGGGAGTAGGAAATTGGACCGCAGATTATACAATTTTAAAATGCTTTGATATAAAAGATGCTTTTCCAATCGCTGATGTTGGTATTTATAATGCTTTGAAAGGAATTTTGAAACTAGATGAGAAGCCTTCTATAAACGAGATAGAGAAACTCTCTAAAAATTGGAATGGTTGGCAACCGAATACTACATTTTATTTATGGCGGTGGTTGTACGAGTAAAGAGGTATATTTAGAGACAAGTAGTAATGTACTTGTCTCGTTTTTAGTCCTACCTTCGGTTTGAAATCACTAAAATGAAATATGGCAGTACCCACTAGGATTTTTATCTAAGTAGTCTTGATGGTATTCTTCAGCGTCCCAAAACACCTTTAATGGCATGATTTCTGTTACAATAGGTAGTTCGTATTTCGATTGTTCTGCATCCTTTGAAGATGTTATTACAGAATAATCAACTTCATCATAATAGTAGATGCCCGTTCTATAGTGGCTTCCTACATCTGGACCTTGACGGTCAATTACAGTAGGATCAACTATTTTCCAATACAGTTCAAGTAGAGCACTAAGACTTATAACAGCTTCATCATATTCAAGATAGCAGGTCTCAGCGTGTCCCGTTTGTCCACTACATACTTCTTCATAAGTGGGATAGTCTTTTCGACCGTTTGAGTAACCTACCTTAACAAATAAAATGCCATTAATTTTCTTGAAATATGCTTCCACACCCCAAAAACAACCTGCAGCAAAAACAATTTTTTTCATTGAGAACAACACCTTTTTTAGATTTTTTGTGACTAGTACAACGAGTTCTCTTAATAATAGGCTAAACTAATATGGTGTAAAAAGCAAGGGAAGATGGGGTTGAAATAATGAACTTTTACTCTTTTATCTACTTTGTTTTAGAGTTAAGACTCCTACTTCTTTAAGTGGGAACTTCCAATCAGGTGGGGTAGAATCCCCATCTGATTCCCCGATGTTCAGCGCAGCTGGACGAGTTCACTTTCGTCACCACATAGAGCTTTCCATTCATATTTAATCTATTAAACCCTTTTTCAATAAATTCTTTTGGCACAGAAAAATTCTCATGATAAAGTATAGAAGCTCATAATAACATCAAAATGAAATATATTTTGTAGAGTCATTTTGATAAAATTACCATATAGAGTTACATAAACAGAAAAATAATGGATACAGGGGAGGCACATGTTAACATTTCTATTAGTTATACATAGTGAAAAAGCACGAGATAAACTAGAAGAAATATATTATCATTATCACCGAGAGTTATTTATAACAGCATATACGGTTCTAAAAGATTATCATGAAGCCCAAGACATGGTTCAAAATGTAATTTTAAAACTTTCTAACAACTTAGACAAAATTATTGAAATAAAGTGTAAGAAAACAAGCCTTATCTGGTTATTATAGTGAGGAACCTTTCTATAGATGCGTACAACCGTAAAAAAAGAACTACGTATATCCCTTTTGACGAAGTAGCTAGACTAGAGATATTAGACGATGTGGACCTTGATGAACATGTGTTAAGAATCGAAGAAAGTAAGGAAATGGCGAAAAGCCTTGCTGATTTACATCAACCCTATGCAGATATTCTAACACTTAGATATTATCATCAATTATCGATTACAGAAATAGCTGACGTATTAGAAATAACAGAGAATAACGTAAGTGTACGTATTGGTAGGGCAAAGAAGGCACTAAAAGGCATTCTTGAAAAAGGAAGTGTCACATATGAAGAAGCGACCTAGAGACGAACAAGAGCGAATAGATAAACTAAAAGACATGTTTTTATATAATATAGGGTACGAACACGCACAGAATACTTGTAAAGAAGCAGATCGACTACTAGGAGAATATAAAAACTTTGAAATTCCAGGAAGTCTTAATGAATGGTTTTTAAAACATCAAACAAAATGCAACAAGAAAATAAAGCGAGAGAAAATTAGAAAAAGTGTAATAAGAATTAGTAAACGAGTAGCTATGATTATACTTGTAATCGGAATAACATCTGGAGTGGTTAAGATGAGTGTCGAAGCATTTAGAATTCGATTTTTAAACATGATAATTGAGACAACTAATAAATTTAGCACTATGCAGATTGAAGAAAAAAATAATGTAGACTATGTAGGTGACTTGCCACAAGAATGATGGAGGGCGAGAATATGAAAGTTAGATGCGTTTTGCCTGCTGTGTTAATTATAATTTCTGTTGCTACACTTTTTTGATTTCACCGAAGCAAGATGATACTTTTTAAGATGCAGTGGTAAACGAAAATATAATTGAGGTCAAATCATTCAGCGTAAATTCAGATTCTACAGAAATGAATATATTAGCAAAAGGAACGGTATTTATCAAAAGAGCTGATGGAATTCCTGAACATGTACAGATTGTTGCTTAGATTGAGATAGACCCAAATGACTGGGGCGGTGTTACTTTCTACTTCTCTGACGAATGCCACGTTTCCAACATAACAAGCAGTTACCCCGAAAACGAAACTCAAACAAATCATTCGTATTATGTAGCAAAGTAGACTACTGCGGCTGTGGAACGTGAATGGAATAAGTGGATAGAAGTTGGAAGATGTCGTAGATATATGCCAACAGGGGGCGGCACAGGAACAGTTGTGATTGATTTGTTTCTTGATAAAAATGCAACACATCACCCTGAGACATTCAATTTTACAGTTGCGGTCGGCTCCGATGAAAGAGATGGTATAAAGGTTATTGACGTTGATTATAAAACTATCGAAATACCCATACCATTAACAGATAACGAGTAATCAGTTTCAATAATACGAATTGAATAATAGCAATCTAAGTAAAACAGGTAAAAGCCGAAGCCGCTTGCACACGAGATATGAAAAGTTGTTTGTAAAAGCTGATAAAGAATTGATAAGGTAACAAAGTTAATTTATAGACTAATAGGGGTAAGTGGCGTGACAACAATGATAAATGGGGTAATTCTATTGCTTCATGCAAAAAAAAGTGACGGAGGAATATTATGTATAAATTGCTAGCATTAGACGTTGATGGGACTTTACTTAACAGTCAAGGCGAAGTAAGTGAAATAACAATAAAAGGAATTAGAGAGCTTGTTAATAAAGGAGTACTAGTCCTTATTTGTACTGGAAGACCTACGCAGGGGACAGTTGAACTTTACAAAAAACTAAGCTTAAAGATGCCAGTGATTGCATATAATGGAGCTAAAATTGTAAACTTAGACACTGCAAAGATACTCCATGAGCAGGGTTTAAAAGGTAGTGACGTTAAGAAAATAGTTGAAATTGGGGAGGAGCTTAAAACTACAATAATTATTTGGGCGGAAAATCAGTTATATTCAAATATATTTAACGATAACGTCATTGCATATAAAGAATTGTCAGGTGTTGAACCAATAGTGATTCATAATTATGAAAAAATCATTCAACAAGGTGCAACAAAAGTGCTATGGATAGACGAAGTAGAAAAAATAGCAGAGTTTCAAAAAGTTCTTGATATAAGACTTGATGCTGAT
Source organism: Clostridiales bacterium (assembly GCA_021129775.1). Lineage (GTDB taxonomy): Bacteria > Bacillota > Clostridia > Peptostreptococcales > NVVX01. Next base: position 29,664 of record JAJOKP010000072.1, read on the forward strand.
GTGAATTACTGTACATCTAAACCATATTATTTAGAGTTTATTGACGGAAATGTTTCAAAGGGCAGAGCATTAAGCATTCTATGTGATAAGTATAGAATAAAAAGAGAAGAAGTCATTGCAATTGGAGGTGGACAAAACGACGTAACAATGCTTGAATTTGCAGGGGTGGGTGTTGCAATGGGCAATGCACCAAAAGAAGTTAAGGAGAAGGCTGACTATGTAACTGCTACAAATGACGAAGACGGGATAGCGGTGGTTATTGAAAAATACTTTAAATAATGCTTAACTTGCAGGGTGCGCAGGACAAGCAGTTGTCACTCTTTAAAAAATAGTACAATCTATCATTTATCTGAGGAGGCTTTTTAATGGATTTAGCCCATAAATAAATACAGCAAATTTTAAAAATGCCAATTGACATGTTGACACAATTGAGATACAATAGAATTACAATTAAACTAATTTAGAATCTATTAAAAGGAGTTGCATAAGTTGTTTATTGGAAGAGAGCGCGAAATGCAGTTGTTGAATGGATTGTATGAGAAATTTGATTTTAATTTTGTTGTTATGTACGGAAGAAGAAGAGTTGGAAAAACGACGATACTTAAAGAGTTTTGTAAAGATAAAAAGGCAGTGTTTTTTGTATCAGAAGAGTATAATGATAAATTAGCGCTAGAAAAATTCTCAGTTGTGATAAAAGAAAGCTTAGGGGAGGTATATGATAAGAGCGCATTTAACTCATGGGTAAATGCTTTTGAGTACATTGCAGACAAAGCAATTAACGAAAAAATAGTGCTTGTTTTGGATGAATTTCAGTATTTGGCGAACTCCAATAAATCAATAGTTTCATTGATGCAGAATATGATAGACCATAAATTAAGAGAGAAAAATTTATTTATTGTTGTGTGTAGTTCAGTTATTAGTTTTATGGAGGAAAAAATTCTATCTCAGAAAAGCCCGCTATTTGGGCGAAAAACGGCAGAGTTTTATATTAAACCGCTTAGCTTTTATGATAGTATAAAGTTCTTTGAAAACTATAGTAGCGAAGATAAGATACTAGCATATGCAATTTTAGGCGGGATTCCCTTGTATTTAAACCAGTTTGATGACAAGTTAAGTATAGAGCAGAATATCAAACAGAATTTTTTGACGGAGATATCGAACTTGTATAATGAACCAAAAAATTTACTGAGGTTAGAGTTAAGGTCACTAGCTGTGTACAACTCTATAATTGAGGCAATTGCTTTAGGGAATAAGAAATTAAATGAGATTAGTAGCAAAACAGGTGAAAGTAAAGACAAAGTTCATAATTATATTATGAATTTAATGGATATGCATATTATCGAAAAAATGCATCCAGTTACTGAAAAAAGCAGTTCACGAAAGACACTATATAAATTGCGTGATAACTTATTTAAGTTTTGGTACAGGTTTGTAATTTCTAATATAAGCAGTATTGAAAACGGAATGAGTGATATTATCTATAGCAAAAAAATCGACCCGCATATTTCAAGTTACGTTGGGAGTATTTTTGAAGGTATATGTATTGAATACTTGATTAAAGAAAATATTGGGTCAAAGTTGCCTATAGTATTCGATAAAATTGGAAAATGGTGGGGATCAAGTCCAATAACTAAACAAGAAGAAGAAATAGACATTATGGCATTATCAGATGAAGGGACAATATTTGCAGAATGCAAATATAAGAATGGAAAGGTTGGGGTAAAGGAACTAGAGAAATTAATTGAGAGAGCAAGTATTTTTAAGTGCGAGAACAAATACTACTATCTGTTCTCAAAAAATGGATTTAAAGAAAGCTTAAGTAATGTTGAAAAAAGTAGAGATGATGTGTATCTAATTGACTTGCCATTGCTTATGGCTACAACAAATCGTTCATGATCTAATTGACAAGACCGGCAAGAGAAAAGAGGTAAACATGAATACAGATACAATAATTACAAAAAAAATAATTAATGAAAAGCCTACTAAGTTTGTTTTTAGTAACCCACGAGGCAAACAGGAAAAATACGAGAAAGTTACTATATACTTTAAAAATGAATATTATCAAATTGAAAGCAAGACTGATAAACAAGTTTTCCACGTAAATATTCAAATTGATGAGTTAGAGAGTAGTTTGATAGAGTTAATGAAAAAATACAGACAAATGAATGCTTGGAATGATGAATATGAGCTATTGCTAACTACAACAAAAAAAGGGAAGATGAATTATAAGAAAATCAAGAACAAGTTAAATAGGCAGGAGTGTAGTGATTCAGAGCATAATAGACAAAAGAATTATATTTTAGAAGAAGGCGTGACTATAGAACCGCTTATTGATATGGGTGTCTTTACAGCAGAAGGAAAAGTTGTGAAGTCAATGTACTCAAAATTCAAGCAAATAAATAGATTTGTTGAGATGATAGATGACACAATAAAGAATCTAGAAACTAAGAGATTAAACATTATTGACTTTGGATGCGGGAAATCATACTTAACTTTTATACTGTATTACTATCTTACAAAAGTAAAAGAAATTGAAGTTAATATGATAGGTTTAGATTTGAAAGAAGAAGTTGTTAAAAACTGTAATAAGGCAGCTAGAAAATACGAGTATGAAGGATTGAAGTTTGAAGTAGGAGATATTAGTGGTTTTAAAATTCAAACTCAAGTAGACATTGTAATTACACTTCATGCGTGTGACGTAGCAACAGATTATGCTCTATATAATGCAATAAAATGGGATGCTAAAATGATATTTTCAGTTCCTTGTTGTCAACATGAATTAAGCTCTCAAATCAAAGCTGATGATTTGCCGATTATTACCAGATATGGTATTGCAAAAGAAAGGATTTCAGCATTGTTTACCGATATAATTAGATGCAATCTTTTGCAGTATTCATCATATAAAACACAGATGTTAGAATTTGTTGACTTGAGCCATACCCCAAAAAATGTACTAATTAGAGCTGTAAAATCAAACATTCCTAAGAATGTTAGAAATGATAGGTTAAAAGAAGTAAATGATCTAGTCGGAAAATTTGAGTTAGAGCCTACTTTGTTGAAGTTGTTAAAAAGGAATGAGCATTAAGCAGGAGAATGAGTAAAGACTCAAATACTGTAGAAGATGAATACTATCATTTTGACACTCTTTGTACAATCCAAAACCAAATATTTTGTTAGAGATGGTGCTTTTCGTCTCAAACTCAACTACGAGATATAATTGAGGTGAAAAAGGTCGAAAGTGCTCATCACCATGTAATGGTGATATACGATTTTAAGGAGAAAAATATGGGATATGAAATTGAACAAAATAAAACTGTAGAAAACAAATGTTGCAAAGAAAGCGCACAAAATGCATTAGGTGTAGGGTGGAAAGATTACGAGAAATACTTAGAAATAGATGTCCCTGAGGATTTTGATTTTGAACAGTGTATGGTTTATTTAGGCAGATCAGATGCGGAAATTCTACACAGGATTGTAGAGGGAGAATTCTATAAATTACTTAACTTCGATGGTGTTAATGTTTTGATTAAAATTGCAATGAAATTAAAAAAACTAAGAATAACATTCTTAAAAAAAATCTCGCCGAAACGTCTTAGATTACGAACAGCTAAATATGTGTGGGATATGTTTGATTTGGGTACTGACTTAACAACATTCTATAAACTAGCCGAAGTTGATTTGATTATTAAACTTTTAATTGACAAATATAAGGGACTTAGAATTGTAAAAATTGACGATATTTTTGAAGCAATTTGTTGGGCAATTATTGGGCAACAAATAAATTTAAAGTTTGCATATACTCTTAAGAAGAGATTAGTTGAATCTTATGGAGAAAGAATAGAATATAGGAATAGCGAGTATTTTTTATTTCCTGTACCAATTGTAATTTCTAAGCTCGAAGTTGAGGATTTGAAGCAATTACAATTTACTACAAGAAAGGCTGAGTATATAATAGGTGTTGCAAAGCTCTTTGAAGATGGAACTATTACGAAGAAAGAACTAATGTTAGAGAAAAATTATGAAAAACTAAAACAGAGATTAATTCAAATTAGAGGAGTAGGAAATTGGACCGCGGATTATGCAATTTTAAAATGCTTTGATATAAAAGAGGCTTTTCCAATTGCTGATGTTGGTATTCATAATGCCTTAAAAGGAATTTTGGAATTAGAAGAGAAACCTTCTTTAGAAGAGATAGAGAAGTTGTCAAAAAACTGGAACGGGTGGCAAGCGTATATTACATTTTATCTATGGCGGTGGCTGTATGAATAATAGAGGAAAGAACGGGGTCAGGCTTAACCTTTGCAACTTATTGCTTAGTCGAAATTTCTTTCAGCAGTAAGTTGCAAAGGTTAAGCCTGACCCCCTCCACTTCTAATAAAGAAAAACTATAGGCAGTTAGTGTTGTAGAAGTCATCGCTTTACACCTCCAGGATTTTAGACTTACATATTGTTTTAATTTTATACGAATTTTTGAGTAGATTAGAATTTAATGGTTAGTATTTTTCAAAACTATACTTAAATATGGTATGATTAATAAATCAAATATCAAGATTTGTAAGGGAATTAAGAAAAAAATGCAAACTTGTCAAGCACGTGATTTCATGAGTAAAGAAAAAATTTCAGTTATTATTGTCGATGATCATCCGTTGTTTAGGCGAGGTGTGAAACTATACCTAGAATCAATTCCTGAAATAGAGCTGGTAGCTGAAGCCGGTAGTGGAGAAGGAGTATTATCGTTACTAGAAAGTGGTAGTAATGCTGATGTAATTCTAATGGATTTACAGATGTCAGGAATGAGCGGAGAAAAAACAACAGAAGTGATAAATATGAGATGGTCAGAAGTAAGAGTGTTGGTCCTCAGTAGTTATGGAAGATGGGATAAAGTTCATGCTGTTTTAAAAGCAGGTGCATCCGGATATCTGTTAAAAGATGCAGAGCCAGATGAGCTTGTTGTAGCAATTAAAGCTGTGCACTGCGGTGGAACTTATTTTAACAAAGAGATTGCTACTACACTGTTAAATCATGCCAATCAAAAAAGAGAAATAGAATTTGCCGATATGATAGAACCTTTAACCGAAAGAGAATTAGATGTACTAAAACTCATTGGGCAGGGATTGGGCAATTTTGAAATAGCCAAGAGATTATATGTAAGCCAGAACACAGTAAAAACCCATGTGGCAAGAATATTTCAAAAACTGGGAGTAAGCAGTAGAACACAAGCGGCGTTATATGCTTTTCAAAAGGAGCTGATTTAATGGATTCTTTTTTTAAGAAAAGATAGAAAAAAAGAAAGAAATGCTTTAGAAATATGCTTTTTTTGTTTGGCTGCTGGAGGAGCTGTTCTAATTTTTTTAGATTTAATTCTTAATTTTGGATTTTTTTCTAGAGTGCACGTAATGATAGGAATGATGTCTGTTAGTCTATTTATGGCTGGGGTTACAGGTCTCTCTGGTATTTATTTAGACTCTTTCTTGGTTAGAAAAGGATTAGAGAAAGACTTGATTAGGCAAGCAATAGCAACACTTACAGTTCTAATAGGCACTAATATTGCCCTTTTGATTATATTTTTTAGGTACAGGAATTCTATGGAGGGCTTCAATTTTTATTTTATGCTTACAATTGGAAATTTTTTAGCAGTGTTTGTTTCAACAGTGTTTCAAGTGGTTGATCATTATACTTGGAAAGCGAGAAAAAAGGTGTTGATGCTAGAATTTGAAAACAAACACTTAAAAGAATTAGCACAAAAAGATACTCAACTAGATCAAACTATTAAAAATCTAATTATTACTCAAGAGAGAAATGAAATAGCTAGAGAGTTACATGATTCAATATCTCAGGGTATTCATGGAATCAGTTATAGTATAAAATCGCTGCGAAAAAGGTTAGAAAATAAAGCGGATGTAGAAAACATAGCAGAAGTTATAGAGCATTTAGAAAAAACTACCGAAGCAACTCTAGCAGAGTTAAGCAATATGATTCTAGAGTTGAAACCGTCTTCCTTAGAAAAAGAAGGGCTTATAAAAGCATTGATGCTTCATTGTGAGCTATTCTCCAAAAGACAAGAAATAGACCTTAAGCTAGATTTGCATCAGATAAAAAAACTCACGCCAGAACAAGAATTTGCAATATACTGAATTGTACAAGAGGCACTTAGTAATGTGCAGAAGCATAGCAGAGCTAGACATGTAAAGATTTCTCTAAAAGAGGGAGAAAAAGTAGCAACACTGTGCATTGAGGATAATGGCAGAGGATTTAATGCTGATGAAGAAAGCAAAGGGAATGGGCTAATAAACATGAATACAAGAGCTACCAAAAATAATGGCAGTTTTAAAATAGTATAAAAACAAGGGGAAGGACTTACTTTAATAGTCGAATTCTCTTTGAATAATTAGTTTGGATTAGTAACTGATAAGCGTAGTTTAAAATAATCATATAGAGTGACCCAGTTTAGTAATTATGGGTGACTCTATTTTTATTTGTAACGGGTATGATGAGTACAAGAAACTGTATAAATTAAGTAGGAGGCTTGAACATGAGAGAAATAATTATTGATGTAAAAGACTTTCGTAAAGCATATGGGAGGGGAATTGCAAATGAAAATCTTTAGAAGTGTTTTTTTGGCTAACTTTAGGGAAATGACACGTGATAAAATGTCATTATTTTGGTTTATAGCATTTCCCGTAATCCTTGTTATTTTATTTGGAACAATATTCCAAGTAATTAAAGATTTTGAACATATTATGCCAGGACTACTCGGACTATCTTTAATGCAGTCAGGATTATTTGGCTCATTGAGATTTTTAGAGTTAAGGGAAAAGAAAGTGCTAAGAGGGCTATCGACTACTCCTCTTCCAAAAATCATATTGTTTGCAAGTGAGCTCCTTCTTAGAGTATTAGTTGCTTTAGTGCAGGCAAGCTTGATTCTGATTATTGCACATATAGTATTTGGCGTTACAATTGTAGGATTCTATTTCTAATAGCAGGAATCGTAATTCTGGGAGCATTGGTATTTATAAGCTTAGGGTACTTACTAATATCTTTTGTTAATTCAGCAGATAGCGGAATGGGAATTTTACAAGCAGTTCAATTTCCTATGATGTTTCTATCAGGGGTTTTTGTTCCAATTGAGATGCTTCCAGATTTCATTAATCCAGTTGTAAGGATTATTCCGTTAACATATTTAGGAGACGTATTAAGGCAAGTTTTAGTTGGAGGTTCTTCTGAGTTTAGTATTTCGTTTAATATATTGGTGTTAGGTGGTTTCTTGATTTTAAATTTTGTTTTGACTATTAAGTTTTGGAGATGGGAGTAAAAGAGTCATTAGCAGACAGGGGGAGCGAGATATGTCTGCTAATGCTTGCTTTTTTAGAAGCAGATAAGCCCCTAGCCCCTGTTTGAGAATCAATTATAATACTATTATTTTTTGTTCAAGATGTATATTGCTCCTCCGTAACCTACTATACACCACAAAGCTAGTTTTATATAGTGAATCATATCTACTGAAAAATATGTGGCTGCCAAACAGATCTCATTACTTCTGCCATTGAATATAATGGCAACACACTATGGAGTAACTGAAGCCACCCAGGAAGCCGCTCCATTGGAAAATTAATAGGTGAAAACATTAGAGCTCCGAAAACTAAGACTTGTGAAAGTGCCATAGAACTGTATCAGCAAGAATAATTGTGGCTTTATTTACAGGCCATGTACGTGTAAACTAGATGTATCCTTCCGCTTTTGCATTAGCGATATATTGACTGAGCAAGTGTATTGCTTGACAAATTTTTTGTTGGGGAAATCACAGGGATAAGGAAATCACAGGGATAGGAACCTTGATTTGGATTTTAGTAACGATGCAAATCAAGGTTTCTGTCCCTATGATTTCAGTATTGACATATCAAAAGCAAAGTACAATGATTTTGGTTGTAATGGTTGCTATCAACGTGCTGAAACATCTAATTTAACATTTCCTATTTTTATAACTTTTTGGCAACGGTGTAAAACTACTAATTCCTACGGTTATACCACTTAATGTTACTATACTTTGTAGAACAGTTGCTATCATTTTTTTATTCATAACAAACTCATCTCCTTGATTATTCAATATTAAAGCTACTCTTTAACGCTGAAATTAATTCTTCAAATTTAACTTTATTTAGTGTGTAATAAATCCTATTATCAGATTTTTTAATTTGAAGCAAGCCGACAGTTAAAAACTATTCTAAATGGTATTTTATAGCAGGTGTACTAAATCCCAATGAATCTGCCATTTCAGTTAAATATTTAGGTCCTTGATTCATTTGCAGTAATATCTTTAATCGGGTTTCATCTGCTAAAACTTTAAATATGCTGAGTTTTGAAAGTAATCCTTGGCTTCCAACACCCCATATTTGAACCATCTCTGGATATCTATATCCAATAAAAAGACATTTATTTTCAAAAAAAAAGAACTTCCAAATTCGAGAAAATAGCTAACGTGAACAATAAGGGGATTTCGCTCTTTAAATATATCTGTTGTAATTTTTTTGATAAAACAGGTAAAAGACTGTTAATAAATGATTGTTTTAGTTTCTCTTCATTATGAGTGATACATTGGTTAATGAGTTGATCTACCTCACTTTGTTTTTGTTTATAGAAGGTATTGTAATAATACCTCAATAGTGACAGCAATTCTTTTTTTATTAACTTAGGTTTACTCAGTATTTTAAAAACTCGCCACTTTCCTTCATCAGAGACTGAAAAGTACGTAGTTATAATATCAAACAGTTTCTCATCGTGCTGGAAGATAAAAAAATCGTCTCTCCACTTATCTTCGCAAGCAAAACGTAATAAATAATTACCGATTTTTTCAGGCGATAATTTTTCAATATATGCAATGAGATTTTCAAAGTTTTTCTGTTCTCTTAATTCATTTACTATAAACAATAATCCTAACCCCAAAAAACCATCGTCGTTAAAATAGAATTCTAACAAATCTTTCATGGGAGTACTGATGGTGTTGAGAACTTCGTTGACCCAACTATCAATTTCCTCATCAATAGCTAGACCATATTCCTTTGAAAGTTCGTGGTAACGATTATTCATACCAATCCTCAGTAAACTCATAAGCAGTTCCATAAGAGTTCCCGACTGGAGCTCAATTTTATCAAAATAATTTTCTTTCATAACTCAGATCTCCTTGATACTATGCATAAGGACATATTTTTTTTAGTCCGGACATAGTTTATTTTTTAGAAACATATTGTTACATGCTGTTCGGCGGAACTTATAATTCTACGTCTTTACTATAAACTATATCCCCTCTTTTAATAACTAGATTGACATTGTTTAAGTTTGATATTTTTTTCAATGGATTACTTTCCAAAACGACTATATTGCCAACCTTTCCTTCCTCAATAGTTCCCACTTTATCTATTATCCCTAATAGTTCTGCTGCATTTTTTGTTGCTGTCTGGATAGCACTAAATTCACTCATACCGTTATTAATATATACTTCTAATTCTTTGTATAATTGACCATGCGGGACATAACCAGCGCCTCCTGCGCCACAATCAACTCCAGCAGCAATCTTAACTCCCTTTTCTATTGCTAGTTTTAAATTCTCAGGAAAATATTTTTGCTGTAATGGTTCCATTTCTTTGTAAAATTTACCCCAAATTCCACCATTTTTTATGTCATTTCTTAGCTGTTGCAAAGATTTTTTTCCATGAGAATGCAGCGGTTCTGGAATTAATTCTTTTATTTCTGCTGTTTCGAATAACTCGGGATTATCTATAATATTTTTCCAATTATAAAAAGCATATATCGTAGGCACCCAAAAAATTCCTTTTTCCTTCATAAGATCGAAAGTTTTTTCACTCATTAACCCTATTGGAGAATGCTCTATACTATTTGCACCTGCAACTACCGCTTCATAAAATTCTTCAGGTCTATAAATGTTATGGCAGGCAACTTTTAGATTTAGTTGGTAGGCTTCCTCAGTAATAGCTTTTAATATTTCGGGTTGCATGCTTGCCTCTATTTGTTCTTTTTTCAAGCCTTTCTGAAGTAATTCTAACTTCATTTTTTCTTCTTTTGCAAAAGGATAATAAGGGGAACCAGGAGTAATAGTTTTTATAAAATCTACCCCTTCTTTTTTAAGCCTTCTAACTATCTCTTTTGCTTCTTTCTCATTATTTACATCAATGGATAAACCGCGCACTCCAAATAATCGCTCTATGAAAAACCGCACAAAAGGGCTAAATGGCAAAAATGATAAAATGCTAAAATAACTATATGGTGTTGTAATAGCAGGGCCAGATGCTAAAATTCTAGGTCCTACAATTTTGCCTTGCGCCACTTTTTTTCTATATTTAAAAATTCTATATCCTCGTACTCCAGGCATATTTCTAACAGTAGTAACTCCAGAACGTATCGTTATCAAGCAATTTCTTTTGAATTTAGTGATTAATCTTTCGGCAAATGGTTTCATGAAATCGTCTACTCCAGATTGACAAAGATGGACATGAGAATCAATTAAACCAGGAATAACAGTTTTACCCGAAAGTGTTATTATTTGTCCTCCTTTAGGTATTTCTAGTTCACCATATTTTCTTATTTTTTCTATAATACCATTCCTAATAATTATTACCATATTTTTTTGGATGTTATCCATGTTACCATCAATTAAATCAACATCTTTTAATACAAGTAGTTTTGCTTTTTGCTTTTTCATATATTTTCTCCCCGACTATGTATAAGGACATATTTTTTTCAGACCGAACATAGTTTATTTTTTAAAAAGATATCCGACGCAATAATTATCTTAGCAAGATTATTAGTGAAGTAAAATTCTTTTTTTCCTTGCAAAAACATTGTGTTTATTGCCCAAAAAGCATGCATGCTTTCTCATATCAAGTTAAACATATACTGAACTCATATATAATATATATTTAACATCATATTAAACTAAATCAGATATGTGTCAAGATTTTGTTTTAATCTAATACGTCAATTTCATATTTTTTGCTAAAACGAAAAGCAGGAGAATAAGTAGTACTGTACAATGAATGTACTAATTTCATTTATGTGAGAAAACATTGTTGACAATGATAGTTTCAAAAGCTCCACGAATCAATATAGAGAACAATTTAGAGGGTTCATGAAAATTCTTGTACTTAAGGATTTTGTTTTATATAATGATAAAATAGGATTTGTATCGCTTTAAACGGAAAGTTCAGCTAGACAAGCCCCTGTCCTACTGTCTGTATTATTTGAAAGAGGTGTTTTTTGTGAGACTTTGGACTATCAAAGATATAAATGGATATAATGAATTAAAAGAAACTAAGATTTTACGTGGTAAAACTGAATATGTTGATGATGAGTTTAGGATGGCATATAATTGGATGATGGAGCAGATGAAAAATAAATTGAAATTTTCATTGACTAATTCATCAACATATCCAGTTTGGGCTTGGTATCAGTGGGGAGGAGCTAATAAAAAAAAGCCAGATTTAAGATGTAGTGGTTATGAGAAAAAAGGAAAGAAATTATTTAGAATTGAAACTGAAATTGAAAAGGATAAAGTACTGTTATCTGATTTTGATTTATTTCATTATGTATTGAATTATTGGTATTTACCTAAAGATGAAGAAGATCAGAATATATTCGATAAGGAAATGAAGAAAAATAATATAACACTATTTGATTTGCAGAATTTTAATGAGAATTCAAAACTACTAGATGAATTGAGATTCAAAGTAGAAAAAAGTTGGAATCAAATATTTGATTTAGATATATATAATGAATATGTAGATACTACTGAACGTGAAAAATCAATACAAGCGACATTTTTGGAACTACGATGGGAACAAGTAATTAATGTAAAAGAATTTATTGCAAGATAGAACGTGTATGAGCATCTAATTATCAATTGCATTACACACGGTGTGATGGAAGAAACTACAGGCTTTCTATAGGCAATCATCATATCTGTTCCACTCTTTGAAATATAGGCGATGTCTTTTCTTACTGGACATAAAAAACCTACTATATAATTGACGCAGAATTTTAGTTATTGTATTTCTTGCCTTTCTTAATTGGATTTTAATGACAGTTTAATTATATTCTAATCTAAAAACTGTATCGTGTAGACATAAGAAAGAGAGGAGAGGTTTTAATGATTGAAAAGAAGCCGATAGATTTTTATTATTTTTCTGGAACAGGTAATACATATTTGGTTGTGAAAGCTATGAAAGATGCATTTGAAAAACACGAACTTGAGGTAAACTTACTACCTTTAGTTAGATTTACTGAAAGCGGATTTAATGAGAACAATATTGTCGGGCTTGCTTTTCCCGTAGCGGCACAAGGGACTTACCCTCTTTGTTGGGAGTTCTTAAATAAGTTGCCTCAAGTAAATGGTACACAAATTTTCATGGTGGACACTTTAGCAGGCATTTCTGGTGGAATAGTGGGACCAGTAAAAAAAATTCTAAGAAAAAAAGGATTTACTACAATCGGTGCAAAAGAAATTAGAATGCCTAGTAACTATTTTACTAAGGGAAAAAACAAAGAAAAAATTATTAAAATGATTAAAACTGGTAAAGGTGAGGCAAAGAAATTTGCGGATGATATAGTAAATGGAACTTCAGGATGGGCTCGTATTCCAGTATTTTCTGATTTACTATCTTTACTATCAAAAAGTAACATGGTGTGGCAATTTATGAGGAAAATGACTAATATTAAATTAGACACCAACCTTTGTACACTGTGCGATCTTTGTGAGAAAGCCTGTCCTATTAATAACATCGTTTTAAAACCATATCCAACAATCAACAATAGATGCCAATTATGTCAGAAATGTATTGCTGTTTGCCCAACGGAAGCTTTAATATGTGCCTTTAAAAATAAAGATGGAAAGGCATATACTCCTTACAGGGCAAAAGGAGTGGCCCCCGATGAATTAATAGATTAGCTTGAATAAATTAGCTTGAAATTTCTTGCGCAAGCAAGAAATTTTTTTGTTCTGATTTTGCATAACTGAAATGAAAATTTAACTTTTTCTTAACACTACCTTTACCTTAGACAACCTAAAGTTAACATTGTTTTATTATACTAAAAGTGAGAATAAGTTTTGAAAATTACTGCGTTGGGATAATGCAAGACAAAAAGGGGGGATAACACCAATCTGGCTAGAGGCAAGAATTCGGTAAGTAAAAGCACGGTAAAAATTGAGGAGGTATGGTAAACATGTTCAAAACGGTAAAAAGCAATATGTTAAAAGGTATAATTGGATTAGGGGTATTATTATTTGTTTTTGCAAGTATGTTTAGTATCTTTTTAACACCAGATGCACTGCAGAGCACAAACACAGAAGAAGTTAGTGTGGTTTATACAGAGCAACGCAACGTAATTTTTATCCATCCAGATGGAGCGAATGCTTCACATTTCACGGCTGCGCGTCTTTTTTTGCATGGCCCCGATGGGGAATTGAATTGGGATAAGCTACCAAATGTAGCGATATACAAGCCGCATATTTTAGACAATCTTCAAGCAGGATCAGTTGGTGGGGCAGTCGCTCATGCATCTGGTATTAAGTCAAACTTCAATTACTATGGTTTGGGTCCAGACAGAAATGAACTAACAACTATTACTGAAGAGGCTAGAGATGCAGGATTTGCTACAGCTTTAGTTAATAGTGGTACGATTACCGAACCAGGTACAGGTGTTTTTGTGGCGAATGTTGTATCTCGTAGAAATCATGCGGAAATCGCTCGCCAAATTATAGAATCAGATGTAGATGTAATACTTGGTGGCGGTGAACGTTGGTTTTTACCACAAGGAGCTACTGGAGTGCATGGAGAAAGTGCACGTGAAGATGATCTTGATTTAATTCAAATTGCTAAAGACAAAGGATATACTGTTGTTTTTACAAGAGAAGAATTGTTAGCACTTGATTTAGATAAGACTGAGAAACTGCTTGGTCTTTTTGCTCATCACCATACATTTAATGCTAAAACTGAAGAGCATCTTCTTGAGAATAACCTACCTCACTACTGGGATTATAGTCCTACGCTAGCCGAAATGGTACAGGCAGCAATAGCAATCTCCTCTCGTAATGAAAAAGGATTTTTGCTAGTAGTGGAAGAAGAAGGTACTGATAATTTTGCAGACGGAGCTAATAACGCTGAGGCAACTATGGTTGCTCTTGGGCGCGCAGACGACGCTATTGGCACAGCCATTGCTTTTGCTAAAGAAAGCCCTGGAACATTGGTAATTACAGCTGCTGATTCAGATGCTGGTGGTATGCAAATACTTGCTCCAGGACCTAGTAGAATAGATAGATGGGAAGGATTTGTCCCAGAAACAACAAATGCACCAGGGTGGCATGATCCATATGAAAACATGGCATCTGCTGATGGAATTGGCGGAACTGGCGGCAAACCGTTTAGCACACCTTGCGGCAAATGGCAGTTTGGCATAAGTTGGGCTGGACAGAGTGACTTTGCTACTACTATGATTGCCAGAGCTTTTGGGGCTCGCGCAGAGTTAGTAGCTGGTAACATTGACAACACAGATATTTATCATATTATGAGAAAGGCTTTAGGTCTAGGAGAGAAGTCTCAAAAGATTACTATTATTCACACTAGCGACTTTCATGGGAGAGCGATACCGTATGGTAAAGCAGATGTTGAAGGTAAAGTTGGTGGACTCGCTCGTATTGCAACTGTAGTAAACAGAATAAGGGATGAAGGACAGCCTGTATTGCTTCTTGATGCTGGAGATACAATTCATGGTACTGGGATAGCAGCTGCGACTAAAGGGAAAGTGTTAATAGATGCTATGAATCTTATGGGCTTTAATGCAATGACTGTAGGTAATCATGAATTCAATTGGGGGATGGAACCCTTATTTGCTAGTCGAGATGAAGCAGAATTTCCGTTTCTTTCTGCTAATTTATTAGAAACGGCGACTGATGAATTATTGTTTGAACCTTATAAAATTATTGAGCAGGGTAATGTGAAAATAGGAATATTGGGTTTGTCGGCAAGAGCAAACCGCCACCATGCGCCTGAAGTCAGAGAACTTGTGACTAATTTAGATGCAATTGAAGTCGCTAGTGAAATAGTTCCTGAGTTGCGCGAGAAAGTTGATATATTAGTAGTGCTTTCACATTTAGGTCATTTTAATGACCGTTTTTTAGCAGAATCAGTAGATGGTATTGACCTTATTTTAGGTGGGCATACTCACTGGCTATTAACTGAACCAATAGAAATAAATGATACTTTGATTTTTGAAAACGGCTGGGGTGGCGAATATTTAAGTCGCATTGATTTGACAATTAGTGAAAATACTTTGGTAAGAGTTAACCATCAGCTAGTTCACATAAATGATTCAATAAAACCGCATATTGAAGTAGATAGAGTAATCAACAGAGCTTACGAAAAAGAAGAGAGTTTAACGAAGGTGATAGGAATATCAGAAACTGATATTGCAGGAGAGAAATACAACCCGTTTTGTCCTATAATGATGACATATATACCAGACGCCGAACCAGGTTCTTTTTGGTACAAACTAAACGCCGATATTAAAAGAGGAGCAATTACTTTTAACGATAGGCGTATGTCAACTGCTCTTTGGGAAACACCGCTAGGCAATTTCATTGCAGATGCAATGCGCTATGAAGGTAAAACGGATATAGCTGTACAACGAGCAGGGCACATCCGCGAAGGGATAGTTAGTGGTAATATTAATATGGATGATCTATACAGAGCCTTCCCTTATGATCACGAAATTGTTGTTTATGAATTGACGGGGGAACAATTAGTACAATTACTAGAGTTAAGCGTTAGCAATTGGCCGAGACTACCCAATAGCAATTTTTTACAGGTATCAGGTGTAGAGTTTAGTTTCGATCTTTTACAAAATATAGGTGAGAGAGTGTTTGATATCAGTGTTAATGGAGACGAGCTAAATATAGATAAAAAATATACAATTGCAGTTACCTTGACTTCAGTTGAGCAGGTGCGTAGTTTGCGCGAAATATTCGAACAAGGCAGATTTAGGCGCAATACTAGAGTTTTCGTACGAGATGCGATGGCAGCGTACTTAGCTGCGCACACGCCAATTGCACCAAAAGTTGAAGATAGAATAGTATTATCCGATGCACCTGGTGACTTTACAATATTGCACACAGGCGATATTCATGGGCATTTAGAAGCGTTTAAACCAAGAGGGGCAACAGAAGCTATTGGTGGAATATCTCGCATAGCAAGTTTAGTTACAGAAATAAGAGAAGCTCAGCCAAACACAATCTTGCTTGACGCTGGGGACACAATACACGGAACAAACATTGCTAATTTAACTTTTGGGGAATCCGTAATCGCTGCAATGAACGAAATTGGTTATGATGCGATGGTTGTTGGAAACCATGATTTTAATTACAAATTAGATATATTAGAAAAAAGAGCAGAGCAGGCTAATTTCCCAATTCTAGCTGCAAATGTACGCTTTAAAAATGGAGAAGCAGTGCCATTTCTTAAGCCATACACCATAATTGAAAAGGAAGGTGTTAAAATTGGTGTAATCGGAGTAGTAACCACTTATACTCCAGTTGTAACACATCCAGACAATGTTGCCGATTTAGAGTTCTTAGATCCAATTAAAGTTACTAGAGAAATAGTTGAAAAATTGGAGGATAAAGTCGACACAATTGTTCTTTTAGCACATATTGGAACAGAAGAAGAGAAAAGACTATTTGATTCAATATCGGGAATTACTATTTCGGTTAGTGCTCATACACATGAAGAACGCCATGAAGTGAATGAAGACGGCGTTATTTTAGTTGACTCTGGTGCATACGGAACAGTGCTAGGAAGACTAGATGTCGCACTAAAAAATGAGGAAATTACAAACCACAGACATCAATTCATTGCTATAGATTCAACAATTGCTAATTGCGAAAAAGTAGAAAAAGTATTAAATCCTTTTAGAGAAAAATTAGATGATAAACTTAGTGCAGTAATTGGCGAGACAACTATCTTACTTGATGGTGAAAGAGCAAATGTACGCTCTAGAGAAACTAATATGGGAAATTTAGTTGCAGACGTTTTGCGACAAGAAACAGATGCTGATATTGCAATTCAAAATGGTGGCGGAATACGTGCAAACATAGAAGTAGGAAAAATTACATTAGATCAAATCTTTACTGTGTTGCCTTTTGACAACTATATAGTAAGTTTAGAACTGACTGGAGAGCAAATATGGCAGGCTTTAGAAAACGGATTACGTTATTATCCAAAGCTATCTGGTCGCTTCCCGCAAGTATCAGGGATGAGTTATGCTTTCGATCCTTCAAAGCCAGCTGGCGAACGCATTATAGAAGTTAAAATAGGAGGAAAAGTAATTGATTTAGCTAAAACATATAAAGTTGCTACTAATTGTTTTATGGCTGGCGGTGGTGATGGATACGCGATGATGAAAGACGCACGCATGCTTATAGAAACAGGGACTTTTATGCGTGATGCAGTAGCAGATTATATTCGTCAACAAGGAATTATTAATCCTCAAACTGAGGGAAGAATTACGAAACAATAATCATCACATAAATTGCAAAATAGTTTAGCGTTCAGACTACTAACAAGATGGCGGGCACCTAATTATTAGGGGTCCGCCTTTTGAGTGCTGATAGTTGGAGGCTCTCGTTTAAAACAGAATATCTGCAAGCCTAGAAAAACATGTGCCAAATGAAAGTGTCAAAGGTGCAAGTGTAATTCCGACAAATGGAAACTTTTTTGAGGTGCCGTCTTGGAGCAAGATGTACACTCGTCAGTGTTATTTTACGACTTCTTAAGCTGATAATTACTGTCCTTTACATGTGATTTCTCTAGATTAGAATCAATTGTTTTGTTTCTTTAGCATTTTAAGAATCTGCTGCAAAGGTTTGGTTGACATGTTATTAGTTTTATTAACATAATAGCCTATATATCCTTGGTTACCCAACTTACCTTCAACAAGATTAAAATTACCATCGAAAAGCAGCATGTAAAAATCCCTAAGGTCAGAAGGGCTCTGTGAATTTAAGAATTCTTCTGCTTTTTTGTATTGTCCGTCAATCATAAACTCAAATAATGGCTGAAAGTCAGAGGTATCAACTAACGCAAAAAGTGCCTGATATTCTTCGGTCATTAGTGATATTTTGTTAGAGAGTATTAAAAAATCATAGAAACGGTCATGATTTTTAGGAGTATTTCCGTACCGTAGATAGTAATCTAACCCTTCTAGAAACTTACCTTGCATAATAAGATTTTCGCCAAGTGCCATATTAATATAGACATTATTAGGATTAAGAACAAGTTTTTTCTGAATAAGCTCATACTCTTTTTCATAATCGTTATTTATTTCATAAAATCTAGCTAGCGTTGATAAAAAAAGTTGATTATCTGGGGCTAGTGAAAGTAGTTTTTCTTGATAATAAATAGCTTTTTCTATGTTCCTACCATCATAATAGTAAGCAAATTCTTCCGCTGATTCGATATAACCTCTATGATAAAAAGCAGCTAAAATCTTTAAAGCATGCGGGCAAATATTCTTTTTAAACCAGTAAAATGAATAAAGCTACAGCAAATCTTCCTTATAAAAGAATCTAACTATTTAGCAAATCTAAGATACTGATAACTTCAACTTAAGAGTTGTCAATTTCACTTTGATTAGCCAAAGTTTGCTGTTTTAAGTCTATGTAGGTCTGAAGTGATGCTTAGTTTAGAGTATATTAATTCTTTGAATAATACTATAATAACGTGAGTAATGTCATGGAAATTTAATAAGATATTGGAACGAACAATGCTACAATTATATAATATTATAACTATCACTATAACAAAATGCACTTAAGTTTAAAGACATGGATGAGCCAGTAAACAAGAGGTATTTGGCTTGTTTCAGAGTAAAAGGCAACAAAAAAGAAGCACCAAGGTATACAACAACTAAAATTTGGAGGCAGGTGGATAAACCAAAATATGAGAAATATGCTGATAAGAATTAAAAAAGTATTCCTATTAGACAAAAAAAAAGATACAGATAGTAAAGGATAAAAGAATTGCCATGTATGGAAGCGAAAGAAAATATAGCCAAGTAGCGATTATTTTAGGAATGACTGTGTATACAATGGGAATCATGTCTTTTATCACGCATTGCGAATTGATGCCCGTATCAATAGTTTTTATGGTTTCTGCAATAGTACTTACAATAATAGGAGATTTGAATATTTATATAATTACACCTTCACACAAACGTTTTAAAATACTTGTTTCTATGGTTTTATATACGTTTACGATTGTAATTCTTATAGAAAAAAGTGAGTTAGCATTAATGCTGATAAGGCTTTCAACGTTTGTAGCAGCGGCGTGGTTTTCTTTTCATTCTGCTGTAATCTATATTAGACATAGGAAAAGACAGAAGAAAAACAAATAAATACATACTATTTAAAAGTGGGGTTTATAATGAGATTAAAACAAAGGGATGACAACGAAAAAAGTACGATACGCAAACTGTGCGAAGTTATTGCAGTTTTTGCTGTAGGTATAATAGGAGATTATTATGTTGATTCAAGCGACTTTAGTTTTAGCACTGCGTCTACAATGGCAGTATTCGCTATGGGTTTTATGAAGTTGCCCGAGCTTTTTATTAACCCAGAAAATAGAAGGTTAGAGCAGTAGATATTCAGACAACATGTATTGCAATTGTATTGGAAGATGTTATCAAAAATATGGATAATTTAGGGGGGAGAGTACTTGGATTTATTGTTAGATGTACTAGGAGAGCTTTTTTATGAGAAGGAGTTTTTTGAAGAAGTGGGTAAATTGACGTTTGCGGTGGGTCTCATGGCAAATAGTACGTTTCCTTTTTTCATTAGGCACAGATATAGAGAAAAATATAACGTAATACATTCGTTGGTGACGCCACCTAATTTTAAGAGTGTAGGCGAATTGCTCTTAAATGTGCTAATCGTGTTTGCTATTTACTTTTTTGGTGAGCATATACCTTTACCAATAAGAGAAGAGCACATTATCATAATTTTTATTATTTCGATAGTGGCGA
>JAJOKP010000115.1 GCA_021129775.1 Clostridiales bacterium
AGAACATTTAAAAAACATACACAAATACATTTTTCAAGACATATACGAATGGGCGGGAAAACTTAGAACGGTGGACATTGCAAAAGGAAATAATTTGTTTGCGCTAGAAAGGCATCTAGAGTATGCAGCGAATTATGTTTTCACAGCACTAAAAAAAGAAAATAACTTAATAGGCGTTAAAGCAAATGTTGAACAATATGCAGATAGACTAGCCTTTCATGCTGGGGAAATTAATATGCTACATCCATTTCGTGAGGGGAATGGTAGATCTCTTCGTGAATTTCTTCGTTGCCTCGCAAAAGAAGCTGGCTATGAAATTAATTGGGTGGATTTTGATAGAGACTCTATCTATAATTCTTTTGTCAAGTCTTCAGTAGATCACGTGCCGTTAAAGAAAGAATTTAAGAATCATTTTTTGGAAAACGAAAGAAAGTGGTATGTTAGTACATATTCTTGTGCTTGTTTGTTGTCTTCTGAAACTGTTGAAAAATGCATCAGAATCAACAGAACTGTTGGGAAAAAACAAAACTTAAGGCAACTCAAAAATCTAAGAACTAACCCTGCTTTCAAAAACATCACTTATGACGTTATTAACGATTTCAAAGTCGCGGCCATTAAACACAGAAAAGAAAACAGCAAAAAAATGATTAATAAAATCGATTTAGAATTATAGAAAGGTGGTAATGTAATTGAATTTTGCTTATTTAAGTAGTTTATACAAAGAAATATGCGAAGATTTTGAAGAACTCGGTTTTTCGGTTGTTATTTCTGATCTTCTTGATTTTAACGAAATTGCGGAGACTTCTAAATTAAAGATTACCACAAGTGGCGTAAAGCCCCTTGCTTCAGCTATGGGGAGTTTCAGAAAAATAGTAATTGATTTAGCAAGCGTTAAAGACGATAACGCTTTTTTAAATGCAATAAAAAAATAAGGTTGACACAAGAACAAGCACAAATAATTATTATTGCAACTAACAGGGAAAAAGAAAAAGATGTGCTTCTAGCGAACCTGGTAAGGCTTGGGGTATACGATATTGTCTTGTCAATAAATTAAATGCTAGTAAAATCACTTTGATACAATTTTTAAATTAGAAATTTTTAAAAAAACCAAGGTCGATAATCTGTTAAAACAATAGATTATCGATCTTGGCTAGTATATAATATTAATATCTTAGGTCAAAAATGATTTAGCAACCCAATATTTTGATATCATCTAGATTTTGAATGTTTTGGAATGGATGCAGTTATGGAGGAAGTGATACTATGAAAAAAAATGCACTCGATTTGATAGGCAAAACACCAATAATTAAGCTAAGCAAAATAAAATCTAATAAAATGGCTGATATTTTTATTAAATTAGAAGGAAGTAATGTTGGCGGAAGCATTAAAGACCGTATTGTTGTGAGTATGATTGAGTTTGCAGAAAAAACAGGTAAATTGAAAAGTGGATCGACGATTATAGAACCAACTAGTGGCAACACAGGTATTGCTTTAGCACTATTAGGGGCAATAAAAGGATATAAAGTCAAAATAGTTATGCCTGATAATATGAGCATAGAAAGAAGAAAAATAATTAAAGAGTATGGGGCTGAAATTGTTTTGACAGATGGAACTAAAGGAATGACAGGTGCAATTAAAAAAGCGAAAGAGATTTTAGATGCAAATATTTTGCACTTCATGCCAAATCAATTTGAAAATATTGCAAACCCTAATGCTCATTATTTAACAACGGGCGTTGAGATTATAAATGAAGTAAGTGATATTGACATGTTCGTTGCTGGAGTAGGAACAGGTGGAACAATTTCAGGAGTAGGCAAACGATTAAAAGAAGCGAATCCCTCAGTTAAGATAATAGCTGTTGAACCTGCGAATAGTTCAGTTTTGTCAGGAAATAAGGCAGGTTCGCATAAAATTCAAGGTATTGGAGCGGGTTTTATTCCTAAAGTTTATGATCCGACTGTAGTAGACAGAGTAGTAAAAGTAGAAGAGAGTGAAGTGTTTGATATGAAAGAAAAACTAGCGAAAGAAGAGGGTTTGTTGTTAGGAATTTCATCTGCCGCAAACATATACGTATCATTGTGCCTAGCTAAAAATTTAGGTAGTGGTGGAAAAATAGTAACGATAGCTCCTGATAATGGCGAGAAATATTTGTTTGAATAATAGATGAGAGGTGGTTATCTTATGAAAGTTCAAGGATTTTTCAATAATATAAAGAGTAAAGACCCAGCAGCAAGGAATAATATAGAAATCCTGCTTTTTTATCCAGGCGTGCATGCAGTTTTTTTTTACAACGTAGCACATAGATTGTATAAATTTAAGTTGTATTTTGTGGCTAAACTGGTTGCACACATATCGCGGTTCTTGACAGGAATTGAAATACATCCAGCAGCAAAAATAGGGAAAAATTTATTTATTGATCATGGAATGGGAGTTGTAATTGGAGAAACTGCAGAGATAGGTGACAATGTAACCATATATCAAGGGGTGACATTGGGAGGTACTGGAAAACACAAAGGAAAAAGGCATCCAACGATTGGTAATAATGTGGTTATTGGTGCAGGGGCAAAGGTACTAGGTCCTATAGTTATTGTAGAAGGTTGCAAAATTGGAGCAGGTTCTGTTGTGCTAAGAGACGTAAACGAAAAGGCAACAGCAGTTGGTGTGCCGGCTCGTATAATATCAAAGAATTAGGGACGACATCTGGGGACGGGGCAGTTTTGTCACGATACATCGATATTTTGGTTTGCGTGACAAAACTGCTCCGTCCCAAAAATTGATTGACTTACTATGCCATATACGGTACAATAAATCGTACAATAAAACGTATGAAAAAGAGTGATGATAAAATGTTAGCTGTAAACTACTCCACTTATCGAAATAACCTAAAAGAATACTGCGACCGTGCAACAGATGATAGTGAAACCATTATTGTAACTCGAAAAGGCGAAAAAAATATTGTTGTTATGAGCCTTAACGAATACAATAATATAATGGAAAACCTGAAAGTGTTAAAAAATCCAAACTATTTTGTTGAATTGTTCCGGTCCTTGCAACAGCTCAACCAAGGTAAAGTTGTCATTAAGACAATTGTGGAATTGGAAACAATGGAGCAATGAATGTAGTCTTTTCGGAGAGAGCATCGTCTTGTATATGCATTGGATGAAAACGATAATTTAGTAATTGTTAAGTGCAAGGGACATTATTGACTCGATATGAAAACGAATTTTATTCCACTTCCTGACTTTAGGGAGATTTAGCCTGTTTAAAGAAAAGGAGCGGATTTTTCGTGACTCGATACGTTGCAATATTATTAATTGTTTGCTATAATTAATTTTGAAATCTACATATGTTGAATGGAGTGGAAGAAAATGAAGAGAATCAAGCAATTGAAATTTGGAACAATTATTAGTATTAGCATTGTGTCGGTGACAATCATTTTGCTAGGGAGTGCATTATTAGTTAATAACTTTGTAACTAAAAATGTTTTTGATGAGCAAGTAGATTCGAAAAATGTTGATCAGGTTGTCGCTGTAGACGGCGTTTTGTCTGTTGTAGCAGGAACGGTTGCAGATAAAACAGAGTTAATAGGTGCGTTTTTAGAAGGTGTGGGATTTTCAGACATTAGAAAAATAGCTGCATATCTAGAATTGGCTGATGGCGTTACAGAAGGCGGATTAGGTATACGAGAAATTTTCGTGATAGACGAGGAAGGAAAACTAATATCTAGTAGTACTGATCGCCCTAGTATAGATATATCTTTATTTGGTGAAGGTGTTGAAAATGCCTTGAGAGGTACACCTGATTTACGTAAGGTTATAATTCCTGTGTCTGCACTTCCACAAGAGCATAGAGGAGATTTTGAATCTGCTATGATTTTAATGGCAAGTGAACCTATTATGGAAGCAGGAAAAGTGAAAGGAGTAGTTGTAGGATATCTAATAGTGAACAATAATATAGACGCTGTTGTAGCGATTAGAACTCTTACAAGTGCGTATTTTACAGTTTTTGCACCAAGTGGTGAATTGATGGGCTCAATATTTAAAGAAGAGATTACGCTTACTAAAGAGCAAATAGAAACAGCAGAAAACCATATTAAGCTACTTAAAGAAGGAAAAGAAGGAGAACTGCCTAAAGGAATAATTTTTGACACGAAGAGAAACGTTTCACTTACTCCATTTGATAGTGAAGAACCTTTAACATTTGATTTGAGATTTGTAGCAGAACACGACCCAGATTTTAATCTAGTAGCAATACGTGTTATTGCTTTTAATCTCACGAACTATGCACACGGGTCCAATAGACTAAGCAGACTATTTTGGTTGTCACTATTAGTTGCAATAATACTATCAGCTATCGCTGGTTATGCACTTTCAAAAGTCTTGCGAAAACCAATTAAAAGGATAAGCAGAGATTTTGAACCTGTAAAAGGTGGGATTCTAACAATACGTATAGGAAAAAGCCTAGGTGGAGTCGTAGAAGCATTAAGAGTGAGTATTAATGGGGTTATTGAATCCTTGCAAGAACTAGTTGTTAGTATTAGGCGTTCTTCATCAAGGTTAGAGAATAAACAAAAAAACGTTAAAATTTGTTTTGATGTTGTAGATACTGGAGTAAAAGAAACGACTTCTGCTATAGAGCTAGTAGCAGAAGATGCTGAAAAACAGACTGGCTATGTGTTTGACTTAAAAGAAGCTACAAATACTTTAGCTGATGTAAGAGAAAGACTATCTCTTGTATTTAGTTCGCTTGTAGAAAAAGTAGATAGTACTGTTGAAAAAACTAATAATGGCTATCAACAGATTAAAAGAACAAGTGCACTAAATAATAACTTACAAGAGTCTATAACTAGCTTAGCGGAAGAAAGTGGTCATTTAGATGGAATTTCAAAAGAAGTTGCAAAGATGATTGAAACAATTAGAACTATTGCAGAACAAACAAATCTATTGTCATTAAACGCATCCATTGAAGCAGCGCGTGCAGGTGAGCACGGAGTAGGCTTTGCAGTTGTCGCACAAGAAATTAAAAAGCTAGCGACCACTTCCACAGAGCAAACAGTAGAGATGGACGAGATGGTGTCCGAAATGAGCGGACGACTTGGTACGGTAACAGAAAAAATAGGCATAGCGGAAGAAAATATTAGTGAATCTCAAAAGAGCGTAGACGAAACCGAAAGTAGTTTTAGTGCAATTGAAACTGACGTTACTAACCTAAGAACGCAAGTGGAAGAGGTTTCAGAAGTGCTAAAGTCCCTTGGGAGTTGCACGACTAGTCTAGAAAAACAAATGTCTGATATAAGTTTAGTGATAGAGAATAATTTAGCAGTAACACAAGAAGTCACAGCATCGACTTCGGAGCAAACTGATGCCTTGAAGCAACTAAGTGATATTCTAGATGAGACATACCAAGAAATTGATAGATTAGCAGCTAAAGTTTCTAAATTTAAAGTCTGATAGAAAACAAGACAGGGGGACAGGGACTTGTCTGGTCATATTTGCTTTTCCAGAACCAGACAAGTCCCTGTCCCCCTGTCTTGCTATTTAGATTTTGGGCATCTCAACATCCTCTACATAAACAATCCCTGCATAATATTTATAGAATTTATCGACTACTTCTTTAATTATTTTGTTTGCGACTTCTTCGCTAGTTACTATTTCAATTTTAATGTTTTTAAGAATACTTATAAAGGAGTCTTGAGAGCGACGTATTCCTCGTGGTCCTTTACCTGTAACAGCAGTTACGGTATACCCATCAGCACCTGCACTTTCTGATAGTTTTATTATATCGTTTAGTATAATAGCCTCTGTTACAATCACTACCTTCTTTTTTTTGCTGTAAGATTTCACATTTACACCTCCTTGTTTTTGATGGTATATGCAGCAAAAGCTGCTTTACAAAGCCCCCCATAAGTACATACAAACTACTTTCCAAATTGCTAAGCCGAAAATGATGTTAAATGGAAATGTCAAAGCAACCGACATTGGCAAGTAAATTGAAGGATTTGCTTCGGGGATGGCAACACGCATTGCTGCTGGTGCCGAAATGAATGAACAGCCACCGGCAATTGTAGCGAAGACAAATGCATCCCCCCATCCTATTGTCCCGGGAAGCATGTGATGTATAGCGTACATCCCAAGTATTCCGATGGTTCCCCAAATTTGAGGGAGCAGGAGAGCTACTGCTACTGCTTTTATAAGATTTCCTCCAAGTTCTTTAAGGAAATTCAACTGTTTTCCTGCAGTCATTCCCATATCAATTAGAAATAGAGCCAAA
The DNA here is from genome assembly GCA_021129775.1 of Clostridiales bacterium. Lineage (GTDB taxonomy): Bacteria > Bacillota > Clostridia > Peptostreptococcales > NVVX01. The sequence continues at coordinate 6,271 of JAJOKP010000115.1, forward strand.
ATTCCTCTAAACATTCCATCGAAGAAATAGAGAGTATCGCCCATTTCCTTTGGTGAAAAGAATTGGGAAAGTGCCCCAATGATGAGTGAAAAGACAAGTAACCATACTGCCATACCAAAAATACTGTGGTGGAGAATTTTTTTGGTACTTGTTTTCATTATTCCTTCAATACTACCCTCCTTAGCAAGGGAAATTCGGCCAAATAAAATAGCAGCAAGTAAAGCAGGACTGTCCATGAAAGGATATATTGCAGGCATCCATCCAGCGAATATACGCGCTGAAGGTACGAGAGCCTGTGCATCACTCGCAATTGAAACACCTACAGCAAGGGTAGCCGAACTAACTGCTCCGTAATGCCCACCTGCTGCCCAAGCGTCAGCAGTACTAAGTCCTATACCTTTTAGCGTTTTAGCAGTTAAAATGGCAAATAGAGAACCGCATATAATTGCTAAAATTGCAACAGCTACGACAGCTCCGAGAATATCTGGGTATTTTACGATTGCTTCAATTGCCTTTGCACCGCCTTCTAGTCCAATTGAGACGAGCAAAAAAATGGACAATCCTATACTCATTGCAGGAGGGATAATAAGATCAGATTTCACAGCTATAGTTAACATCCCAAATACAAAAAAAAGAATTGCTGGAGCAAATAAACCACTTAGCACAATTTCAAACAAATTAATTTCCACAAAGTACACCTCCTATATTTATTTTTGATACATTTGCATCGTTGTTATTATTTTAACAATGATCGCAATATTCTGCAAGGGTTTTTGATTTTTTTTTTTTATTACGCCGAGGTTGATGTTTTTGTATAGTGAAATTCAAAACAATGACTTTTTCTTTGGGCTTATTAAGTCGAGAGCGCTTGAAATCATTATTAAATTATTATAAAATGTAAATAAACTGTAAACAAATCACCTATAAAGTGTGTTAGAATAGAATAGATATTTGTTGTGTTTGAAAGAGTGATATCATTGGATACTAGAAAGTTTGTTCAAATTGCTACACTGACATCTTTGGGCATTGCACTTCATATAACAGAAGCGTATATTCCTAACCCATTAATTGTATTAGCTCCAGGAGCAAAACTGGGACTAGCTAATATTATCGCTCTAGTTACACTAGTATTGTTTGGTTTAAAGTATGGGCTTCTAGTAAATGTTCTAAGATGTCTTTTAGGGGGTTTAATTGTAGGTTCTGTAATGTCAATGATGTACAGTGTAAGCGGAGCAATTGTTAGTACATTTTCAATGTGGATAGCGTACAAATATTTAAGTAGATTTTTTAGTTTAATTGGTGTTAGCTTGTTAGGAGCTGTTGGGCATAACATTGCACAATTAGTTATAGCTAGCTTGCTTATAAACAATGCTCATATTTTTATCTATCTACCAGTAATGATGTTAGTAAGTATTTTTACAGGATCATTTATAGGACTTACAGCAATTTATGTATTAAAAAGTACAAATATAGTGTTACAGAGGTGAGATGATGAAAAAATACAGTAATCCTTGGTTATTGCTCTTGTTATTGGTAACTGGGTTTGTACTTGGAAGCGTGTTGGCTATCTTGTTAGGCGATTTTATTCCTATTCTCTCTTATGGTCCAGGTACGCTTGGCATAGAAGATTTTGAAGTAAACTTAGGGTTTATATTTTTCAGTATAACATTTTTAGCTAATATAAATTTAGCAGGGATAATTGGTTTAGTGTTAGCTATAATAATTTTCAACAAATTGTAATTCATTGTATGGGGGAAAAATATTTATATGGGGATAGAAAACAAAAAAACAGAGAACTATTCTGTCAAAATCCATGATTTACCAACTAGTGAGCGTCCAAGAGAAAGATTGCTTAATAATGGCGCACATGTACTTTCAAATGCAGAACTTTTCGCGATTTTATTATCAACTGGTACTAAAGAAAAGTCTGCTGTAGCTCTTGCAGAAACCATATTAACCTATGCGCAGGAAGGGCTACGCTTCTTTACAGATTGTACAGTAGAAGAATTAAGTAAAATCAAAGGCATTGGACTAGCAAAGTCAGCAAAAATAATAGCGGCAGTAGAGTTAGGTAAGCGTATAGCTTTATCGTCAAAAGTTAATAATTATAGTAAGATAAAAAGTCCTGACGATGTTAGTAATATAATAATGGAAAATATGAGGTATCTAAAAAAGGAATATTTTAGCATACTGTTGCTAAATACAAAAAACGAAGTGATTTCCTTAGAGAATATTTCGATAGGTAACTTAAACTCTTCTATCGTTCACCCACGTGAAGTTTTTGTAAAGGCAATCAAACGAAGCAGTTCATCAATTATTCTGGCACATAATCATCCTAGCGGGGATCCAAAGCCAAGTAATGAAGACATTCAAATAACGAGAAGATTAGTGGAAGCTGGAAAATTAATAGGTATTGCAGTACTAGATCACATAATAATTGGTGATGGGGTATACTGTAGCTTGAAAGAAGAACATCTAATGGATTGATAACTTAGGAGGGAAAAAATGGGTTTGTTAAATATATTTTCAAAAAACATAGGAATTGATTTAGGTACGGCTAATACTTTGGTGTATGTACAAGGGAAGGGAATAGTGGTGAGAGAACCGTCAGTCGTTGCAATTCGGAATGACACAAAAACAGTACTAGCAGTTGGGAAAGAAGCAAAAAAAATGATTGGAAGAACTCCAGGAAATATTGTTGCAATCAGACCGATGAGAGACGGAGTAATAGCTGATTTTGATGTAACGCAAAATATGTTAAAGTACTTTATTAGAAAAGCCTATCAAGGAAAAGGGTTGTTTAGACAACGTGTTATAATCTGCGTCCCTTCTGGAGTTACAGAAGTCGAAAAAAGAGCGGTTGAAGAAGCTGCATATCATGCTGGTGCTAGAGAAGCCTACTTGATCGAAGAACCAATGGCTGCAGCAATAGGGGCAGGATTACCTGTAGAAGAACCAACTGGGAGCATGATTGTAGATATTGGCGGGGGAACTACTGAGGTGGCGATAATATCGTTAGGCGGCATTGTAACTGCTAGATCAATTAGGTTTGGCGGAGACGAGCTAGATGAGGCGGTTATAAATTATATTAAACGGGAATACAAACTTACGATTGGTGAGAGAACTGCGGAAACAGTTAAGATATCTATTGGTTCGGCTTTCCCAAAAGTAAAAGAGGAAAAGATGTTAGTAAGAGGCAGGGATTTAGTGTCTGGTTTGCCAAAAACTCTGGAAATAACGTCAAAAGAAATACTAAATGCGCTAAGAGAGCCAATAGGTCAAATTGTCGATGCCATTAAACATACTTTAGAAAGAACGCCACCTGAATTGGCATCTGATATTATGGAAATGGGAATAATGCTTACTGGCGGTGGAGCAATTTTGGATGGGTTACCTGAACTTGTGCATAAGGAAACTAATATGCCTGTAAAAGTGGCGGAAGAACCTTTAGATTGTGTGGTATTGGGCACAGGTAAAGCAATTGAAGAAATAAATACTTTGAAAAAAGTTTTAATTATGCCTAAGAAATTAGGGTAAAGTTGGTGGGGGAGAATGTCCAAAAACACAGGTAAAGACAGAACTGTGCGAATCTTAGCAATAGTATCTATTGTTTTGATTAGCATTATGGGAATCACGGCAGGGCAAAGAGAAAGGATAACTGCGCTTGAAAGGTGGACTGGTAACATTTTGTCCCCTATTCAAGGTTTTGTTATGACTGTTTCTAATACAATTGGCGGTGAGGTAGCTTCAATTGCCAATATAAAAAAAATAAAAGAAGAAAACAAGGTTCTCACAAAAAAAATACCACAATTGCAAAATGAGATAGTTACCCTAAGGCTTAAGAGGGAGGAACTTGAAGAGCTGAGAGGTTTAATTCGTGCACTGAATTATGTAAATGAGAATGCAGAAGTCAAGCCTGTGGTTGCTGATATTATTGCAAAAGATCCTGGGAACTGGTTTAATATATTTACCGTAAACGCTGGTGAGAAACATGGCGTAAGAAGTAATAGTATTGTACTAAATTCGAAAGGACTGATAGGTCGTGTTTATGAGACAGGAGATACATGGGCAAAAGTTGTATCTATTGTTGACAACAATAGTTCTGTCAGTTTTCAAGTTTTAAGAGATGGCAAGGCTCAAGGGATACTAAGTGGAAGCATTACAAATGAGATTTCTGGTTATTTGTTTGATCCTGAATTTGAAGTAATAGTCGGTGATAAACTTATAACTTCTGGGCTAGGACTCTATCCCGAGGGAATTATTATAGGAGAAGTAACAGAAGTGCACACTTCAAGTAGTAAGTTGCTTAAAACTATTACTGTAGAACCGGCCGTGAATTTTAACAGATTGACAAAGGTACTGATAGTTACTCCAAATAATCTTAATAATTTTTTGGAGGAGTAGGCAGGTGAAGAACTTAATTATTGGAACCATTATCATGGCGAATTTTATACTGCATACTACATTATTTCATAATTTTAAATTGTTCGGAGTAATTCCTAACACAGCCCTTGTTTTAGTAGTTACATTTTCAATACATTATGGTAAAAGTAAAGGCGCAGTTATTGGCTTTCTTATGGGGATAATACAAGATATTTTATTTGGCAGAGTTGTAGGGATGAATGCGCTTGCTTATATGCTTATAGGATATTTTGTTGGGATGATGACCCATAAAATAATAATGGAAAAATTAGTAGTCCCTTTTTTACTCGTAGCACTTTCTACGCTTTTAAATGCATTGATAAACTTGCTATTTATTTACTTTTTAGGATTTAGAACTGAGGTTTTTTTATTATTCAAGGACATTATTATAGTAGAAATGCCATACAATGCTTTTTTATCAGTACCGATATATGTTTATGTCTCAAAAATAATTGATTCGAAATTAATGCAAAAGAGGGGTTACTAAAATTGTGTGTTTACTTGAATTGCAAAAGGTGATGATGGCTGATGATTCCAGAAAAACTTAAAAACAGGTACAATGTGGTAACTATTGTTTTTATTGCTCTTTTTTTGGTTATTCTATTTAGATTAGCATCGCTTATGATTGTTGAAGGAGAAGAACATAGAGAAATATCTGAAAATAGAATTTTCAAAAATATTCCTTTGACGGCTCCAAGGGGAGAGATACGAGATAGGTATGGTCGGCTTATTGCAGGAAACAGACCGAGTTTTACAGTGCAAATAATGAAAAACGAAGTTGTCGATGCGAAAATCAATGAAGTAGCACTTGCTATTGTTAAAATATTAGAAAGACATGGCGATACATATAAAGATGAGTTCCCAATAGTGATTTCTGAAAATGGGGGATTTGATTTTGTATTTGATATTGAAATTAGTGAATGGAGATATGGACATGATATTGGTGATGAACTATCGGCTAAAGAGGCATTTTATGTTATGCTAGAGCGACATGGGATTGAAGAAGAGAATGCAATTGAAGCGCAGCAACAGTTACTACAGGTACCTAATTTAAGTGTACCCATATCTATTAGAACTTGGAAATTTAGTGAGGAGATGAAAAAACAGTATTGGCTAGAGACTCATCGTATCACTGATTTTGAAATTTCAGCATATGATGCGTTTCAACAAATAAGAAATAATGTGTATAGAATTCCTGAAGAATTCTCAAATTCTGATGCGAGAAAAATAATGGTAATAAGAGAACAGTTGAGAAAACAAGGGTTTTTGCAGTATAGACCAGTAGAAATTGCACATGATATTTCTTGGAAATCTGTTATAGACATCGAAGAGAATATTTATGATTTTCCAGGAGTGAATATAGTAGTTGAACCGGTTAGGTATTATCCACATGGAAAGCTAGCAGCACATGTTGTAGGTTTTATTGGAAAAATATCACAGCAACATGAGATTGATAAATTCGTAGATGAGTTAGGGTACAGGCGCACAGATTTAATCGGGAAAACAGGAATTGAGCACAGTTTTGAATTGAATTTGAAAGGTCAGGATGGTTTTAAAGAGGTAATTGTGGATTCGCGAGGAAGGTTGCAAAGTGTAACGAAACGAGAAGAACCCATCATAGGTGATACTCTATATTTAACTATTGATTTAAACTTACAGTTAAAAGCAGAAGAGGTACTTGAAGAAGTGTTAGAAGCTATTCAAACAGGCGGGACATTCGAAACCCAATGGGGAACAAATTTATTATATTCTGCCAGAGCGGGTGCAAGGGAAAATGCTAACTCGGCCTCTGTGGTTGTTACTGACGTGAGAACAGGAGAAGTATTAGCTTTAGTGAATTATCCTGCATTTGATCCTAATTTATTCGCTACAGGAATTAGTTTGAAGGAATGGAGAAACTTAAAACCTGAAAATGAGAGAGATTTACTGGCACCAAGACCTCTTGCTAACATAGCCTTAAGTACTGCCGTTCAGCCTGGTTCAACTTATAAAATGATTGTTGGTTTAGCAGCACTAGAACAAGGGATGAGTGAAGATTTTAAAATTCTGGATAGAGGATTTGTAGAAGTAGGGAATCGTATATTTGGCAATTGGCTTTGGAACATGAGCAGAGCAACGATGGGATGGCAGAATATTGTCGAAGCAATCGAAGACTCGAATAACTTCTTTTTTTACTCCTTAGGTGCTGGTTATGATTTTGGGATGAGGAGACCCCTCCCATTTAATATGAATATTTATAGAATGCTAGAATTTACACATAAATTCGGACTTGATGACAGGACAGGGATTGAAATTGATATTCCTAGAGAAAGATCTGGTGGAGTTCCATCAATTGAAAATAAATTGAGAACTACCAAAACGTTGCTAATTAGAGATCTTAAAATGAGGATATCATCTGAAGATTTTAGTGGAGAACAAAGAATCACTGACGATAAAATAGCAGAAATAATTGAAGAAATCGCAAGTTGGGCTGAAGAAAATCCATCTAGAGGGACAATCGTAAATAGGTTATTAGATTTTGGTTTTGTATTGGACAGAGCAAATGTTTATACTGACGTAATTAAATTTGATTATTTTAATTTTGCAGCCTGGACTACTGCTGACACTTTAAACTTTTCAATAGGGCAGGGCCAGCATGCTTATACACCTTTGCAAATGAGTAAATACATGGAGATGCTCGCTAATGGTGGATACCGTTTTCAGACAAGCATATTAAGCAAAATAAGGAATTATACAGGGGAGACTTTACACAAATTTGAACCAATATTAGTTGACAAAATTGAATTTACTGACGAGGAAAATTTAGCAATAATTAAACATGGGATGTTTCAAGTAAATGAAAGAGGAACCGCAAGATTGTTCTTTAGAGACTTCCCAATTGATGTTGCTGGGAAAACGGGAACAGCGCAAAAATCAGGCTTTATACCACCTCTTAACGAAGTCAGTTATTTACTTGAAAATTTGAAGCATTTTAATGTAGAAGAAGATGAAGTTAGAAAAAAAATGGCAGAGCTAATGTTACAAGACCATGGAAATCGTAAGGATGAAGCATATGTTATGAGGCGAGCAATACAAGCATTAAATCCACAAATTACAAGACAAATTCTTAATCAGTATAAAGATGAGTATGATAATTTCGCTTGGTATACTGGCTTCGCTCCCTATCAAGACCCTGAAATTGCTATTTCAGTATTGATTTTTCAAGGGGGTTCAGGCGGATTTGCCGCTCCGATATTTAGAGAAATTGTTGCTGAGCATATGGGGTTAAACTTGATGGAGAATGAAAGACGTAGATTGACAGAAAATGTTCTCAGAAGGTAAGGGCTTGTTCCTAGGTGGATTTTTGCAACAAAAACATTTTTTAAAGATTTAGCAGGACTTCTTTAATTCATAGAGAAGATATATATTATGGGGTTACAACAGAGAGGAGCTTACCATGTCTCTAGAAAATGTAATTGAGTTTAAAGGTTCAAAAAATGGTATTTTTGTACATATAAAAGAAGAAGCAAACTATGATTTAATTAAAAAGAAAATAATTGAAAAATTAGACGAATCTGGCACCTTCTTTAAAGGAGCAAATATGGTAGAAATACAAAATAGTACTCTTACTGATAATGAAAAAATAGAATTAGAAAAATTAATTTCTGAAAGATATGAAATTAATATAGTGAAGGAAGAATTACATGATGATTTATATGAGAGTTACTTTAGTGGAATACTCGAAGGAACTACAAAGTTTATTTATAGGACAATTAGATCAGGGCAGAGGTTTTACTACGAAGGAAATATCGTAATTTTCGGTGATGTTAACCCAGGAGCGGAAGTAGTAGCAGATGGGAACATTGTTGTGATGGGTAGCTTAAGAGGAGTTGCACATGCAGGAAGAGATGGAAATGTTAGAGCGTGTGTAGCGGCGTTTAAGCTTGTTCCAACTCAGCTAAGAATTGCAGGATTTATTGCACGATCTGCAGATGGTAATACGTCACATTCAACTCAACCAGAAATTGCAAAAATAAATAAAGGGGTATTGTGTGTAGAGCCATACTTGCATAAAAAATAAAGAGAGAACGCAAAGTGAAAATACGATAAAAAAAGATTAAGGGGGATTTTATGGAACAAGTAATAGTGATAACTTCAGGCAAAGGTGGAGTAGGTAAAACTACTGCAACTGCAAATATAGGTTCAGGCCTTGCTCAGCTAGGAAAGAAAGTTTTAGTTATAGATGCGGATATAGGACTTAGGAATTTGGATGTTGTTATGGGGCTTGAAAACCGCATTGTATATGACATTGTTGATGTTGTAGAAGGAACATGTAGACTTAAACAGGCGTTAATAAGAGATAAGAGATTTGAAGGTCTTTTTCTGCTTCCTGCAGCGCAAACTAGAGACAAGGATGCTGTGACTCCTGATCAAATGAAGAAATTAACATCTGACCTTAGAGAGATGTTTGATTTTGTATTAATTGATTGTCCAGCAGGAATTGAACAAGGGTTTAAAAATGCAATTGCAGGAGCAGATAAAGCTATTGTAGTAACAACTCCCGAAATTGCAGCTGTTAGAGATGCAGACAGGATAATTGGATTATTAGAGGCGGCTGAGTTGAGAGATCCTGTTCTCATCATAAACAGAATAAGAGTTGATATGGTTAAACGAGGAGATATGATGAACATTGAAGATATGATTGATATTTTAGCAATAGAACTTATTGGTGTCGTTCCAGATGATGAAGCAATTGTCGTTTCAACAAATAGGGGCGAGCCAGTAGTAATGTTGGGTAAAACTATTGCTGGACAGGCGTTTAAAAATATTTCTAGACGCATTTCAGGTGAAGAAGTCCCATTTATCAACAGAGAAGAAGGTCGAAATTTCGCATTAAAACTTAAAAAAATGTTTGGTTTTGCAAATTAGGGCGCTAGGGGGAAAACAAATGGAGTTATTTAACATATTAAATAAAAAGGGAAAAGCAAGCAAAAATATTGCGAAGGAGAGGCTGAAGCTTGTTCTTGTACATGACAGAACAAATTGTTCTCCTCATTTTCTTAGCATGGTGAAAGAAGACATAATTAAAGTGATAGCGGATTATATGGAAATTGATGAAGAGGGGCTGGATATAAAAATAGTTAGGACTAAGAGTGGAGCTGACGGGGCAACTGTGCCTGCGCTAGTTGCAAATATACCTATAAAAAAAATGAAAGATAGACGAAGGTAATAGACACGGAGGTGCGTATGAATATTGCACTAATTGCACATGATGCAAAAAAAGATTTAATGATAGATTTCGTATTGGCATATGAGTTATTATTAGGGAAACATTCCTTGTTTTCAACGGGTAATACGGGTAAACGGATAATGGAAGCAACGACATTAAGTGTCAAAAGATTTCAATCAGGTCCTTACGGAGGAGACCAACAAATTGGAGCAGAAATTGCGAATAATAGAATGGATATGGTAATTTTCTTAAGAGATCCCATGTCTTCCCAACCACATGAACCTGATATTCAGGCATTAATAAGATTATGCGACGTTCACTTAATTCCTGTTGCAACAAACATAGCTACAGGAGAGCTCTTAATTAAAGGACTTGAAAGAGGCGACCTAGAGTGGAGACATTTAGCGAAGTACAAGAAATAGCAATACTGCTTTTATAATATTACTGATATTAAGATGGAAAATAGACTTCACAACATGTGAATATGTTTGTTTAAGACTATTACCTAGTAGTAGTCTTTTTTATGGTCTATTTGACTATTTCTATTAGTATTAATATTCGAATGTACTAAAATATAAACATTTCAAATATAGTATACTAGGTGGGAAAACATGGGGTCAGGCATTTGTATATTTATAAACACATAAGGGCAGGTATTTATGCCCAGCATTGTATGCCCTGCATTGCATAAGTTTATAAATATACAAATGCCTGACCCCACACTATACTAAAGTGAGGGTTTGAAAAAAATCTTCAAAGTAAACAAGGACGCCATGTTTTCTGCCAAAATCGTTATTAATATGGTATGATAATGGAGATAATATTTTGATTTAAGTTGAACGGAGGATAAATAGTGCAGAAAGTGGAAATAGATGAGTTGTTATTTAAAGTAGAGAAACCCGGTCAGTACTTAGGAAACGAAATTAACAGCAGCCATAAAACAGTTAACGAGAATACTATAAGGTATTGCGCCTGCTTTCCAGACGTTTATGAAATCGGAATGAGTCATTTAGGGACTCAGATTTTGTATAATTTAATAAATACAGTAGAAGATGTTTATTGTGAGAGAGTGTTCGCACCAGCTAACGACCTAGAAAAATTAATGAGAGAAAAACAAGTGCCTCTCTTTGCGTTAGAAAGCCGAAACGCTCTAAGATATTTTGATTTTTTAGGGTTTACACTGCAGTACGAATTGAGCTATACAAATATTTTGAATATGCTGAATTTGGCTAGAGTGCCTATATATAGTAAAGACAGAAGTGAAAGTGAGCCTTTAGTAATTGTAGGAGGACCGTGCGCATATAATTGTGAGCCTATTGCAGATTTTGTGGATATTGTGATTTTAGGAGAAGCGGAAGAAGTAATAATTGAAGTTTTAGAAATATACAAGCAACAAAAACAAATAGGATATAACAAGAAGAAGTTTTTAGAAAAAATTGTTTCCCTTCAAGGAGTATACATACCATCGTTTTATGAGGTAGATTATTTGAGTGACGGAAGAATAAACAAAGTTTATCCAGTTAATACCCATACTCCTAAAAGTGTTAAAAAGAGAATAATAAATGATTTAGAAAATGTTTTTTATCCTGAAAAACTGATAGTTCCTTTTGTGAACATTGTGCATAATAGAGTGATGCTTGAGATTTTCAGAGGTTGTTCTAGAGGCTGCAGATTTTGTCAAGCAGGGATGATATATAGACCAGTAAGAGAAAAGAGTGTCAATAAGCTATGCGAGTTAGCTGGGGAACTATTAGAGAGTACTGGATATGAAGAAATTTCTCTTTCTTCACTAAGTGCAAGTGATTACACATCACTACAAGAACTAGTTAGCAAATTGATTGAAACTCATGAAAAAGATAGAGTTGGAATATCACTACCATCATTACGGTTAGATAACCTAACCTTTGAAATAATTAAGGAAATACAAAAAGTGAGAAAGACGAGTCTTACATTTGCTCCAGAAGCGGGAAGTCAAAGATTAAGAGATGTAGTTAATAAAGGGCTAACAGAAGAAGATTTGCTTAATGCAGTAAGAAATGCTTTTGAACTTGGATGGAGTACAGTGAAATTGTATTTTATGATAGGATTACCTACAGAGGATATGAAAGACATAGAAGAAATTAAAAACTTAGGATTTAAAGTAGTGGAAGAATACAACAAGGTTGATAAAGAAAAGCGTAGTAAAGGCCTAAGAGTAACGGTTAGCGCATCTACATTTATCCCCAAACCATTTACTCCTTTTCAGTGGGAAGCACAAGACGACATGAGTAAAACCATAGAAAAACAACAATTTATGAAAGAAATTATCAATCATAGGAATATTACTTTCAATTATCATGATGTTAAAGCAAGCTTTCTAGAAGGAGTTTTTGCAAGAGGTGACAGAAGATTATCAAAAGTTATTGAGGTAGCCGTTAGAAACGGATGCAAATTTGACGGATGGAGAGATCACTTTGACTTTGAAAAATGGATGGATGCTTTTAATGAATGCGAAATAGATCCGTTGTTTTATGCTAGGCAGAGATGCTATGATGAAAAGCTGCCTTGGGATCACATTGATGTAGGAATTACAAAGAAATTTTTAATATCTGAAAATGAAAAATCAAAAAAAGAAGAAATAACTCCTGACTGTAGAGAGTTGTGTAGTGCTTGTGGTATTAATGTGGACTACAAAGGAGGAGATTGCTAGTGTTAAGGATTAGATGCAGATTTTCTAAAAAAGACGATATGATTTTTACCTCCCATCTTGACTTAGTAAAATTCTTTGGAAGAGCAATGAGAAGAGCCAATATACCTATAGCGTATAGCCAAGGGTTCAATCCGCATCCGATTATGTCGTTTGCAACTGCTTTAGGAATAGGAGTTGCTAGTAATGCTGAGTACTTAGATATTCAATTGGATAAAGAAATAGAAGCAGATGCATTCACAAAGAGCCTTAATGATACTCTACCAAAAGGATTAAGCATATGGGCTTGTAAGTATATTGACAAATCAGAAAAGTCATTAATGAGCATTGTTAATAGATCTGTTTACGCAATAGAAATGAAGCTAAAGAATAAAACGACTCAAAAAAGCATTGAAAAAGAAGTGGAAAAATTTTTGGAGCAAGATAGTATAATTTATATAAAAGAAAGAAAGAAGAAAAACAAATGGAAAAGAAATAAAAAAAGCATTGAAATGAATATTAGGGAATTAATATATGGTATTGAAGTGATGTCTTTAATAGAGGGAAAAATAATCATGAAAATGAGTTTAGCAGCTGGAAGTGAAAACAATTTGAAACCAGAAGTTGTAATTAGCAAACTAAATGAAATGTCAGAAGTATCAGCTATTGAAGACAGTATTAGAGTTACTAGGCTCGATTTGCTAAAACGACAAGGAGAACAATATGTGCCTCTTATGTCTATTTAGTTTGAGTGATATAGTTAGGAGTTGGTAGGATGAATCAAATAATTGTCGATGTTGGCATTATAGAAACAAGGTTAGCCATACTTGAGAATAAAGAGTTAGTAGAATTATATATTGAAAGAAAAGGTAGCAAGAGGATATTGGGGAATGTTTATTTGGGAAGAGTGGTAAACGTTCTTCCAGGAATGCAAGCCGCTTTTGTAGATATTGGGTTAGAAAAAAACTGCTTTTTATATGTAAAGGAAGTTATTAATAATAGAGGCCAAGATACAGATCTAGATATAGATAAAGAAAAATGCATAAGTGATATTATTAAGACAGGTCAAGAAATACTTGTGCAAATAATTAAAGAGGCTATTGAAGCGAAGGGCGCTAGAGTAACTACTAATATTACTTTGCCAGGCAGATATTTAGTTCTTGCTCCGTTTAATAAGGGTATTGGCATATCAAGAAAGATAGACAATGAAAATGAAAGAGAAAGACTGAAAATAGAAATTGAAGAGTTGAAACCAAAAAACATGGGAGTTATTGTGAGGACCTTGGCAAAGGGCAGATGCATAGAAGATTTTGCAGACGATATTAAGTTTCTGCTTAGGCTATGGCAAAAAATCGAGAAAAAGAAAAAAACGGAATATGCTCCCCAACTGATATACAAAGACTTTGATTTAGTTAGCAAAACGATAAGAGATATTTTTAATAAGGAAATGCAGGAATTTGTAATCAACGACTATGATACCTTTAGCTTAGGCAAAGATTTAGTAGAAATTATTTCTCCACATTTAAACGAACGTATTTTTCATTATATAGATGAAACTGATATTTTTGAAAAGTATGATATTGAGGCGCAAATAGCAGGAAGTCTAAATAGAAAAATTTGGTTAGATATTGGAGGCTACATTGTAATAGACTCAACCGAAGCTCTAACGGTAGTTGACGTAAATACAGGAAAATATGTTGGCAATACAAATTTGGAAGATACGGTTTATAAAATAAATATTGAGGCTGCAACTGAAATTGCAAAACAACTAAGACTAAGAGATATAGGCGGAGTAATAATCGTAGACTTTATTGATATGAGCACTAGAAAGCATAAATTTGAAGTGATAAAAGCATTAAATAGTGAATTGAGAAAAGACCGAACTAAGACTAAGGTTGTTGGGATGACAAGATTAGGATTAGTTGAAATTACGAGAAAGAAAACAAGGAAAAAACTAGAAGCAACACTAAAGAAAAAATGCACATGCTGTAATGGTTCTGGAGGAGTATATTCTGAGCAGTTCTTTTTAAACAAAATTGAAAAGGGAATAAAAAAAATAAGTAAGCATACTAGCTGTAAAGCTGTAAAAATCCAAATGAACCCGAACGCTGCGGACAGCCTCGAGGAAGAACTTCAGCTGATTGAAGAGCTTGAAAGCAAAACAAATATCAAAATTTGCCTAATTAAAAATGATGACTTGCATTATAATGAATTAAAGATAGTCAGAATTGTCAATTGAGTGCTGTAAGCTTTGATGAACAATGAATATAGGTGTTGCCTAAACATTCTGAATAGTTAAAACAATAACGATCATTTTTACAGGAGAATTGGAATTTATGTAGAATAGATATTCTAATACTTTTTTGTGTGCGGAAAAACAGTATAAATAGAGTTCTTTTTAAGAGGAAGTTTTAAAAACAGAATGGAGGTTGAAGAAATGACGAACTACAAACGTTTCATATCAATATTATTAGTCATGTCAATGACAATAACGTTATCACTGTCAGGATTACTGTCGTTTAAAGGAATAGCGCGTGAGGTCTATGCAACACCGAATCCGACTGTATCAACACTAACTAATAGCTCTACAGTTGTTGACTTAGAGGAGTTAAGAAGTAAAGTTACAGATGATACGGACACGGATAATGATGAGTTAAGCGATCAAGTTGAAAAAATAATTGGAACTAATCCTAATGATAGTGATAGTGACGGAGATGGGTTAAATGACTTGTTTGAACTTAAAAACAACCTAGACCCATTAAAAGAAGACACTAATAGTGATGGTTTATCAGATTTGCACGAAATTACAAGGGGAGATACAAATACGCAATTAACACCAGAGCTAGTTCTTAGAGACACTGATAGTGACGGGATAAGCGATGTTTTTGATGACGATAACGATAATGACGGAATAAAAGATTTTCTTGACGTGTCACCTTTTTCTAAAATTGATGCAGAGGAAAATCAAAACATTATAGTTATTACCTCTGGTAAGGCAACATATGTAGAGATTCAAATTCAACCTGCTGATTTAGAAAATTTGTACAAAAACAATTAAATTATGACTTGGCCAGTAGATAATTACGGGCAAATAAGAAATTTTGATGGTTCAGAAGGGGATATGAATGTTACACTAATGTTAGAAGTTGTGATGGGGAAATATCCAAGTGAGCAAATAATGAGAGAACACGGATATGTGTTTACAGGAACAAGCATGCTAGTACCACTGCAAACAATTGAGCAAGAAGGTAGCAAAGCAGGCATGATTGCTACCATATATATACCAGCAAACACTGGTGTATCAATAGGAAATGGGAAGTATGAAGTAGAAATGGATTTGAAACTTCAATGGGCTCTTATTGCATGGAATGATAATATTAGTAAGGACTGGGACACTGAAGCACCAGTTAAATATGGTGCTAAGAGCGTAAGAATAATAGGAATCGATACAGATGACATGACAGAGTACATAGGTTCTTCAATAGGCCAACTAAATAATAATAACATTCCCGACTTAGCGGTTTTCTACTTGAATTCATTTTATAGTAAATGGGATGGACGATTGATTTCAAATGTTTATCGAAATATTTATTATGACTTAGTCTATGACGAAGACGAAAACATATTTGAAGCTGAGAGTGTAAAAATAAAAGACGTATTATATGGGACATCATATGCAACGCCAGGATATGTGAATAAAGACGATGATGAGCGAATTTTAAATTCAAGATTTAGCATTAACTACGACGATGCTACTTGGGGCGGTAGAAGAATGGTGCTGAATTTCGCCTATTATACTGGAGACACTGAACTTGAAATTGAAGTAAGATTTGGTCCATATAGAAATAGTATTATTGAAAAGAGAGGCAACATTGAAGATGGAAATATCACTGTAGTGAATCATGAATTTTTTGATGTTACGTCAAGAAGAGGAGATAGAGATGTAACTCTTAGCAATATACGTGATAAAGCATACAAATACGATGCAGAAAATGATATTGTATGGTTTTTGTACGAAATATACAATAACAACACAGGGAAAAATGAGCTTGTATTGAAGAAAAACTTTAAATCGGGTAGTAACTACGCCACGCAAAAAAGGCTATTATTTGACGATTTACCTGCTGATGCAAAGACTGAGTCAGATCGTAGCAGATTTTGAGATTTAGCGAGAGCTTTATCAATAGATGTGTACGACGTTAATGGAGATGACAAAGAAGATTTGATGTTTACAGATAGATCAGGGAAAATGCATATCATCTCAGATTGCAACTCATCAGGATGGGAAAATAGAGTGCACAATATACCGTTGAAGCTTGGGACGAATAAAGTACATGGACAACATACGCAATTTTTTGACTTTAACAATGATGAAAGAATGGATATGATAAGTGTGAAAGCACTAAGATCACGGGATAGAAATACGACAGACTTAACCTTTAGAGTCGCAGTGAAAGAGGGGATAAGTAAAGGGAGCGCATTTATTTCAAAAGATTATGAAGCTTTTAAAATAACTGGAATACAAGTAGAAGAGAAAAATGGAATAAAGACTGCAATAGTTCACGGAGAAGATACAGAAATATTGCTAAATATGGCTTCGGTATTTCAACATTTGTTTATGAATAGCAGCGAGTCAATAAGTCAAGAAATCTCTCAGTATAGAGATAATGCTATGGAAAATCCAAACGATATTTCTATAATTGAAGGTGGATATGAGCATTTCTATACGGCGATGCTTGATATAGGAAGACGTTTATATGAAGATGTAGGCAGTTTGTATCAAGAAGTAAAACCAGTTTTATTGCTCTTTTATGAAGAAAGCAAGTACGTAAATCTTGATGATTTTGAAGGTGTCCATTTTACAGGCAAAGGAGTTAGTCTTGATGTTTCTTCTAGAGATATAGTGAGCAAGAAACAAATGACTATGCAGTGGATTTCAGGTGCTCACACATTAGGACAACATGAAATAAATGAAATGGTAGAGAATAATCCTAATGGGGGATTTGATTTTAATGAGAATAAATTTGAGGTTAAAGAACAATTAGCATTTTGGAATCTTGGGCTAGCTAGTATCATCGGAATTGGCAACACATTTCCAGAAAAGGTAAATGACTATATTCGAGTCACTGCTTACGAATGGGCGCAACGCCCTGATTCAGCCTTTGGAGCAACTAAGATACTACTAGGGATAAAAGCTCCAATCCAAACGATTGGGAATGTTGGGTGGAAATATGAAGTCAAACTTGCAAGATATAACAAATACTCAAAAGCTTCTAAAGGAGCTGCGAGACTTGGCGGAGTTGCGGCAGTGGCTATGGGTGTTCATTCGGGCATTTTGTATGGACAAGAGATGGCTAAAGTTGGAGGAACTACTTTTGGTGTAGTTACAGGAGTGACTTACGGTGTGCTTATCGCAGCAAGTGGTTTTCTATATGGTACTTTAGCGGCTGATGGACCAGTTGGTTGGGTGCTGTTAGCATTTTTAGTGGTAGACACTGTAATCGCTTTTTTTGTAGATGATTATGACGGAGTTGTATCGAAGATAACTATGGGTATAATGTCAGTTTTTTATGACGCTAAGCAATATCCTGGGACAATTATAAGGACTTTTAGACAAACAAGTGATAAAGGCAAAAACAAACAGATACTTAAAAACATAGACTATGGCATTACAGTAGGCTCTGAAATTAGAACTTTAAGTGAGTTTATGACACGTGTAAGAGCAGCGACAAAAAGCACTCCAGCTAATAAGAAATCAAAGCTAGAAGATAGTTTTGCGAATTTTCACCTTTGGAATAAAAGTAATACAATTACGGTAGACAACGATATGGAAATGACGCATGAAAACGTATACAAATACAGAGGCTATTGGAATCATAATAGAATATTCGAATTCGACAACAGACTTTCATTTGGCAAAGCAGGAATGAATTTGAGAGTAGATCATAAATCGAGACTATATTATAAATTAATTGAAAAAGTGACGAAAACTAGGTATGGAGTATATACTTTTTATGAATATGATTGGGATCGAGGAAATATTAGGTCATTAAACAGTTCGTTTTATGACGTAATCCCTAATGAATTATCGCATTTTTGGCTAGCATTTAGTTTTCTAGTAGATGAGCAGAGAGTTCCTTTAGTAAAAAACAATGAAATTCTCAAAGTAGATCCAGATGGAGATGGACTCTTTACACATGGTAGTGTTGAAATTGATAACGAAGGAAATGTGGTTAATTCTGATCCTTTTAAGCGAGATACAGATTACGATGGTATATCGGATAGTCGAGAACACGTAATTGAAACAAATTTAAGAAGTGCAGACACAGACGGAGATGGACTTACTGATTTAGAAGAATTAATATATGAGACAGATCCTTTGAAAGTTGATACTGATGGTGACGGGGTGTCTGATTATGTAGAACTAAACACAGCAGTTAATATAGTAATAAACGTAGATGGAAATCAAATTAGTGCTTTGGCATATTCAAGTCCGGTAGATGCAGATACTGACAGTGATTTTGTCTCAGATAATATTGAGAGAGATCAAGGTACTAACCCAGCATCTAAATTTACTCATGGGCAAGAACTATTTGATGGTAATCAATTTGCACCAAGTTTCAAAAAAGAATTTGAAGACATACCCAATGCTGAGGACGGAGTAGAAATTGTTTTAAACCTTTATGATTATATTGAAGATAAAGATGGAGATGATTTGGTATTTAAAGCTAGCATTGGCGAAATTGATGTAAGCGGAAACTGGACTTACACGTTTGACACGATAAACGACGGAAAAGTCATCGAAGTAAAAATTGAAGCAACTGACTTAAAAGTAGGAGAGTTAGTTACAAGTTTTAAAGTATTCGATACAGAGTTACCATTTGTAACAAATGTGATTGCAAGAACTCCTTTAGGGGAAATCGAAGCAGAAACAACAGGTGATTTCGAGGCAAAACTTAGTACAAATCCAATTTTCACTTTAACTTTTAGCGAAAATATAACGCTTGTCGATTCTGGCTATGACGAATCGATACCTGTTACAATAGAGCCAATTGATAGAATAGAACTTGATGTTGATTTACTAGGGGAGCCAATATGTGCGGACGCAGTAGTTACACAGATATCAGCAAATGCAATTACGGTTGAAAGAGTAGATGGAATTGTTGAAAACGGAATTGAGTATAAGTTGAGTATACCTATGAATATGATAAAAGATAGTAGTGGTAACGTGCTAGAAGGAAATCATGAAATACTATTTACTTCTATTGATACGATAAAGCCAAAACTTGTGCTTGTATCGCCGCATGTTAATTTAACCGAACAATTGATCGTTGAATTTAACGAAGATATTGACATTATAGAACATAAAATACATGTTATGGAACTAGCAAGTGCAAAACAAAAAATTCTGACTTCTGATGTTTATGGAAAAAGAGGTTTGCAAGTCGCTGTCGTAGGGAATTTATTGCATAGTGAGCAGAGTTACAGATTTAGAAATAAACTACCGATGAATGTTGTTGACAAGAGTGGAAATAGATTTGATATTAACGTAGATGATTGGGAATCGCGTTTTAGAATTTTCACGACAGGCGAGGTCGCTGGACCAAGAATCCAAGCAATGGAAGGCAACTTGTTTTCTATTGATGTCTACGCTTTAAGTGTGTTGGATGGAGAAATTAGAATTCCATTTAATAAACCAATATTCAAAGGCGAGCGATTCGAAAATATTATTTTGTCATATGATAGAGGGATCGCTTTTTGGGGAAATGCTAGGGATTCAAAGCTGCGTCATCTAATAAAAGCAGGAGCTTTACCTATGTCAATCCGAATAGAAGAGAACTTCTTAGTAGTAACACCGACACATTTTGACCCAAGCATATCATATGCTCTATATATTCCAGAAAAGGCCTTGGTGGATAGTCTTGGCACTTATATAAAAGAAGAATGGGAAGGGTTAAGGATTCGTGGCCAATGGACAGAAGATGAACGCTACATGAAAGTTGTTGCCGTTAAACAAACCACTACGCCTCCAGAAGTAAAACATATTGTAACTTTAAGAGACGCAAGTCCTCTAGGAAGTATTGAAGCTCTGTTAGGGGCATTCAATGAGCAGACAACAGTGGAAGCAAGCAAAATGTTGGTTGCGATTTTTGCCGAAGATGTCATTGTTAATCCACCTAATTACTTAAATACGATTAGTGTTTGGGAGTTAGATGAAAATGGGGTAGAGGTAGCGCAAGTTTCAATTGATGACGTTTTTCTGCCTTCGCAAGCAGCAGGAGTCGCTAGTTTGGCTATGTTAATTATGTTGGATAGCGTGCTTGAAATGGGACTTAGCTATAAACTAAAGATTCTGGCAGGACTTATTAAAAATGCAACAGCAATACATGAAATACCAGGAATGCCGACAATACCAGGAATGCCACCAGTGCCTGGAACACCACCAGTCCCTGGAACACCATCAGTGCCTGGAACACCACCAGTGCCTGGAACGTCAGAGCAACCTAGGAGACCAAAGGCGCTTGCAACACTAGCGATGCTTGGGTCACCAGTTGTGTTTGGAGTACCACCAGTACCACCAACACCACCAGTGCCGACAGTGCCCCCAGTACCAACAATACCAACAATGCCAGCAATCCCTACGGGTTTGTATTCGCCAAATGAAGCGCAAGAAATAATTTTTACAGTTAACAGTGAAAGAGCGTCTATGACTGGTGGTACAGATTTAGACGAATTATCGTTTGAAGGGGTGAAAAGAGTTGGGGGAGCAAATATTCCTTGAAAGCAAGTACGAAAAATACATGGAAAAAATCGGCGGAAATATTAGGTATCAGTGGTATAGATCGGGCACACCAAAATGGAAAGATGCCACGAAAATCCCTGGAGCTAACAAATTGATCTATATACCTGAAATAGCAGACCAGGAAGGATTTTTGTTCTTGAAAATGACTATGGAATATATTGATGCAGTCATACCACCAGTACTATTGAATTACGTAATGACAGAAAAATTGGAGACAGAGCGAGTTTTTGTTTCGCCTGCACTTGGTCCGGTATTGCCAGCTTTCTTTATTGAGTCAGACTTAAAAAATATTTCTGTATTTGATAATGAAGGAAATGAACTTCTGCAGAATTTCGACAATGAGATTAAAAATTATAGCATTGAAGTAGGCGCAAATGTCACTTCAGTTAGAGTATATCCTACTTGGGTATCAAGCAATAATAACTATGTTGTTATCAATGGAGTTCCTTCTGAATTATGGGATGCACAAGCTGGTGGACTAAATATTCCTTTGAAGTTTGGTAATAACAAAATAATAGTAGTATCTACTGCTGAGAGCTTTGCAGGTGTAAACACCTTCTCTATCAGTGTAGATAGGAAAGTAAAAGGTGAAGAAGATGTTAAATTACTTCCACCACAAGCTAGATTCGTAAAAATTGATAATAGCTTTGACGAGTTTTTGGGTAAAACACTACATGGGAGTTACACTTTTTATGATGAATTAGATAGAGCAGAAAAAGGAACAAAATTCCAATGGTATCGTCAGAATGACGAAGAAGGAGACGGTAGAGTTGCTATCGTAGGAGCAACTGAGACAACTTACAAGCTAAGCGAAAATGATATTGGGAAGTATGTTTATTTCGAGGTCATACCTAAGGCTGAAGGCAGTATTGCAGGTGAAGCAACAATGTCTTGCTGGATTGGACCAATAAATAGAATTGACAGTAAGCTTAGTAACATTACAGATATTAAGGTTGTTTATGAGGGCAAGAACATACTCAACAATTTTGATGAAATTAGTAAGACTTATATGGTGAACTTCACATCGAAAGAAGGGAAAGAGATTGTTGAGATATCAGTTGTAGGAGGAGAAGGAATAACAATTAACGGAACAACTGGACACACAAAAAGAGTTAATTTCTACGGAACGCATTTGGTAGAAATACAGGCTAATGTACCTAACTCAAGTGAAACAACTTCCTATTTCATACAATTTAATGATGAGGCAAAACCTGCTTCAATCGAAATTAAAGGAATGCGAGAAGTGAATATAACAGGAGAACATGGAAAAATCGTATCTTTGGAAGCGCTTGTATATGATCAATACAATCAGTTGATTGAAGGAGATATTGAGTGGACGGTTCCTTCAGGATACGATTTCGAGGTTGTAGGATTTAATAATCAAATATTAAACCTACACTTTCCTTCAAATGTGGCAGCAAAAACAATTGAAATAAGAGCAAATATTTTTGGAGATGAGAGCGTATCTTATAGAAAGAATATATTGATAACAAACTAATGCCAGCCATCGATTAAGATTTAGAAAAAATATTTTTTGAAATTGACATTCTAAAACATCTATGATAAAATTACTAATTGTATGAAGCCACACAAATCGGGCCTAAAACGAAAGTTGCCTAGTATTTGGTGAGACTGGATTGAGGAGGTGTAACAATGTACGCAGTAATAGAAACTGGTGGGAAGCAGTACAGAGTTCAAGAGGGCGATGTATTGAATGTAGAGAGAATGCATGTTCAAACTGACGAAATGATTACAATTGATAAAGTTTTGCTTGTATCAAAAGATGATGAGGTCAACGTAGGCACTCCATTTGTCGAAGGTGCAAAGGTTGAAGCGAAAGTTCTTGAGCAAGGAAAGGCTAAAAAGATTATTGTTTTTAAATATAAGCCCAAAAAAGATTATAGAAAAAAGCAAGGACATAGACAGCCATTTACTAAAATTCAAATCGAAAAGATTGCTCTTTAGGAGTTAGTATGATTAAAGTGATTATTTATAGAAATAAGAATAAAGAAATATTTAAGTATATAATCACAGGTCATGCTAATGCTGCAAAACATGGAGAAGATATTGTTTGTGCGGCTGTATCGGTACTTAGCCAGACAACTGTGTTAGGACTGCATGGCGTTGCTAAGATTGCTATTGATTACGAAATTAATGACGGTAAATTAACTTGTAATCTTCCTAAATATTTAACAAAACAAGAACGGATAGCTACAAACTTGTTGCTTGAGACAATGTATATTGGGTTCAAGAGTTTATTAGAAAACTATTCAGAGTATATGAAGATTCATGACAAGGAGGTGTAAGGTCATGGTATTAAATATTAACTTACAACTATTTGCCAGTAAAAAGGGAGTAGGTAGTACAAAAAATGGTCGTGACAGTATTGGTAGAAGGCTCGGTGTGAAAAGAGCAGATGGACAATTTGTTACATCCGGCAATATCCTAGTCAGACAAAGAGGTACTAAAATTCATCCGGGCAACAATGTAGGAAAAGGTTCAGATGATACATTATTTGCGACAGTTGACGGAATTGTGAAGTTTGAGCGAAAAGGAAAAGCAAGAAAGCAAGTAAGTGTTTACGCATAGTAGATTAAGACTGGATAATATCTTGGAGAGGATAGTATCCAGTTTTTTAAAATCTACTTTGGAAAGTTCTTGTTTTTTCTGTCGGGCGAGATAATGTTTGACGCTTTTTCTCTTTTCTTTCCAACTGTCCAACTTTACTATATACCAAATTAGTGCGGAATTGACTGTTGAAACTTTTGCGTATAAGGGGGTTTTTAACAATGGTCGAAATTAATGTATGTATAGGAAGTGCCTGTCATTTGAAGGGCTCATACGATGTAATAAAGAAATTACAGAGTATTATTGATGAAAAAAAACTAGGCGATGAAGTGTTAGTGAAAGCTGCTTTTTGTTTAGGCGATTGCATGAAAGCAGTTGCTGTAAAAATTAATAAAGATGAAAAAATATTTTCTTTAAATATTAAGAATACAGATGAGTATTTTAATGAATATATTCAAAAGAAGGTGAATCAATGCTGAATTTTGATAAAGCAGATTGCAAAAACTGCTATAAATGTTTAAGAGTTTGCCCTACAAAGGCAATAAGAATAAAAAACGAGCAAGCTGAATGTGTAGAAAAACTATGTATAGACTGCGGAAAATGTCTTGACGTATGTCCACAAGATGCAATAAAGACTGTAAGTGAAATAGAAAATGTGAAAAATGCTATTCGGAGCGGAAGAAATGTTATAGCTAGTGTAGCGCCTTCCTTTGCAGGACTCGTTAAGGGAGAAGAGGTAGGACTTTTTGTGACTGCACTCAAGAAATTAGGTTTTTCTTATATTGAAGAAACTGCAATAGGCGCAAATCATGTGGCCAATTTATACAAAAACTATTCTGAGGAAAAAGACAGTAAAAACATCATTGCTACATGTTGTCCATCTGCAAACTTACTAATAGAGCAATATTATCCATCGTTAATAAAATATATAATGCCCTATGTGACCCCTATGATTGCACATGGTAAAGTGCTAAAAAATAGATTTGGCACTGATTGTTATGTAGTTTTTATCGGTCCCTGTCCAGCCAAAAAAAATGAAGCAAAGGATCACAGGCATAAAAATGATATTGATGCGGTTTTAACATTCGATGAATTGTATAAGTGGTTAGAGCAAAGAGGTGTATTACTATATGAGCTTGACTCTAATGAAACTAATGAAACTAATCAAACTAATCAAACTAATGAAATGGTGCAAAAAAGAGGTGCTGCTTTTCCAATAAGAGGAGGAGTACTTGCAAGCTTTATTGCTAATGGAAGTGAGAAATATGAAGTGATTCATGCTGATGGGATAGAAGAGTGTATTGCAGTATTTGATTCTATGGTATCAGAGAGCATCTCAGGCGTTTGTGTCGAGCCAAACGTATGCAGGGGAAGCTGTATAGGCGGAGTAGGGTATCCTAAAAATGAAAAAGATTACTTTAAAAGATTTAAAAGAGTTAAAGAATATGTGAAAAATTTAGAAAAAAGCAATATCAATGAGGGAAACAATATGCATCAAAATATAGACTGTTCAAAGGAATTTATAAATAAGTTACAAGATAAGAACGTTGCTCCAGAAGAAATTATAAATGCAATTATGAGTAAAATGGGGAAACACGATGTATCAGATGAGCTTAATTGTACTACTTGTGGCTATGATACCTGTAGAGATAAAGCACAGGCTGTTTACGACGGAATGGCTGAAGTTAACATGTGTTTACCTTTTATGAGAACTAAAGCGGAAAGTTTGAGCAATGTGATGTTTGAAAATTCCCCGAATATAATAATTATTGTAGATGATGAGCTGATGGTTAAAGAATATAACCCAAAAGCAGAGGAGACATTTCATATAAGAGTGAAACATATGATAGATAGACCAGTTTCAATTATTTTAGACGAAGACCCATTTATAGAAGTGCTAAACAACAAGAAAGATATAATAGGGCGTAAAAAAACGTATCCTGAATATGATGTGACACTCGTTCAAAGTTTAAGTTATTTAAAAGACCAAAATAAAGTGTTAACAATATTGACAGACATTACTGCATTAGAAGAGCAAAAGGAAGAAATGATTAGGGCAAAAGAAAGTACAATTAATGCTGCCCAAAAAGTAATTGAGAAACAAATGAGGGTTGCACAAGAAATTGCGAGCCTGCTTGGTGAAACTACCGCAGAAACAAAAGTTACACTTACCAAGTTGAAAAATGTTTTTATAGATGGTGGTGTAAAATGAGCTTTTTTATTGATTTATCATATGATAGCATTAATAAACAAGGAGAGGAACTATGCGGTGACAATGTAGAGATTGTACGAGGAGAAGAGAGTATAATTGTTGTATTAGCAGATGGTCTGGGGAGCGGAGTTAAAGCAAATATTTTAGCTATGTTAACTTCAAAAATCGCTGCAACAATGTTAAAAGAAGGACTATCAATTGAGGATACTGTCGACACAATTGTAAAGACTCTTCCAGTATGTAGTGTTAGACAGTTGGCATATGCAACATTTACGATATTTAAAATAGAAAATGATGGACATATATATATCGTAGAGTTCGATAATCCACCAATTGTATTTGTTAGAGATAACAAACTGCAAGAAATTAAAAAAACACCCAGATTTATAAATGATAGAGTTATTTACGAGAGCAATTTAGAGCTTGAGCAAGGCGATGTTTTGGTTGCATTTAGTGACGGGGTCATTCACGCAGGAGTCGGTGCTATTTTAAATTTAGGATGGCAGTGGGAAAACGTATCGAAACACTTAGTTAGGGTGACAAAAAAAGCGAAGAGCGCAAAATTTATTTCTAGAGATTTAATTGAAACATGTCAAAATTTATATGATTTTCGACCTGGAGACGACACTACTGTCGTAGCTCTTAAGATCCGAAAACTAGCAATAATAGATCTTTTTACTGGTCCACCAGAAGATAAAAGGAACGATAGTTTTGCGGTGAGAATGTTGATGAATGCAAGAGGGAAAAAAGTTGTTTGTGGAGGTACTGCTGCTGCAATCGTATCGCGTGAATTAGACGAAAATATTACTGTTAACATTGGGACTATGAACTCAGAAGTACCACCAACAGCATTTATTAAAGGGATAGATTTAGTGACAGAAGGAGTACTAACCATGGTGAAAACAGTGGAAATAATTAGCAAACTTAATAATGAGAGCAGAAATGATTCATCCGTTTATGACTTTAGGAAGAATGATGGTGCAACACAATTAGCAAAATTGCTAATAGAGGACTGTACACATCTGAATTTGTGGGTAGGGAGAGCTATTAATCCAGCTCACCAAAACCCTGATTTACCAGTTGATCTAAGCATAAAGTTGAAAGTTGTTGCTGATTTAGTTAAATTGTTGAAAGGCATGGGAAAAAATGTAAAGCTCACATATATTTAGTATGAAGGAGATAATCTGATGAGAAAGCATATTAATGAGATACAGTCGATAAAATTTAAAGCGTTGAGAGAGGTGGCAGTGTTATCCTTTGCGGGCAGATTGGAAGAAGAAAAAGATAGTATAGCTGAGCTAGTAGATCCAGGTCCTGAACCAAGAATACGCTGTTGTATACACAAAGAGAGAGCAATAACCACCGAAAGGGTTAATCTGGCAATAGGAGGCGATAGAAGTAATCCGAACGTTGTAGAAGTTTTGCCAGCAGCTTGCGACGGGTGTCCAATAGATAGATTCGTTGTTACCGATGCGTGTAGGGGCTGTTTATCGCATCAATGCCTAGAAGTGTGTCCGATTAAAGGGGCAATATTTTTTAGTGACGGAAGCGTTTATATTAACCAGAAAAAATGTGTGGAATGCGGCAAATGCAAAGAAGTCTGCCCATATCACGCTATTATTGATAGAATGCGCCCATGTAAGAGAGTTTGCCCAACAGATTCTTTACAAGTCGATGAAAACAGAAAGGCAACTATTGAGTAGGAAACATGTGTGCAATGCGGATTGTGCATAGCAGGTTGCCCTTTTGGTGCTATTATGGATAAATCCAGCATAGCAAATGTAATAGAATTGCTAATAAAAGCAAAAACTGAGGATGCTGTTCATTTGTATGCCGTTGTGGCACCAGCGATTGCTAGCCAGATCAATGGCGTGCAAATTGGACAAATAACAGCAGCTATAAAGAAATTAGGGTTTTATGATGTTTTAGAGGTTGCTTTGGGAGCTGAAGTTGTGGCTTATCATGAAGCCCACGAATTTGCTGAGGATGTTGAGGAAAAAAGGGTTATAACAAGTTCTTGTTGTCCAGCTTTTGTGTCTTTAATAAAAATGAAATATCCAACATTAGCAGACAATATTTCTTCCACTGTTTCCCCAATGATTGCAATTTCAAGATTAATTAAGCAGATGGATAAAAAAGCTAAGATAGTTTTTATAGGACCATGTGTGGCAAAGAAAAATGAAATAACACAGGGGAATTTGGGCAAGAGTACTGATTTTGTGTTAACATTTGAAGAAATTGATGCGATTTTAGATGCTAAGGGCATACAAATAGAGGAATGTGAAGCAGAAGAATTCGGAAATGCATCATATTTTGGCAGAGTATTTGCAAGAACAGGCGGATTAGTTGAAGCTGTTAGACATGTAATCGATGTTGAGGAAATAGATGTTGATTTCAAACCAATTAGTTGTGATGGAGCTGATGAGTGTAAAAAAGCTTTAAGGCTAGCTAAGGATAATCGATTAACAGAGAATTTTATTGAAGGAATGGTTTGCAAAGGGGGTTGTATAGCAGGAGCTTGTACCTTGTCTCGTGGACCAAGAGACAAGAAAAAGGTCGAGGCTTTTGGTAAATTAGCTATTACAAAGGTGATTAAGGACCCTTTGGAAATATTTAATACCCACGATGTCAATATGCATAGATAAAAAAGAAGTAAATAGTTGGAAAGTTGGTCAGTTGGTAAGTTGGTAAGGAAAAGAAAAAAGAGGCAAGAAACCTGTAGGGGCTCCCCTCGTGGCTGTCCGTGACGACGTGGCAAGGGGACGTTTTGTTTGCCACATTATTGACAATGTGATTGCTAGTGTAAGTGGCGCTTCCTCAAGTTAACAATTGTTTTATTATTTTTTAGTTCAATTTTTATGCAATATGTAGTATAATTAACGAATGGGAACTTGTTTAGGAGGGAGAGTATTGTCGATGAAGGAAAGTAACGATTTTAAGGTTGCGCGTTATGGTGTGTTAGGAGGCACATTTGATCCAATTCATAATGCACATCTCTTTGTAGCTGAATCTGTATTAGAAGAGTTGAATTTGGATAAAATAATATTTATTCCCTCGGGGATTCCGCCACATAAAGCAGATCATAAGATAACACGTGCAGATCACAGGCTTATGATGACTGCACTTGCAACAAATAGCAATGAGAGATTCTTTGTGTCACCAATGGAAGTAAACCGTGAGGGGAAATCGTATACGGTACATACAATGAGAGAATTAAGAGATGAGAATTTTAGCGCGGCTGAGTTCTATTTTATTATTGGAGCCGATGCATTCATTGAAATAGAAACATGGGCAATGTACGAAGAATTGTTGAAAATAACAAATTTCGTTGTTGTAACAAGATTAGGTAGCGATGATGAAGTGTTAGATAAGATAATTGAAAAATGCAAGCATGAATTTGGGGCGGATATTTATAAAGTCACGATTCCGAACTTAGAAATTTCTTCAACTGATATAAGAAGCAGAGTAGAGCAAGGAAAGCGAGTAGAATATTTGATTCCTTCAGCTGTAGTCGAGTACATAAAAAAATACAATCTATATAGCTCATCTACTAGCTAGGAGCTAGCTCCACTTAGATAAAAGTAGCATCCTCACCTACGGAAACGTAGGATGGAGAAAAAGATAATACTTATGATGAAAGCATAAGGAGAAAATATGACTATAATTTTTCTAACAATAACTTATAGGGAGAGATTAAATGGAAAAAACAATTTTGAATACGATAAGTCAAATAGTGAAGAACATTGATGATAAATTAGGGAAAGACATTTGCGTACTTGACTTGACTAAGCTAAATGCAATTTGTGACTACTTTATTATAACTAGCGCATCTTCAACAAGACAAGTAAAATCAATAGTAGACGGGCTTGAAGATAAGGAAAAAGAACACGACATGCAAATGCATCATAAAGAAGGTTACACCCTAGGAAGATGGGTATTATTAGACTATGGGCATATTGTGGTTCATGTTTTTCTAGAAGAAGAAAGGCAGTTTTACGGATTAGAAAACAACTGGAAAGATGCACTAGTTGTCGACATTACACAATTTGCTCAGTATTAATTACTAAACCATAATACTTGTCACTCTGAGCTTATTCGATTTACATGCTTGCTTAGCACGAGTATAGTCGAATGTGTCTCAGAGACAATGAGCCATAAAATATTTTTGGAGGATAGGAGTATTAAATAGTGATGCTTTTTCAGAGAGTCGGGGTTTGCTAGGAACCGACAAAGTAGCTATTGAACTTACCTAAATATTCTTTCACAGGATGGAATCCTTTAAAATCCAGTAAGTGGACTTTCAGTCAATTAGGGTGGTACCGCGGGTTAAACTCGTCCCTAGGCGGCGTGGGAGTTTTTTGTTTGTTTTGTGCTATGCAAGAGAAAAATAATAAGAGGTGAAGTTGATGAATAAGTATAATTTTAAAGAAATTGAAGAGAAATGGCAAAAAGTGTGGCTTGAAAACAGTGCTTTTAGTACAGAGGAAGACAGTGAAAAACCAAAGTTCTACATGTTAGAAATGTTTTTGTACCCTTCTGGGAAAATCCACATGGGACATGTAAGAAATTACTCGATCGGTGATGTTGTAGCGAGGTTTAAGAGAATGAAAGGTTTTAATGTATTACACCCAACAGGTGCTGATGCATTTGGTCTACCTGCAGAAAATGCTGCAATTCAACATGGAGCAAGTCCCGACTTTTGGACCAGAAATAATATGACTGAAATGAAAAAACAACTTAAAGCATTAGGTTTTAGCTACGATTGGGACAGGGAAGTATCAACATGTGATGTCGATTATTACAAGTGGACTCAGTGGATATTTCTACAGTTTTATAATAGTGGGTTAGCATATAAAAAAGAATCGCGGGTAAATTGGTGCACTTCATGTGAAACAGTTTTAGCTAATGAGCAAGTTGTAAATGGATTGTGCGAAAGATGTGACTCTCAAGTTGAGAAAAAAGAACTGAGCCAGTGGTATTTTAAAATTACCAAATATGCTAGCAGGTTGTTAGATGATTTAGAATTACTAGACGGATGGCCAGAAAAAGTAAAGATAATGCAGAAAAACTGGATTGGCAGAAGTGAAGGAGCAGATATAGGGTTTAAAATTGAAAACTTCGATGAGAGATTAAGAGTTTTCACGACGCGACCAGACACCCTATTTGGAGCTACTTATATGGTACTTGCTCCTGAACATCCTTATGTCAAGGATTTAGTATTAGGAACTGAGTATGAAGAAGTTGCAAACAAATTTATTCATAAACTTGAGCATATGTCAGACATTGATCGAACATCAACAGAAACAGAAAAAGAAGGTGTTTTTTTAGGGCGTTACTGTATAAATCCTTTATCAGGCGAGAAAATGCCTATATTTATTGCAAACTATGTATTAGCAGACTATGGAACAGGTGCTGTTATGGCTGTTCCTGCGCATGATCAAAGGGATTTGGATTTTGCAAGAAAGTATGATATTAAAGTGTTGTCAGTAATTAGACCGAGTGACCAATCAAACGATTTTGTTGTTACTGATGAAGCTTTTGTTGGCTCTGGGATAATGATTAATTCGGGAGAGTATAATGGGAAGTTAAGTAAAATCGCATTCCACGAGATAGTCAGTAAATTAGAAGAAAAGGAAGCTGGCAAGAAATCTATAAACTATAGATTGAGAGACTGGTTGATTTCAAGACAGAGATATTGGGGAGCTCCAATACCAATTGTTTATTGCGATGATTGTGGGATAATTCCAGTAAAAGAAGAAGATTTGCCTGTAGAACTACCTATCAACGTTGAATTTTCAGGGAAAGGGTCTTCACCACTAGAATCAAACAAAGAATTTGTAGAAGTCGATTGCCCTAAATGTGGTAAAAGTGCAAGAAGAGAAACAGATACAATGGACACTTTTGTAGATTCGTCATGGTATTTTTTAAGATTTACTGATTCGAAAAACGCATCTTTGCCATTTTCAAAAGAAATAGCCGATAAATGGATGCCAGTAGATCAATATATTGGTGGCGTAGAACATGCAATACTACATCTGCTATATGCAAGATTTTTCACAAAAGCGATGAAAGACTTAAATCTTTTAGAAGCGAATGAACCATTTACAAATCTCTTGACACAAGGGATGGTCCTAAAAGATGGAGCGAAAATGTCAAAATCGAAAGGTAATGTTGTAAGTCCTGATGAATTAATATATAAATACGGAGCTGATACAATAAGACTGTTTGTTTTGTTTGCAGCCCCACCAGAAAGGGATTTGGAATGGAGCGAGTTAGGAGTTGAAGGAGCACATAGATTTTTAAATAGAGTATGGAGATTGGTTGAAGAAGTTATTTCTTTAAGAAAGAGTGAGAATTGCACAAGTGATATAAGCAACAGTAAACCTCTTAAATATAAAATCAATAATACAATAAAAAGAGTAACTGAAGATATTGAGAAGCGTTTTAATTTTAATACCGCAATTAGTGCTATAATGGAATTAGTGAATGAATTATATAAATATAAAGAAAATGATGAGAAAAAAATGAACACAGAGCTTCTTGTTGAGGGAGTACATACTACAGTAGCTTTGTTAGCTCCATTTGCTCCGCATATTACTGAAGAACTTTGGAGAATGCTAGGGAATGATAGTAGCGTTCACGATTTAGATTGGCTTAACTATGATGAAAAAGCGTTAGTTAAAGATGAGGTTGAAATAGTACTTCAGGTAAACGGTAAGTCTAAAGCTAGAATAATGACTCCAACGGATTTAGGCGTAAATGAGATTGAGAGTATTGCCTTGGCGGATACTAAAATAAGGAGCATAGTAGAGGGGAAAACAATTGTTAAGGTGATAGTAGTGCCTAAAAAACTAGTAAATATTGTTGTTAAGTAGAATACGAGGAATATTGAAAAAGAATATTTGACTTCAAAGTGAATTAAAAGTAAGCCAAATAATTGTGGGGGGAGTGGTAAGATGCATGGAGTTTTAGCAAAAATGGTGCCGATTGTAGAAGGTATAGCTAAAACATATGGGAGCAATTGCGAAGTTGTTTTGCACGAAGTAGTTGATTCTAAAATGTCAATAATAGCAATTTACAATGGGCATGTAACGGGAAGGAGTATTGGCAGCCCAATGCTTGGGATTGGGAAAAAGAATGTTTCAAATAAAAGCAGAACAGAGGATATTTTTAACTATAGAAATGTAACATCCGATGGGAAAGTACTAAAATCATCAACAATGTTCATTAAAGACGAAGAGGATAAAGTAATAGGTTGTCTATGCATAAATATAGACATATCGTCATTAATAGTTGTACAAAACACAATTACCGATTTAGTTTGTACTGATAAGAGAATGGAAAAGAAACTTGAAAACATTGCATCTACCGATGTAAAGGATATTTTAAAGAACATTGTTGAACAAACACTTAGTATTGAGGGAAAACCCGCGAAGTACATGAAGAAAGAGGAGAAAATTGATATTGTTAGAAAACTAGATAAACAAGGAGCTTTTCTTATAAAAGGTGCAATCGACTACGTTTCAGAAGTACTATGTGTTTCTAGATTTACAGTATATAATTATTTAGATGAAATAAAGAATGCGAAGTGAAATACAAATATACACACAAGTGAGAATTGAGAATGAAAAAAGTTGGTCAGTTGATCAGTTGGAAAGTTGGTAAGGAAAAGATAAAGGGAAAGAGAAAGGACAAGACAAAAGATAATTGAGAATTGAGAATTGAGAATTGAGAATGGAAAAGAACAAGAGGCAAAGACCTGTAGGGGCTCCCCTCGTGGGTGCCCTAAACGAAAAGTAAAGAGAAAAGAGGCGCTTATGAAAAAAGGATATGTACAAATCTACACTGGTAATGGAAAAGGAAAAACTACAGCATCATTAGGTTTAGCACTTAGAGCTGTATGTGCAGGGAAAAAAGTTTATATGGGGCAGTTTATTAAAGGCATGAAATACAGTGAAGTAAAAGCAGAAGAATTGTTACCTAATTTTAGAATTGAGCAATTAGGAAGAAATTGCTTTATTACGAAAGACCCAGAGCAAGCTGACTATGATGCTGCAAAGGAAGGGTTAAACAAATGCGCAGAGAAAATGTCTTCTGGAGAATACGATGTGGTAATAATGGATGAACTAAACATTGCACTATACTATAAACTATTTTCTGTGGATGAAGTTATAGACATTATTAATGCGAGGGCTGAGCATGTCGAAGTTATAATTACTGGAAGATATGCACCTGATAAGTTAGTTGAATTTGCAGACCTAGTAACAGAAATGAAAGAGATAAAGCATTATTATACAGCTGGTGTTCAAGCAAGAGTAGGAATTGAAAAATAAAAGAGAATGAAGTATAATATAAATAAATAGGAGGTAGCTAAATGTTAGAAAAAACATATATTATGGTAAAGCCAGACGGCGTAAAAAGAGGCTTAGTTGGAGAAATAATAAGAAGGATTGAAACAAAGGGATACAAAATAGTTGAACTTAGATTAATGAGACCAAGTAGGGAATTAGTTATGAAACACTATGATGTGCATAAAGATAAACCTTTTTTTGGAGAACTTGTAGATTTCATTTCCGATTCAGAAGTTGTAGGAATGGTCGTAGAAGGTGAAGACGTGATAACAGTTCTAAGAAATATGATTGGAGACAAAAACCCTGCAATAGCAACTTCTGGAACAATTAGAGGAGATTACGCCAATAGCCTAACAAAAAATATTATCCATGGCTCTGACAGCACGGAGACGGCAAAAAGAGAAATCAAAATCTGGTTTTAATAGGCTCTAGTTTAGAACCTAGAGTTGATAAACATTTAAAAATGAAAGGAGAGATCATTTTGAAAGCACATGAAGTAGATTTTAAACTATTTGGTGACGACATGCAGTTTGTGGAAATTGAAATTGACCCACAAGAGAGTGTATTAGCAGAAGCAGGTACAATGATGTATATGGAGCAAGGCATTGAAATGGAAACAATATTTGGTGACGGATCAGGCGATGGGTCAGGAGGCTTAATGGGCAAATTGCTGGGGGCTGGCAAAAGACTAGTTACAGGTGAAAGTTTGTTTATGACTGTTTTCACCAACGGAGGAAGAGGAAAAAGCAAAGTAGCATTCGCTGCTTCATATCCTGGTAAGATAATTCCTATTGATTTACGGGATGTCAATGGGAAATTGGTTTGCCAAAAAGATGCTTTTCTTTGTGCGGCAAAAGGAGTATCTATTGGTATAGAGTTTCAAAAGAAATTAGGCGTTGGTTTATTCGGGAGAGAGGGCTTCATTATGCAAAAACTTGAAGGGGATGGATTAGTTTTTGTACATGCAGGAGGAACAATAATAGAAAAAGAACTCGCAAGAGGAGAATCATTAAGGATTGATACTGGTTGTGTAGTAGCATACACAAAAACAGTTGATTTCGATGTTCAAATGGTTAGAGGAGTAAAGAGCGCATTATTTGGAGGAGAAGGACTCTTTTTCGCAACTCTTACAGGTCCAGGCAAAGTGTGGCTTCAATCCCTGCCATTTAGTCGTTTAGCAGACAGAATTGGTAAAGAAGCAATGAATACAGGAAGTGGAAAAGGTGAAAGTAGTGTTCTTGGTGGTTTAGGTGATGTGTTAGGTGGGAGATAAACAGTGAACTACGAAGGTGCAGTTTACAGACCACCTAGTGAAGCGAGAAGCCTGATTATTCAGGTGACGATTGGTTGTTCACATAACAAATGTACGTTTTGCTATATGTATAAAAACAAGCAATTTAGAGTGCGAAAAATTGAAGATATTAAAAATGACTTAGATGAATCAAGGATACAATACAGAGAAGTAAAGAGGATATTTTTAGCAGATGGAGATGCGTTAGCATTAAAGACAGATAAACTAAAAGAGATATTAGAGTATATTAAATTGATATTCCCAGAATGCGAAAGAGTAGGAATTTACACCTCACCTCAGAACATTTTACGAAAATCCGTGGACGACCTTGTTTTGCTATCAAGTTTAGGATTAGGCATTGCGTACTTAGGACTTGAATCTGGGAGCGACACAGTTTTAGAAAATGTCAAAAAAGGTGTGACTTCTTCCGACATGATAGAAGCAGGTAAAAAGGTTGTTAAGGCAGGCATCAAACTTTCAATTATGGTAATATCAGGTCTTGGTGGTAGAGAACTATGGAAGAAACATGCAGTTGAGTCGGCAAGAATACTAAATGAGATTAAACCAAATTATATTGGACTTCTCACTTTGCTAGTAGAGCCTGAAACTGAAATGTTTAAACAAATCCAAGCAGGTGAATTTCAGTTGCTAAAAGCAAAAGAAGTGTTATTAGAAACGAAGGAGTTACTAAATCGTCTAACTGTAGATGGTTGTACATTTAGAAGCAACCACGCTTCAAACTATTTAAATTTAGCTGGGGAATTGAATGAGGATAAAGAAAGGCTCTTAAAGCAAATTGATGATGCCCTCTCATGGAAATTTGGAACGAAGGATGAGATGTACAGAAGATTATGAACTAGAAATAATAGGCATATTATCGTCGTTTCCAGAAGACTCTTGACACTACTCATAGAATAAAATAAGATGCAATTATAGCATCTTATTTTAATATATTCAATGAAATAGGATTATGATAGGCGAGTGATTCTTTTTATTAGGGGGACTTGAAATGTACAAGATACTAATAGTTGAAGACGATAAAGCAATAGCTTCTATTCTTTGTGACAAACCAAATAAATGGGGACCAGAGTCACACAAAGTAAATGATTTTGAAAACGTGTTACTAGAATTTACTAAAATAAAACCACAACTAGTATTAGTGGATATTAATCTGCCTTATTATGATGGTTTTTATTGGTGTGAGAAAATTAGAAAGATATCTAATATACCAATAGTTTTTATATCGTCAAGAGCAGAAGATTCAGATAAAATAAGAGCAATTACAGGTGGGGGAGACGACTATATAGAAAAACCATTTTCCGCAGATGTGTTACTTGCAAAGGTATTGGCAACTCTTAGGCGTGCTTATTCGTACAGTGATAGTGATTATAATATTATATCGCATGAGAAATTTTTTCTGGATTTAGAAAAAGCTATTGTAACTTATGATGATACCGAGATTTCGTTAACGAGAAACGAATGTATAATTCTCTCTTTGCTAATAAAAGCAGCGGGTAAAATTGTTAGCAGAACAAAGTTTATAAAGTCATTATGGGAAGATGATAATTTTATTGACGAGAACACATTAACTGTTAATCTTAATAGATTAAGAAAAAAGCTAAAACAAATTAAAGATGCTGATGTAATTGAAACGGTTAAAGGAAAGGGATATAAACTATTATGAGTGTGAGAAAGTACATAAAAGAGAGATGGTATTTATTTTTAGTAGTTTTGTTTGCGTTTATATTTTCTTTTTCAGTATATTTACTTGACGAAAGATTGATTTCAAACCAAAATATTGAATATATTTTTTTAGGGTTACTGCTATCGTTTGTTTTTTATGTGAGTATTGATTTTTTTGTCTTAAATCATAGGGTGAAGAATTTGAGCAAATATATAAAGAATGGTGGTACAGAAAATATAGGATTTGGTTATCCTACTGATATTTTGATTGCAGAAGATGTTAATTTTCTGGCGAACAAGTTTAATGTATATAGAGCGAAAATAGCTTCTGACTCTGCTGATGAATTAGATTTTGCGACAAAATGGGTGCATGATGTGAAAACACCTATTTCTGCAATGATGTTAATTATTGAAAGTGAAGACATTGAAAAAGAACGGTTAGAAATGGAACTATTATCGGTCGAACAAAATATTCAAAAGGTACTATTTCATATTAAATCAAAAAGTTTTTATGACGATTATAAAATTAGAGAAGTAAGTATAAGAGATTTAATAACACCTACATTAAAAAAACATGTAAGTTTTTTTGCGTATAAAAAATATCACTCGTGCTTGATAAAGATAATTATATAGTTTTAACAGATGATAAATGGAGTGGATACATTATTTCGCAGCTTTTATCTAACGCTGTAAAGCATACCCCTACAGGAGGCACTATAAATATATCTGTATCTAAAATAGATGAAAAAATAAAAGTTGCTATAAAGAATCTTGGAAAAGGAATCAAGTCAGCTAATCTAGTTAATATATTTAATAGAGGATATACATCAGAAGATTTTAGAAGTGGTTCCTCGTCAACCAGGTATGGTTTATATTTGTCAAAAAAACTTGCAGACAAATTAGGGCATGAATTATATGTTACTTCAGAATATGGCGAATATGCGGAATTTCATCTGCTTTTCAATATTAAGAATAACGGAGTGACAAAAATGTAAGGTTATTTCGTAAGAATGTAAGGTTATTTCGTAAGAATGTAAGGTTAATCGATTTTTGTACAATTGAATTTGAGGTATAATTTGCATATGATGAGCGGAGGAGAATTTGTATGCAAATATTAAAAGCAAAAAATGTAAGCAAAATGTATGGAACAAAAAAGAATAGGCAATATATGGCACTTAAAAACATATCTTTGGAAGTGAATAAAGGAGATTTTATCGGGATTATGGGGGCATCTGGTTCGGGGAAAACTACTCTTCTGAATATTATTGGTAGTATTGACAAGCTCACAACAGCTTTATAAGAGCAAGAAAAAAAGAAATCTCGACATATGTTCTATTTGGTATGGAAAACTCACGAATAGGTAAATTGATGTTTTTAGAAACATTAATCTTAGGTGCGGCAGCAACAGCCGTAGGGATAGCATTTGGCGTGTTTTTTTCGAAAATTATAACAATGTTTCTTTTGAAAATGACTATGTCTTCATTTAGTGGAGACATATCTTTTTCAATTGGAATAAGTGCTATTATTATCACTATCGTATTGTATTTCGGTATATTTTGTTTAATGGGCTTGTCGGGACTTAGAGTTATTAATAAATCTAACCTTGTGGATTTATTTAAAGGAGCAAAAGTATCAGAAGGTAAATCAGCGGGTTCATATGTTTTACTAGTAATGTCTTTAATCTTAATTTCTTATGGCTATTATTTAGCATTTACTTTGGAAGCAGAAGAAATTGTTCAGATGATGCTTACAATACTTGTAATAGTGGTTATTGGAACATATCTATTTTTTTGGGGTGGTTTTCAAAAGATATTATATATATTAAAATTGAATAAAAAAATATATTATAAAAATGCAAATTTGGTAGCAACTTCATTGCTTGCACATAGGGCAAAAACTATGGCAACAACTATGGCGACAATCGCAATACTTGTCGCAATTGGAACAACTGCGATATCATTTGGTTATGTACTTATTCAAACGGCTGAAGAGCAAACCTACGAGCAAAATGGTTTTGATCTTTATTTTTATACTGGGGACGAAACCTTAACAAACGATGTTCACGCCATATTTGATAAGCATGACAATACTATAGTTGATGAGATTCGCTTTGAAAGGTATATGACCCGACCAGAAGGAATTAATATACCAGAAAGGCGCAAGTATTTTTTTGGAAAAGATAGATATTTGAGGGCGTATTCTGAAAGTCAGTACAATGCTATGTTGACGTTTCAAAAGATTTAAGTGAACATATCAAGGTTGAACAAGGTAATGTTGTTTTAATTGATAAATATTTTAGGGGCAGAGGTAATTGGGAGAAAGCGAAATTGTTATTTTCAGATAGAGAGTTATATGTTAGTATTACTGACGGTTTTACATATAGCTTTGGGAGATTCTTAACTGTGGTGTTCAATGATAATGATTTTAATGA
Source organism: Clostridiales bacterium (assembly GCA_021129775.1). GTDB lineage: Bacteria > Bacillota > Clostridia > Peptostreptococcales > NVVX01. The sequence continues at coordinate 45,906 of JAJOKP010000115.1, forward strand.
GTTAACTATTAATGGGGATATTGCGACTGAAATAGAAGGGCTAGAGTCATGGCCGCTAATAGGTATAAACTATACTAATGCGTTTACATC
>JAJOKP010000001.1 GCA_021129775.1 Clostridiales bacterium
CTGCTTCTCCGTAGTCTAGTAGTTTTCTAAACATTTCTACTCCTGTTACTACTAGTTTTCTTCTTTCGTCGCTTAATCCTACTAGTTCTACTTCTTCTGATATATTAATTTTTCCTCTTTCAATTCTTCCTGTTGCTACTGTTCCTCTTCCAGTTATTGAGAATACATCTTCCACTGGCATTAGAAATGGCTTGTCTGTTTCTCTTACTGGCTCTGGTACATATTCGTCTATTGTCTCAAACATTTTTACTATTGTTTCTGCATATTCTCCGTCTGAATCTTCTAACGCTTTTAGTGCTGACCCTCTTATTATTGGAGTGTCGTCGCCTGGAAAGTCGTACATGTCAAGAAGTTCCCTTACTTCCATTTCTACTAATTCTAGTAATTCTTCGTCATCTACCATATCACATTTGTTTAGGAATACTACAATATATGGTACTCCTACTTGTCTTGACAGTAAGATATGTTCTCTTGTTTGCGGCATTGGACCGTCTGCTGCTGATACTACTAGTATCGCTCCGTCCATTTGAGCTGCTCCTGTTATCATGTTTTTAACATAGTCAGCATGTCCTGGACAGTCTACATGTGCATAATGTCTGTTTGGTGTTTCGTACTCTACATGTGCTGTTGAGATTGTTATTCCTCTTTCTCTTTCTTCTGGTGCTTTGTCAATTTGGTCAAATGCTACTGCTTCGCCTGTTCCAAATCTTTTGTTTAATGTTGATGTTATTGCCGCTGTTAATGTTGTTTTACCATGGTCTACATGTCCTATTGTTCCTATGTTTACATGGGGTTTATTTCTTTCAAATTTTTCTTTTGCCATTTTACTTTCCTCCTAAATAAAAAATAATTCATTAATTTATTTTAATTATATATAACCCATACCTTATCTCCTACTTGCTAGAAATAATTTTCTCTGCCACACTTGTTGGCACTTTCTCATAATATGCAAAGTGCATTGAATATGTCGCTCTCCCTTGAGATTTGGAACGCAAATCAGTCGAATATCCAAACATTTCAGATAGTGGAACATATGCTTTAATTACTTGCACTCCGCCCGCTCGCGGATCCATACCTTCAATCTTTCCGCGTCTTGAATTTACATCTCCAATAACATCTCCAAGATAGTTCTCCGGAGTAACAACTTCAACTTTCATATATGGCTCTAGTAGTGCCGGTTTGGCTTTCGCCATGCCTGCTTTAAAGCCCATGGACCCAGCAATTTTAAATGCCATCTCTGACGAATCCACGTCATGATAAGACCCATCATAGAGTTCTACCTTAACATCTACAACCGGGTAGGCTGCAAGCACTCCATTTAACATCGCTCCTTGTATTCCAACATCTACTGCAGGAATATATTCTCTAGGAACTGTTCCACCAACAATTCTGTTTACAAATTCGTAGCCTTTGCCTGGTTCTTGAGGAGTTATGCGTAATTTAACATGCCCATACTGACCACGCCCACCAGATTGTTTGGCATATTTTCCTTCAACCTCAACGTATTCTGTAATTGTTTCTTTGTATGCCACTTGAGGTCTTCCAACATTTGCTTCAACTTTAAATTCTCTCATCATTCTATCTACAATGATTTCTAAATGAAGTTCTCCCATTCCAGAGATGATTGTCTGCCCTGTTTCATCGTCACTATGAGTTCTAAAAGTTGGATCCTCCTCTGACAATTTTTGTAGAGCAATCCCCATTTTTTCCTGACCAACTTTTGTTTTTGGCTCTATAGCAACAGAGATTACTGGTTCTGGAAAATCCATTGACTCCAATACTACTGTATTATCTGGATCGCATAAAGTATCACCTGTAGTCGTTGCTTTTAAGCCTACAGCGGCAGCAATATCGCCTGCATGAACTTCCTTTATTTCTTCTCTGGAGTTTGCGTGCATTTTTAGTATTCTTCCTATTCTTTCTTTCTTATTCTTTGTAGAATTGAGAATATAAGAACCTGATTTTAATACTCCAGAGTATACTCTAAAAAAAGCGAGTTTCCCCACATAAGGGTCCGTCATTATTTTAAACGCTAAGGCTGCAAAAGGCTCATCGTCTGATGTTTTCCTAGTAATTTCTTCTTCATCCTCAATAGACATCCCACTAATAGCAGGAATATCCACTGGAGAAGGCATAAACTGTACAATTGAGTCTAAAAGCATCTGTACTCCCTTGTTTTTATAAGCAGAACCACAAAAAACAGGTGTTACTTGAACATTAATAGTTGCATTTCTAATTCCTCTGATGACTTCTTCTTGAGTTAACGATTCACCTTCTAGATACTTCATCATTAGTTCTTCGTCGGTTTCAGAAATAGCCTCTATTAATTTTTCACGATACTCATTAGCCAGCCCTTGCATATCAGTAGGTATTTCAACCTCTTCAATAATATTTCCTAAATCATCTTTAAATATATATGCTTTCATGTTTACAAGATTGACAATCCCAACAAATGCCTCTTCTTTTTCTATTGGCAATTGAACTGGTACTGGAATAGCACCTAATCTATCTTTCATCATTTTCACAACGTTCAGATAGTCAGCACCGAGTATATCCATTTTGTTTACAAACGCCATTCTAGGAACTTTGTACTTATCTGCTTGTCTCCATACCGTCTCAGATTGGGGTTCAACACCACCTTTGGCGCAAAATACTGCCACTGCTCCGTCTAAAACTCTAAGTGATCTTTCCACCTCTACTGTGAAGTCAACATGCCCTGGTGTATCAATAATATTTATACTGTGGTTTTTCCATTGGCAAGTTGTAGCCGCAGATGTAATTGTTATTCCTCTTTCTTTTTCTTGCTCCATCCAATCCATTTGGGAAGCTCCAGAATGAGTTTCGCCTAATTTTCTTATTTTACCCGCATAGAACAGAATTCTCTCTGTTGTGGTTGTTTTACCAGCATCTATATGCGCCATAATTCCAATATTTCTTACTTTATCTAACGGGAACTGCCTAGGCACTGTAATTCTCCTTCCTTGCTTAAACTGTGCTTTCGCACCTTATTAAATAACGCGACAGCGTTACCATCTATAATGTGCAAATGCTTTGTTTGCTTCTGCCATTTTATGTGTATCTTCCCTCTTCTTAACTGATGCTCCCATATTGTTGGCTGCATCCATAATTTCTTTAGCCAATCTATCTGTCATTATCTTTTCGCCTCTTTTTCTAGTATAGGCAACTAGCCATCTGAGTCCTAACGTTTGTCTTCTCTCAGGTCTTACTTCAATCGGAATTTGATAGTTGGATCCTCCTACACGCCTAGCTTTTACCTCTAAAACGGGCATAATATTCGCTAACGCTTTGTTAAAGACTTCTAGTGGCTCTTCGCCAGTCTTTTCTTTAATCACCTCAAAAGCATCATACACAATTTTTTGTGCAGTACCTTTTTTACCATCAAGCATTACATTGTTGATTAATTTTGTTACTACTTTGCTACCATACAATGGATCTGGCAACACAAGTCTTTGGGGTATATTCCCTTTTCTTGGCACTTTGCTTCCCTCCTCGTTATTTGCAATACATAAGTTTCGGTACTCGACAGATTTATAGAATTTGTCGCTGTGCGCATATTTATCTTAACACGATTTTTAGTCGTAGTAATAAACACTATTCATCTGCGAAAAAATTATATGCTTGTATTCCGATACTCAAATCACTTTTTTACTTTTGGTTTTTTTGCTCCATATTTAGAGCGACTTTGCATTCTATCAGCTACTCCGGCAGTATCTAATGTTCCTCTAACGATATGATATCTTACTCCTGGCAAATCCTTAACTCTTCCACCTCTAATAAGAACAACACTATGTTCTTGTAGATTATGCCCAATTCCCGGAATATAAGCTGTTACTTCAATCCCATTTGTTAATCTTACTCTAGCTACTTTTCTAAGAGCTGAGTTAGGTTTTTTAGGTGTAATTGTTTTTACTACAGTACATACTCCTCTTTTTTGCGGAGCACTTATTTCAGTCGCGCTTCTTTTAAGTGAATTCAAACCGATTTGTAATGCAGGAGCAGTTGACTTTTCAGTCATTTTTTTTCTTCCTTTGCGGACTAATTGATTAATTGTCGGCATCCATTGCACCTCCTTTTCTTTAATTTGCTATATTGAAACCTCCACTTGTTCACAATTTAATTCTAAACATATAGTACATATACATTCAACTCAAAATCGTCTTGCCGATTTAATACTGTGTTATAAGCGGTGGATGTTCCCTATTATTTCAGAATTCCTACAGCAGATGCACTAACATCAATTCCACATGCCACACCTAGCTTACGCTTAGATTCAATGCGGACAACTTCTAATTTTATGTCTTTTGCCACATCTTCGATTTGTTTTTTTAAGTGATTATCCAAATCATCTGCAATGTATAATACTCTGATTTTACCTTGCTTCATTGCCTTAGATGTCTCTTTTATTCCTATTGTCTTTTTCTCATGCTTTAATATCTCTAACATACAAATATCTCCCTTTAAATCAATTCAAAAGATGGAAAATCAACACAGTAGCATTTAACACTACAACATTTTAACATTTGTATTTTATGGTGTCAAGTTCAAATTTGTAAAAAAGAATCACTTCTTTATCTTCTTGTTACTGTTCAGAGGTAAATACTTAGCCCCCCCAATGTCACCCTGAGCGAGTTTTTGCGAGTCGAATGGGTCTGCACTTTGCCAAAGCAATCGGACATTTCTTTTTTCAGAAGACATGGGGATGGGTACCTTGTCTTCTTTTGGTTACTCTGTGTAGAAGACAAGTTATCCGTCCCCATGTCTTCTGCGTCCCCATGTCTTCTGTTTAGAAGTTGGTGTGTTCCACATCCTCAGTTCAAACCGCTGAGAATGCGCCAAATTCAAGGCGACGCAAAAGTGAGCGAACTTGCAGCGTCAACGAAGAAGTTGGTGTGTTCCACATCCTCAGTTCAAACCGCTGAGAATACGCCAAATTCAAGGCGGCGCAAAAGTGAGCGAACGCATGTATTTACATACTTAAGTGAGCGAACTTGCAGCGTCAACGAAGAAGTTGGTGTGTTCTCAGCGGTTTGAAATTAGTCTTCTATGCTGCATTCCTGCACAACCCTAGGTGTTATTTTAGAATACTCTTTCATACCTGTCCCAGCTAGTATCAGCTTCCCAATAATGACATTTTCTTTTAACCCTACTAACGCATCTTCTTTCCCTTTAATAGCAGCTTCTGTTAGCACTCTTGTTGTTTCCTGAAATGATGCAGCTGATAAAAAGGAATCTGTCGCTAATGATGCTTTAGTGATTCCTAAAAGTACGTCGCTATACTCAGCAATCGCTTTTCCTAATTTCTCGGCTTCATCGTTAGCTTTTTTCAAACTACGAACGTTAACCAAAGAACCAGGCAATAACTTTGTCTCACCTGCATCTTCTATCTTGGTTTTAGCTAACATTTGCCTTGTGATAATTTCTATATGTTTATCGTTAATATCTACCCCTTGTTGTCTATATACCCTTTGTACTTCTTTTACAATATATTCATGAACCTCTTGAACGCCATTTATTTTCAAGATGTCATGCGGATTTATCGAACCAGAAGTGATTGAGTCCCCTTTTTCAATATACTGCCCTTCTTTTACTTTTATACTTGCACTAAACGGAATACTATATTCAATTGACTCGTGCTCGTCACTTGTCACAATTACATCTCTTTTGTTCTTATCTATATTAATTTTAACTGTTCCTGCTATTTCGGTAATGATTGCCATCCCTTTTGGTTTACGTGCTTCAAAGAGCTCCTCCACCCTTGGTAGACCCTGAGTTATGTCTTTACCAGCAACTCCTCCAGTATGGAATGTTCTCATAGTTAACTGCGTACCAGGCTCACCTATCGATTGGGCAGCAATTATTCCCACCGCCTCACCAATTCTAATCGGTTCTCCAGTTGCAAGGTTACGACCATAACAAGTTGCACAAACGCCATGTACTGTTTTACAAGAAAGTACAGACCTCACATCAACAATTGTTATTCCAGAAGCTACAATCGCTTCAGCTATTTCCTCAGTAATCATTTCGCTTTTAGCAACAATTAACTGATTAGTAGTTGGGTCGGTTATTTTTTCTAGTGTAAATCTGCCAACTAATCTGTCATATAGCTCTTCAATAATTTCATTGCCATCTTTGAAGCTAAAAACTTGTATGCCTTCTTTGGTCCCACAATCAATCTCCCTAACGATTACATCTTGACTAACGTCTACCAATCGTCTTGTTAAGTAACCAGAATCTGCAGTTCTTAGAGCAGTATCGGCAAGTCCTTTTCTAGTACCATGAGTAGAGGTAAAGTATTCCAATACTGTTAGTCCTTCACGAAAATTGGCTTTGATTGGTATCTCTACAGTATGACCAGTAGCATTAGACATTAGTCCACGCATTCCTCCTAATTGACGAATTTGATTTTTACTTCCTCTCGCCCCAGATTTAGCCATAATGTGTATATTGTTTAGCTCGTCTAGTCCTTTCATTAGTGCATCGGTTACTTTGTCTGTCGTTTCCATCCATGTCTCTACTACTTTTTCATATCTTTCAGTATTTGAAATTAAACCTCTTCTATACGCTTTTTCAAACTTGGCTACTGAGTCTTCAGCACTTTTTATAAGGACTTTCTTTTCCTTAGGTATCTTCATGTCGTCAACTGCTATGGTAATAGCTCCACGCGTAGAGTATTTAAACCCAAGATTTTTTACCTCATCTAATAAAAGTGTTGTCTCAATATTGCCATGCTTTCTAAAGCACCTAGCAATAATATCTTCTAACGCTTTAACATCGCATAAAAAGTCCACTTCTAAATCATATGGTTTTTCATCTCTATCAACAAATCCTAGAGTTTGCGGTATGCTATCATTAAAGATAAATCGCCCTACAGTGCTTTCAATTATTTTTTTCGTCTTACCACCATCGAACTCTTTTCTAACTTTTACTCTAGCATGCAAATCAACAACCTTGTTCCCATAAGCCATCAACAACTCTTCGAAGTCTTTGAAAATCATTCCTTCACCTTTTGCGTTAGCTCTTTCCATTGTAAGATAATAGCATCCTAACACCATATCTTGTGTAGGTGTAGTAATTGGTTTTCCATCTTTAGGTGCTAGTATGTTGTTAGGCGACAACATAAGAAATCTTGCCTCAGCTTGTGCTTCAACAGAAAGAGGTATATGCACAGCCATTTGATCTCCATCAAAGTCAGCATTATATGCAGTACATACGAGCGGATGAAGTTTAATCGCTTTTCCTTCTACAAGAACTGGCTCAAAGGCTTGAATTCCAAGTCTATGCAAAGTAGGAGCTCTGTTTAGAAGTACAGGATGCTCACTTATTACGACTTCTAATACATCCCACACCTCAGGTTTAATTTTTTCAACCATACGCTTTGCGCTTTTAATGTTATGTGCATGCCCATCTTCAACAAGTTTTTTCATAACGAAAGGTTTAAACAATTCTAGTGCCATTGTTTTTGGTAGTCCACATTGGTAAAATTTCAATTCTGGTCCAACTACTATTACCGAACGCCCTGAATAGTCAACGCGTTTGCCTAATAAGTTCTGTCTAAAACGACCTTGTTTTCCTTTGAGCATATCCGACAGAGATTTAAGAGGTCTGTTCCCAGGACCAGTTACAGGTTTTCCTCTTCTTCCATTATCTATTAGGGCATCTACAGCTTCTTGGAGCATTCTTTTTTCATTTCTTACAATAATATCAGGCGCTCCTAAATCCAATAACCTTTTTAACCTGTTATTTCTATTGATAACTCTTCTATATAAATCATTTAAGTCTGATGTAGCAAATCGTCCGCCATCTAATTGCACCATAGGTCTTAAATCAGGTGGGATTACTGGGACAACATCTAAAATCATCCATTCTGGTTTATTCCCAGAAGATTTAAAAGCCTCTACCACCTCTAAGCGTCTAATTGCTCGTAGCCTTTTTTGCCCTGTGCTGTCTTTTAGTCTGTGTCTTAATTCTTTGTACTCTGCATCCAAATCAACTTTCAGTAGCAACTCTTTTACAGCATCAGCCCCCATTCCAGCCCTAAACGAATTACCATATTTCTCTATGGCGTCGCTGTATTCTGGCTCTGTCAAAATCTGCTTTTCTGAAAGCCCAGTGTCACCTGAATTTATTACAACATAAGTGGCGAAGTATAGTATTTTTTCAAGCGATCTTGGTGACATATCTAATAGCAATCCCATTCTGCTTGGTATCCCTTTAAAATACCATATATGTGATACATTGGTCGCTAGTTCAATGTGCCCCATTCTCTCTCTTCGTACTTTAGATTTGGTTATTTCCACCCCACATCTATCACAGATGATACCCTTATATCTAATTCTTTTATATTTCCCGCAGTGACACTCCCAATCTTTTGTAGGTCCAAATATCTTTTCGCAAAAGAGCCCTTCCTTTTCAGGTTTCAAAGTCCTATAATTTATAGTCTCCGGCTTTTTCACTTCACCTTTTGACCATTCTCTAATTCTCTCAGGCGAAGCTAACATTATTTTTATTGAGTCAAAATTATTCATTTCATGCAAGGAGTTTCTCTCCTTTCCTCATTATATTATTGTAAAAAATATTATTGTAAAAATAAGTGTAATTTTGTGTTTTACTCGTGGTTTTCCTGCACATCTTTTTCCTGAGCCATTATCTCCGTAGTATTTTCATCTCTCACATCTTCATCATTTTCTAGAGTTGTATCATCTGAATACCCTTCTTTGTTAGAAATAAGCCCTTGGAGTGTTTCAGCGTCAATGCCATCAGTTTCAACAGCATTCACTTCCTTGATTTCTAGTTCTTCTTTCTTGTTGTTTAGAAGTTTCATATCTAGACTCAAACTTTGCAATTCTTTAATTAATACTTTAAACGATTCAGGAATTCCTGGTTCTGGAATGCTGTCTCCTTTTACTATGCATTCATACGTTTTCACTCTTCCCACTACATCGTCTGATTTGACAGTCAATAGCTCTTGCAGTGTATAGGCAGCTCCGTATGCTTCTAATGCCCACACTTCCATTTCGCCGAATCTTTGCCCACCAAATTGTGCTTTACCGCCCAATGGTTGCTGCGTGACAAGGGAATACGGACCCGTACTTCTCGCATGGATTTTATCATCAACTAAGTGGTGCAGCTTTAACATGTACATATATCCAACAGTGACTTCGTTATCAAACGCTTCACCTGTTCTTCCATCATACAATGCTAATTTACCGCTTCTTGGGTACCCTGCTTTCTCCAAAGCATCTCCAACATCTTTCTCGGCCGCACCATCAAATACTGGCGTAGCTATATGGAGTCCTAAAGCTTTGGCTGCTAATCCTAGATGCACTTCTAATACTTGCCCAATATTCATTCTAGATGGCACTCCAAGCGGATTAAGTACAATCTCAAGTGGCGTTCCATCAGCTAAAAATGGCATGTCCTCTTCTGGCAAAATTCTTGAAATTACGCCTTTGTTACCATGGCGTCCCGCCATTTTATCACCCATATTAATCTTTCTTTTTTTAGCTATATATACTCTTACCATTTCATTTACTCCAGGTAAAAGTTCATCGCCATTCTCTCTAGTGAATATTTTCACATCAACTACAATTCCTGACTCACCATGAGGCACTTTTAATGACGTATCTCTAACTTCTCTTGCTTTCTCGCCAAAAATTGCTCTTAACAATCTTTCTTCAGCCGTCAGTTCAGTTTCACCTTTTGGTGTCACTTTTCCAACTAAAATGTCTCCTGACTTCACTTCCGCACCTACATAAATAACTCCTCTTTCGTCAAGGTTTCTAAGAGCTTCTTCACTTACATTGGGAATCTCTCTGGTTATTTCTTCTGCTCCAAGTTTTGTGTCTCTTGATTCCGATTCATATTCCTCTATATGAATCGACGTTAACGAATCTTCTTTTACTAATTTTTCGCTAATAAGTATCGCATCTTCAAAATTATATCCTTCCCAAGCCATAAGCCCAACAAGGCAATTTCTGCCTATTGCCATCTCTCCTTGTTCTGTAGAGGCGCCATCAGCAATCACTTCACCTTTCTTTACTCTTTCACCTTCATCCACTAGTGCTCTTTGATTAATACATGTACCTTGATTTGATCTTTTGAATTTTTTTAGTTTTTGTCGCTTTACATTATTATCATCGCTCTTAATAATAATTTCATCGGCGGCCACTTTTTGAACGATGCCATCAACTTCACTTAAAACTACAGCCCCAGAGTCACGAGCAGCTTTGCATTCCATACCAGTCCCTACAATTGGAGCATCCGTAATTAGAAGCGGAACTGCTTGTCGTTGCATATTGGCACCCATCAAAGCTCGATTAGCATCGTCATTTTCTAAAAATGGTATCATAGCAGTGGCAACTGAAACAATCTGTTTAGGTAAGACATCTACATAGTCAACTTCGCATCCTGGCACAATATCGATACCACCATAATAAGTCCTTGCAGCAACACGCTCGTTTTCAAATTTACCCTCTTCAGTTATTGGCTCGTTAGCTTGCGCTATAACAAACACATCTTCTTCATCCGCAGTAAGATAATCTATTTCCCTTGCAATAATATTATTTACTTTATCAACTCTTCTATATGGTGCTTCTATAAATCCATACTCATTTACTCTTGCATAGGTACTTAATGAATTAATCAAGCCGATATTTGGTCCCTCTGGCGTTTCAATCGGACACATTCTACCATAGTGAGAGTGATGCACATCCCTAACTTCAAATCCAGCTCTTTCTCTGGAAAGTCCACCAGGCCCCAATGCAGATAATCTTCTTTTATGCGTCAATTCTGCTAAAGGATTTGGCTGATCCATAAACTGCGAAAGTTGGGAACTGCCAAAAAACTCTTTAATTGATGCTACCAATGGACGAATATTAATTAATTGTTGTGGTGTCACAACATCTGGATCTTGTATCGTCATACGTTCTTTTACTACTCGTTCCATCCTTGACAAACCAATTCTAAACTGATTCTGTAGTAGCTCCCCTACGGAACGTAATCTTCTGTTCCCAAGATGGTCTATATCGTCTACATTACCAATCTCATGCGCTAAATTGAACAAGTAATTAATAGAGGCAACAATGTCAGCAATAATAATATGTTTGCTGCTTAATTCTTTACGCCTTTCCACAATCAAATTCTTCAAGTCATTGCCTTTTTCAGTAGATTCTAAGATATCTTTTAGTGCTGGGAAATAGGCATCTTTTTTTATTTTATAATCTGCTACGTCAAAATCAACATGTTGACGTATATCAACAAAGTGATTTCCAACAACTTTTACAATTTTTTCTTCATCAGTAAGAACACAAACTTCATTTATCCCCAAGTTTTTAATATTTGCAGCTAATTCTCTAGTAATTTTTTGCCCTGCCTCAACTAGAACTGCACCTGTACACTTGTCAATAACATCGGTAGCTACTCTTTTCCCTATAATTCTATTTGCTATTGAGAGTTTTTTGTTGAATTTGTATCTACCAACTTTAGCTAAATCATATCGTCTAGCATCAAAGAATAAAGAATTCAATAGTGAACGTGCATTTTGAACTAGCGGTGGCTCTCCTGGTCTAAGTCTCTTGTATATTTCTAATAAACCTTCATCAACACTGGTAGTATTATCCTTCTCTAAAGTAGCAAGTATTCTTTCATCTTCCCCTATTAAATCCAAAATTTGTTGATTTGCCTCATATCCTAAGGCTCTTAACAAAACAGTAACTGGGAGTTTTCTTGTACGATCTATTCTCACATACACAATATCATTTGAGTCAGTTTCATACTCAAGCCAAGCTCCTCTATTTGGGATAACAGTAGCGGAAAACAAATTTTTACCCGTCTTGTCGATTGTTTTTGAGTAATATACTCCAGGTGATCTTACTAGCTGACTCACAACTACTCTTTCTGCACCGTTAATGATAAAAGTTCCAGTTTTAGTCATCAAAGGAAAATCTCCCATGAAAACTTCTTGTTCTTTAACTTCTCCTGTTTCTTTGTTAATCAACCTAACCTTAGCTTTTAACGGGGCAGCATAATTAACGTCTCTTTCCTTAGACTCCTCAGTGCAATACTTAGATTCGCTATCTAAGAAATAATCAACAAACTCCAAAATAAGATTACCAGTGTAATCTTCAATAGGCGAAACATCTTCAAAAACTTCTGCGAGCCCTTCTTTAATAAACCATTTATAGGACTTTTTTTGAATGTCGATTAAGTTCGGCATAGGTAAAACTTCCTTAATTTTAGAATAACTCTGCCTTGTTCTCTTACCAGATTGAATAGTATGTGGCATGCTTATATTCACTCCTTATATTAAGGTTATAATGGACTACCACTACTTGTAGAAGTAAATGGTTTTCTGCTTTCACGTGCTTCAACAACACTCTCCACAGGGGTAGTTCGGGTTGTCCTCGCCCTAAAACGTCCGTCTTGCCAACGCGCCTGTCTTCGTGCGCTGCATCAACAGGTAACGCACAAGCAGGTTGCAAAGGCCTTATGATGTTTTCATTGCCAACAATTGCAATGAAAACATGGGGTATAAAACAATATGTATCACATCCTGCTATTTTTGACATGTTTTCATGTGTTTATACCTCTCTTTTTTTGCCTTCGACACAGTGCAATGCAATTTTATATTATACCACAGTATCTCATTATGTGTCAACATTTTTTTGTCGAATTTATGATTATTATAAATTGCAATATTAAATGTCCGCTTTTTTCAAATAGATTTATAGCATTTATGGGGTCAGGCATTTGTATATTTATAAACTTATGCAATGGGGGGGGGACATAAATACCTGTCCCTATGTGTTTATAAATATACAAATGCCTGACCCCATGTCTTATTTTTGAATATAGCAAAAGGTACCTGCCATGCAGGTCCCTTTCTAAGCTTACCTACGCCATGCGTAAGTAGTATTAAATCTCACTTATTTTACAGTTACAGTTGCTCCAACTTCTTCTAGCTTTTCTTTAACTTTCTCTGCTTCGTCTTTAGCAACCGCTTCTTTCACAGCTTTTGGAGCTGCATCAACTAATGCTTTAGCTTCTTTAAGGCCTAGTCCTGTAATTTCTCTTACTGCCTTAATTACTTTAATTTTTGCCGTTCCAGCATTATCAAGAATTACATCAAACTCAGTTTTCTCTTCTACTACTTCTGCTCCACCAACTGCTGCCGCAACTGGAGCTGCTGCAGAAACACCAAACTTCTCTTCCGCTGCTTTTACTAGTTCATTTAATTCTAAAACTTTCATATTCTCAATTGTTTCTAAAATTTGTTCAATTGTCATTTATAGTACCTCCAATTTTTTATACATTTCTATATTTTCTTATGTTTTTCAACATCTAACGATTCTATTCCCTAGCATTTCCATTTTACGCGCTTTGTTCTTCACTTTCTCTTTTTTCACTTAAAGCTTTAACTAAATAAGCAAAATTAGAAAGTGGGGCGTTTAAACTACTTAAAAGCTTAGCAATAAGTACTTCTCTAGTAGGAACCATTGCTAATTCAGACAGTTTCGCTTGATCGTAATATGTTCCTTCGACAAACCCCATCTTGAACTCCAAATTTTTATGTTTCTTTGCAAAATCATTAATAATTCTTGCCGGAACCACTGGGTCTTCATAGCTAAACGCCACAGCATTTGGTCCAACTAGATCCTTTACTAATTCATCCATGCCAACATTTTTAACCGCTAAGCGAACTAAAGTATTTTTATATACTTTGTACTCAATTCCCGCTTCTCTAAAAATCTTTCTTAATTCAGTCAATTCCTCAACTTTTAACCCTCTGTAATCGACAAACACTGCGGAAGTAGAATTTTTTAGCTTTTCTGTAATCTTTAGAACTTGCTCCTGTTTAATCGCAATTACTTTTTTCATTTCCACTTACACCTCCTCTAACTTATTAAAAAAATACTTTGCCTATGCAATCAACAAGACCTCGTTTGTTTTACTCAACGAGGTCTCTTGAAAATATTTATCAAAAGCCTCGGTAGGATATTTAAGCATGCGCACCTACTGTCTTGGGCAAAATATTCACTTGTCTATATTGACTCGCAAAGCGGTCAAGTTCATCAAAACCCTCCATAAAAATATAACTATTGATTTTAGTATAACAACATAATACTAACATCTAGCGTATGTGTCAACACTTTTCTATTCAACAATTTTAGTCGGGCTTACTTTGATACCTGGACCCATTGTGCTAACTAAAGTAATGCTTCTTAAATACTGACCTTTTGCCGCTGCAGGTTTTGCTTTAACAACAGCGTCTAATAGTGTTCTAAAATTTTCTTCGAGTTGTTCTTTTGCAAATGATGCTTTTCCAATCGCTACATGGATGATATTAGTTTTATCAAGCCTATATTCTACTTTACCAGCTTTAATCTCTTTTATCGCTTTTTCTAGCTCAAAAGTTACTGTTCCAGATTTCGGGTTAGGCATTAATCCCTTAGGTCCTAATGTTCTTCCCAACTTACCAACAACTCCCATCATATCAGGTGTTGCAACTACAACATCAAATCCAAACCAGTTTTCCTTCTTTATTTTCTCAGCCATATCATCGGCACCAACGAAATCAGCACCTGCTTCTTTAGCCTCATCCGCTTTATTCCCTTTAGCAAAAACCAAAACTTTAACAGTTTTTCCAGTTCCATGAGGCAACACAATTGCTCCTCTAACTTGTTGATCTGCATGTCTTGAATCTACGCCAAGTCTAATATGCACTTCTACAGTTTCATCGAATTTTGCGGTTGATGTTTTCTTCACCAATTCTAATGCGCTTTTATAATCGTATAACTCTGTTTTGTTTATAAGCTTTACAGATTCTTGGTATTTTTTTCCTCTTTTAGGCATGTTTTCCTCCTTGTGGTCTATCAGTTCGCTCTGAACCTCCCACTTATTTATATATTTTCATATTACTCGTCTACGGTAACACCCATACTTCTTGCCGTTCCAGCTATCATGCTCATCGCTGTTTCTATGGTAGCAGCATTCAGATCAGGCATTTTTAACTCTGCTATTTCTCTAATTTTTTCCTTTGAAATAGATGCAACCTTAACTTTATCAGGCTCTCCTGAACCACTCTCAATTCCTATCGCTTTTTTTATAAGGATCGCAGCTGGTGGAGTCTTAGTTATGAAACTGAATGATCTATCTTGATACACTGAAATAACCACTGGTATTATAAGACCAGCTTGGTCAGCGGTTTTAGCATTGAATTCTTTGCAAAATCCCATTATATTAACACCATGTTGCCCTAACGCTGGACCTACTGGTGGTGCAGGTGTTGCTTTGCCTGCTGGTATTTGCAATTTCACTTGCCCCATTATTTTTTTTGCCATGTTATACACCTCCTATTCTAACTTTTTTAGATGAAACTTTCCTACTATTGTAAGAACTAATTGGTTTTACAAAATTGGGCATAAAAACACTACGCTTTTAGTCCAGGGGGTGAGCCTAATTTTTGACAGTTGACTATAGCGATTCCACTTGTATAAATTCTAACTCAACTGGTGTATCCCTACCAAACATAGAAATCATCACTTTAAATGTCTGTTTTTCCATGTTTATATGCTCAATTTTTCCAATAAAGCTCTCAAATGGTCCCGAAAGCACTTTTATACTATCTCCTATTTGCAAGTCTATCTCTTGGCGAATTACTTCAATTCCCATTTTCATTATTTCTTTGTCAGTCAAGGGTATAGGTTTAGAGCTAGAACCAACAAATCCAGTCACTCCCCTTGTGTTTCTTACTAAATACCACGACTCATCCGTCATATGCATTTTAACAAGAACATAACCTGGAAATTTTTTTACTTCCTTTTTTTTCTTCTTACCATCTTTTATCTCAATTTTTTCTTCAGTGGGAACAGCAACATCTACAATAACATCGTTCATTCCCCTGTTGTCGACCATTTTTTCTATATTCATCATTACTTTTTTTTCATGGCCAGAGTACGTATGAACAACATACCATCTCGCTTCTTCTGTCATGTTTAGGAGCATCTACTCTTGTGTTAGAAGCTCTACCCTCCCTTATCCAAACTATCTATTGAGGATTAAATTCAAGCCAAATCCAAATGTTGTATCTAAAATCCATAAAAACGCGATTGCCAAAGCACAACCTATAATAACAACAACAGTATATTTTGCTAGCTCTTGTCTGGTTGGCCAATGAACTTTCTTTAACTCGGATTTAACTCCCTTAAAAAAGTTCCCAATATTTCTTGCTTTATCGCTTGCATTTGCACGAGTACTCATCACTCATCCACATCCTTCTAAATACATATAGTTTTTCTTACTTAGTCTCTTTATGAACAACATGTGACTTGCAAAACCTACAATACTTTTTGATCTCTATCCTTTCGGGATTATTCTTTTTATTCTTCATTGTATTATAATTTCTTTGTTTACATTCTGTACATGCTAAAGTTATTTTGACTCGCACTAGCAACACCTCCTATGCAAAAAAAAACCTTCGTATCTATCTCTTTACCCTACTCTTCGAAGGATTATAATTTCACACCTAATTTAATTCACCTAATCAAATTTAACACATTTTTTTAAACATGTCAATAAAAAATATAAGTTTTGTAATTATTTTTAAAAAGCAATATGTTAAGAAGCGATATAGAGACGAGGGGGTGTGGGGGGCAAGGGAGGGAGGTGTCACGAGAAACATCCCCTCAACACCTTTGTCACCCTATTCCTTTGTTACTCTGTAATCGAAGCAACTACGCCAGCGCCAACAGTTCTTCCGCCTTCTCTAATTGAGAATTTTAAGCCTTCTTCAATAGCTATTGGACTTATTAGTTCAATCTCCATTGTTATATTGTCTCCTGGCATTACCATCTCTGCTCCGGCTGGTAATTTAACATTTCCTGTTACGTCTGTTGTTCTAAAGAAAAATTGTGGTCTGTACCCATCAAAAAATGGTGTGTGTCTTCCGCCTTCTTCTTTTTTAAGTACGTACACTTCTGCTTTGAATTTTTTATGTGGCATTATCGAGCCTGGTTTAGCTAATACTTGCCCTCTTTCTATTTCTGTTCTTTGAATTCCTCTTAGTAGTAGCCCTACGTTGTCTCCCGCTTCCCCATAGTCTAGTAGTTTTCTAAACATTTCTACTCCTGTTACTACTAGTTTTCTTCTTTCGTCGCTTAATCCTACTAGTTCTACTTCTTCTGATATATTAATTTTTCCTCTTTCAATTCTTCCTGTTGCTACTGTTCCTCTTCCAGTTATTGAGAATACATCTTCCACTGGCATTAGAAATGGCTTGTCTGTTTCTCTTACTGGCTCTGGAACGTATTCGTCTATTGTTTCAAACATTTTTACTATTGTTTCTGCATATTCTCCGTCTGGTTCTTCTAAAGCTTTTAGTGCCGACCCTCTTATTATTGGTGTGTCATCTCCTGGGAAGTCGTACATGTCAAGAAGTTCTCTTACTTCCATTTCTACTAGTTCTAGTAATTCTTCGTCATCTACCA
The DNA here is from genome assembly GCA_021129775.1 of Clostridiales bacterium. Taxonomy (GTDB): domain Bacteria; phylum Bacillota; class Clostridia; order Peptostreptococcales; family NVVX01. Next base: position 17,505 of record JAJOKP010000001.1, read on the forward strand.
TGTCACATTTATTTAGGAATACTACAATATATGGTACTCCTACTTGCCTTGATAGTAGGATATGTTCTCTTGTTTGCGGCATTGGTCCGTCTGCTGCTGATACTACTAGTATCGCTCCGTCCATTTGTGCTGCTCCTGTTATCATGTTTTTAACGTAGTCAGCATGTCCTGGACAGTCTACATGTGCATAATGTCTGTTTGGTGTTTCGTACTCTACATGTGCTGTTGAGATTGTTATTCCTCTTTCTCTTTCTTCTGGTGCTTTGTCAATTTGGTCAAATGCTACTGCTTCGCCTGTTCCAAATCTTTTGTTTAATGTTGATGTTATTGCCGCTGTTAATGTTGTTTTACCATGGTCTACATGTCCTATTGTTCCTATGTTTACATGGGGTTTATTTCTTTCAAATTTTTCTTTCGCCATTTTTCTTTCCTCCTAATAAAAATTAATTCAATCTGACAAATGTCTTTCTAGTTTCCTTTTCACTCTTTGTAGCGCATTATCAATTGATTTTACATGCCTCTTTAAATCTAACGACATCTCTTGATATGATCTTCCTTGTAAGTAAAGCATCAGAACTTTCCACTCGAAATCACTTAGGACTTCTCCTATTTTATTTTCGATATGTCCTAATTCTTCTCGACAGATAATCAGTTCTTCAGGGTCTGTCACCTTTTGTCCAGAAATAACATCTAATAAAGTACGCTCTGATTCTTCATCGTATATTGGTTTATTTAAGGAAACGTATGAATTTAGAGGAATATGTTTTTGTCTTGTCGCCGTTTTTATCGCCGTAATAATTTGTCTTGTAATACATAATTCTGCGAATGCTCTAAATGATGCTAACTTGTCTGGTTTATAATCTCTAATAGCCTTGTATAACCCAATCATTCCTTCTTGTATGATGTCTTCTTTATCCGCTCCGATCAAAAAATAAGACCTAGCTTTTGCTCGCACAAAGTTTCTATATTTATTAATCAATAAATTAAGTGCAGACGTATCCCCATTTTTCGCATCTTCAACTATGGTTTCATCAGGTAGCATAGAATAGCTTTCTACTATATCTGTCTTGACTGTGCTTAGACTCATTTTTATCTCCTCCACCCTCTAGTTGACATCTGAAATTATATGGTTATTATACATACGAAATTGCATAAAGTCAAGCTATTCATCTGTCCCTCATAATATTCTTTAATTTTCCTATCACTTCCTCAGACAATCTGTTTTCTACAGAATCTCTCTGTTTCAGTTGTTTGCCTGCATTTCGAATCTTACTTTTAACACTATTATAGTCAATTATTAGCTCTCTCGCAGACATGCGTAGTGCCCCTTCGCCAAATACAACTTGTTGCTCTGACCAATCACTTGTAACTACAGTTACTCTTGCTTTCTTCACTAATACTGACATTCTCTTTTCAATATAGCTATCTGCTGTTTCTGTATACTTAGTGTACACAACCTCAATCCCTTTTAAATCCTCTTTTAACCCTATGCTTTTTTTAGATAAATGCGCGTCAAACACAACAATAATGTTAACGCCTTTAATTGTTTGGTATTCTCTCATCATTTCAATAAACTTGTTTCTTGCTTCTTCTAAATTTCTACCAAGTTCATTTTTTAATACTGGCCACGCATGAATTACATTATACGCGTCTATAACAAAATATTCCTTCAAGGTAACATCTCCACCTTACTAGTGACGGGTACTCACAAGGAGCACCCCTACATATCATTCCTCTGTCTATAAATCTCGTACATAAATACAGCTGCTGCGACAGATGCATTTAAAGAAGCAATTTGTCCGTCCATTGGCAGTTTTACTAAAAAGTCGCATTTTTCTTTCACTAATCTAGAAATCCCTTTTCCTTCATTTCCTATTACTAATGCTATTGACCCTTTTAAATCTGATTCATAATGATTTTTTTCTCCGCCTAAATCAGCACCAGCTACCCATAACCCCGCCTTTTTAAGAGTATCTATTGCTTGGCTAATATTAGTCACTTTTGCAACTGGCATATATTCTAATGCCCCCGCAGATGTTTTTGCCACAACTGCAGTTAATCCTACTGATCTTCTTTTTCCAATTATTACTCCATCAGCACCTACGGCTTCGGCTGTTCTTATTATTGAGCCTAAGTTATGAGGGTCGTTTATTTCATCTAAAACCAATATAAAGGGCGTTTTATTTTTCAAGGCAGCTTTTTCAAGTATCTCTTCTATCGTGCTATACTCATATGCTGCAATTAAAGCAACTACTCCTTGATGCGCTTCCGAGTTAGAAATTTCTTTGATCTTGGCCTTTTCAACGTATTGAACAACAATCTTCTTTTCTTTTGCAAGCGCAATAATCTTTTTTATAGAGCCATCTTTCGAGTCCTTAGAAACCATTATTTTGTCAACTTCACGCCCAGCTTTTAACGCCTCTAGTACTGGATTCCTTCCAAATATTCTATCATCCATTATATTTATTCCTCACTTTATCAATTTCACCGCATGTCATATCGCCTTCAGGGCATGGTGCATGCAAGCAGTTTGGACCACTGTATTTAAACACTGTAGGCGCTACCATTTTTACTAGCTTCAACATTTCATCAGCAAGGTTTCTTATTTCCCATTGAGCCCTATTGCAACATCGGTGATAAAAAAAGTTAAACAGTGCTCGTGCATTCATCGTCACAATAATTTTAGTTTCACAGGCATTTGGAAGTACAAAACGTGCATCTTCTATAGCCTTTTTCTCAGCAAGCGAATTAGCTTGTTTTTCAGTTTTTCCTGCTTTAATCTGATCATTAAAATACTCTTTTTTAAGCAGCTCAACTATTTCATCATATGCAGTCTGTTGATTTTTCATTGCTTCTTCATAAATAGCTAATACTTCTGGCTTCTTTTGTATTTCTGGCGGCACAATGTACTCAAATGCACCTTCTTTTACGTATCTTTGACTCTTTTGCGAATAACTTGAACCGATTCTATGCCTAACTAATTGGTGTGTTAGGCTTCTTGAAACACCTTCTATTCCGAAAGTGAAACTTATGTGCTCAAAAGGTGATTCATGTCCTAATTTTGCAAGCATATTTATTAGCCTTTGAACTATTTCATCGTTCATTTCGTCTAATAAACTGGTAATGTCTTTTGGGGAATAACATAAACTGGCAGCAGCGGCTATCGTTTTTTCAGGTTCTGGGGTATGTGTAATTAGCTTTACTCGCATTGTTGATTGCATATAATATCACTCTCTTTCACTGTAATATCTCTAAATGGTATAATGTATAAAAAGTATGCTCTAACTCTTGTTTGCCATCTACTTTCGTCTTTATCATCGTTACTATCGTCACATGTGTTACAGTCCGCACACAAATTTCGGAGTTCGCCATCCCCAATCCATTCTACTTTTGTCACTCTATATGATATTAGACCTGTTCTATATAGTAGGTTATTATGCTTAGTTGGCGCAAACTCATATGCTAACATTTTAAATTCTATCAACTCATCTTCTAAATCTCGAACAGGATCAATCCATAGAGATTTAACAAGCAAAGTCGCAAAAAGTAAAATTGCAATAATTATCATTATTTTTATTCTTTTGTCCATTTCGCGTGCCCCCAAAATAATAGTAAATCAAAGCATTCTATCTCACATTGTGAATTCTTAATTCAAAACAGTATAAGCAATGCGCCCTACTTCCATACCAACAAAGTACACTGCTACAATCGCTACTATCATTACTGCAAAAGTTACAACATGAAAATATTTACTTTTTGTTTTTGTTCCAAATATATCCCTGATAATTTCTTCAACACTCAATTTTGGTTGCTTTTGCTCCATTTTTTTTCCATTCTATCTCACTCCTTTAGTTCTTTTTTTAAAATTCTATGCCCCTTCACAGATTGTTAAAGCTACGAGCTATCTACTATTACTTGTTTTCTTCAATAATTTTAATTGATTCACAAATTAACTCATTTAGCCTGCTTGTCTGCTTTGTAAAAAACAAATACCCTAATAGTGTTTCATATCCCGTTGCATAACGGTAGTCTTGGAGAGAAGCATTTTTTGCCACTGTATGAGTTTTTTGATTTCTACCTTTTTTTACGTAACTCCATTCTGTTTCGCTAAGTATATCTTTTAGTGTGTGCACAATCATTGATTGCGCTTTTGCTTTAACATAATTGGTAGCGGTTTTATGAAGTGCGTTAACAGAAACTGTTTTTTCATTTACTAAGTAATTTCTTATGTACAATTCAAAAACTGCATCGCCAATGTATGCTAAAACTAATGGTGACATCATTTTTATTTCTTTTTCAGTTTTTATCTTATCAATGCTTAGTATTTCGTTTATCATAAAATGGCTACTTCCCCTTTTGTGTATAGCAAATCAAATATACTCTATATTGTAGTATATCATATAGTTTGTAATTTCTCACTTTTTTTTTGCTGAGAAAAACTTGACAAGAACGAAGCAAGAAGATATGGTTATTACAAAACATATTACGAAACTTCGTAGTATACGAAAGGTGGTAGTAAATTGAAAGCAGAAACATACAAATCCAACCAAATTGTGGGAAATCACATTTTAAATCTTCTAACCGAAATATATAAGGTAATTATTTCAGATGTTCCACTTGAGCAACTACCCTCAGACGTAACTGTTTCACAGCTTCGAGTTTTGTTAGCTTTACATACTAGTGGTAGTAATCGAATGAGAGAATTGGCTGTCACCGTGGGTGTAGTTGCATCTACTGCAACTGGGATTGTTGACGCTCTAGTAAAAAAGGGGCTAGTATCACGCGAACATGACCTCAAGGACCGCAGACAGATCATTTGTAGTCTTTCGCCAAAAGGCGACAAATTAACGAGCATGCTTTGGTCATGGGGAGAAACTAGAATTAAAAAACAATTAGACATCCTTACGCAAAATCAACTTAGTAACATGCTTAAAGCTGTTGAACTTATATGGAGTAACATTTCAAAAGAAAAGGAGAATAAAAATTAATGAGAAAAATCATAACAAAACTAATTGGAACTATCGAACGTAGAGCTTGGTATTTTATTATGCTCGCCGTACTTTTGACCTTGATGGCAATTCCTGGCATTCTCAAGCTTGAAACAGAAACAGGTATGAATACTCTGGTTTCTCCTGATTCACAAATCTTTCAAGACACCAAAAGGCATGATACTATATTTGGTGCTGAATCAATAATAGTTTTTTTAGAAGGGTGTAACGATGACATTCTTTCGCAAGAAAATCTCCTTATACTATCACAACTAGAAAATGAAATAATTAAACATAGCCATTTTCATTCTATACTAAGCCCCATTACTATACTAAATCTGGCTGTAGAAGAAGCTTTAATACAAAAAGAAACTTTTGAAAATACGCTCAAGTCTGCAATTAAGTCCGCAACCGAAGAAGCTATGAGAGCTTCTTCTATTCAAGGCTTAAATGCGTCTGCACAAGCTGTTGCTGTCTCGCAAGCACAAGAAGCGGTAATGAATCAATTCCTCCCATACATAGATAGCGCAAAAAAAATAGGAGAGCCTTCATTGGAAAACCAAGCATTTGTTAATATGATTCTTTATGATGAAAATGGACAGTTACACCCTGCACTCAAAGATTTTTTCCCAACAGATAACACTATGGTATTTGCCATAACCCCTGTAGGAAACATTCCTCATGAAACTTCCTTGGCTCTAGTTGAGTATCTAAATGAATTTTTCTTACATAATCCGTTAATCAATACATCTGCTAGCGTTATTGCTGATGTATTAATAATAGAAGCAATCGCAGACCAAATAGGGGGCGATCTCACTTTTCTGCTAGGCTTTGCCGTAATTGTCATGGCATTGATTTTGCTATTTGTTTTCCCAGTACGCTGGAGGCTTCTGTCGCTCTTTATGGTCGGCGTAAGCGCAACGTGGACTTTTGGATTAATGGGTTACCTAGGAGTACCTCTTTCTATGGCAACAATGGCAGTGCTACCTGTTCTAATAGGGCTAGGTATAGATTATTCTGTACAGTTTCATAACCATTTCCAAGAAAAGTTAAATCACCGAAAATCATTTGATGGCACTCTTGTTGCTTCTGCGATCTATATGTTCCCCGCAGCAGGAATAGCACTACTTGCCACTATTATTGGTTTTATAACACTCTACATTTCTGAAGTTCCAATGGTTAGGGACTTTGGAATAATTCTATCTATTGGTGTTTTATTCTCTTTTTTGTCGGCCTTATTTTTACTGCACAGCTCCTTATACTTGCTTGAGAAAAAAACACCCATCCATAAACTAAGAAAGTCAGCGAACAATAATCGTCTCCTAGAAAAGGTTTTATCTCAAGTTGCGAGAAAAACTTTAAAATTCCCTCTTTTTATTTTAGTCATTGCTTTAATGGTCGGTGCTATGGGTCTTTATGCTGACACCCAGCTACAAAGCAGTACTGATTTTAAGGAGCTAATGTCACAGGATGACCCCATTCTACAAGACTTAGATAGACTAAGTGCCGTATCTGATAAAGGACCTCCACTACACTTTTTAGTAGATGCTAATAACGTGACTTCACCAGAATTCTTAAAGTGGCTCTACGATTACCAAGAAAAAATACTAGCAAGCTGCCCCAATTTATTAAGTATACAGAGCATTGCTACTCTAATTAGCAATGCTTCAGATGGACAAATCCCTAATACTCAAGAAGAAATCGATGATATATTGAAAAACACACCCGAGATATTCGTAAACCAATTCATTTCCCCCGACAGAAAAATGGCTAGCTTTGCAATCTCAGGAAAACATATCTCAATGGAAGAACAGCATAATCTTGTAAAACAGTTTGAACTAGATTCTACTATAGCGCCTAGTAACGTAGCTAAAACTTCCGTTGGTATGGTAGCGCTTGGTGCGAGTATAGTTGAGTCCATTATGGATAGCAGATTTGTTCTAAATGCTCTTTGTCTATTTGCAATCTTGATAGTTTTACTTCTAGTTTACAGGCGTTTTGTTAGCGTTATTATTACAATAATATCTGTTGCATTAGTAATCACATGGTCCTCTCTAGTATTATATGTAGCAAATATTCCACTAAACCCACTTACAGCCGTTCTGGGAGTCATCGTAATTGGGATAGGGGCTGAATTTATGGTTCTAATTACCAGCAGATATGAAATCGAAAAAAAACAAGGAAGCTCACCTATGCAAGCAATGACAATCTCCATCTCTAAAATCGGAAGAGCGGTTGTTATTACTGCTCTAACCACCCTCGGAGGATTCGGTGTTTTAATTACATCAGACTTTGTATTAATTAGAGATTTTGGAATAGCTACGGTAAGTGGTGTGTTTTTATGTTTGATTAGCTCAATGATAGTTATGCCTCCACTATTAGTATTCTACGATGAGAAAGTGCGCCAAAAAAGCTAAGTTGCTTCATTTTCTAGATTCAAATCATTTTACATGAAATGTCGCGGGCTCAGATTAGAGTTCTACATTTATTCGCCTGAGTCCATACCCTTTTTTCTGTCAAAACAAACTTTTGCTAATAAATCAGGGGTCAGGCTTAACCTTTGCAACTTACTGCTTAGTCGAAATCTCTTTCAGCAGTAAGTTGCAAAGGTTAAGCCTGACCCCTTTGGCCCATACTATTGCTTTTAAGTGTTTTTGTAGTATTTTAATCGCTTTTCCCATCTTTGATTCTTTTACTCGCCAAGATATTTTGCTAAGAAGTATGGCATTCCATTTCCTTTCATGCTTTAAACTCTTGTTAGAGTATTATTATTTACAAAAACGTTTCTCATTCTAAATTCAATCGGGCTTTCTAGTAGAAGTATAAGCTTTAACATGCCTTTTGAATCCAAAGAAAAGTAAGGTTCTTTCAAAAAGTATTTTTCCTTAAATACCCAATTTGGAAAAACAATATCACTATCTCTACAAAGTTTCTCTACTACCCCCGAAATATAAGCGTATTTTCCTGATGAAATATTTTCGTATTCTTCTGGTTCGTCTATAACCATTAATTGTTTTTGATCTGAAGTTGCTCTATAGAATGAATCCAAAAACATAGCAAAAAATACCCCGAAATTCTCTTTGTCATGACTAGTGTTCTTTATTACATTTTTTATTGTAATCATAATATCATCGTCCTTAATTATCAAATAGTTCTTCTAGCAAATAACGTGTTTTGGGCAAAATTAATTTAGCGGGGAAATATCTCTCTACAATTTTAAGCGCGACATTTACATCTTCTATGTTCAAATACTTAATAAGAAACTTAATATCTTTTACGTCAGTCTCTTCTTCAATTCTTGAAGCCATACATTTCATCGCCAACATATATTCTGGCACTGGTGTATACACGTTTAAATTCGAAAATTTCAGATATAATTTAATTTCATTTCTCTTTGAGACATAACCTTTTACAGCATCATTAAGCCAATCAGATGACAAGTTGTACTCAGATGCGACTTCTTTAGCAACAGTATATATGTCCGTCTTCGGAGAAAAAACTGCATCAATATCTTTAGTTGATGGTCGTGCATTATACTGGATACACATCACCGCTCCACCAAACAAAGCAATTTCTCCTGTTAAATTCTCCTGTTTTAGCTTCTCGTTTAGAATACTTAAATATCCTAAAATTTCATCTTTAGTTAAAGCTTTAAACTCTCCCATTCTAATTTCACCTCACTAGTTATTGCTCATACTACCATTATACACTAAACAATAACTCTTAAACAAAAATCTCATTAACTCGGACAATTTTGCAAATTATTCTTAAGAACTTTCTTGTCTTCTCATAATTCTCGTCTCTCAAACTCTCTACTTACCGTATTTTATTTCATATTTTTCTTCTTTTTTGCTGATTTCAAATCCTATAAACCCCTTTTTTAATAATTGTGACTGTTTGTCTATTTCAGTATTAAAAACGCCAACAGTTTTTTTGTAATCCTTATTTATTTCCTCTCTAAGGTCCCTAACAAGAAGAAACTTAATCTCCCTTCATAAACTCCATCTCTAGTTTTCAAATCGCGTATAGTAAGGTTAGAGGATATCGCTTAAGGAAAAAAGCATATTCTCAATGTCTTTGGCAATCATTATACCTGTATTAGCAAGTTTATAGGTTTCTTTATTTTTTGAATTATTATCTCGCAATCAGCATTTACACCTTTATCTACTTCTCTTATAGTTTTTACAATTTCTTTTGTAGCAAAACATTGTTGATAACGAGCTATCTTTTCGATGTTTTTATCGTATATGGTGCAGAACCTAATAATCTCAGTAATTCTTTTAGGGTGAAACAATGCTACGATATTTTTATCTTGTGTTGTTGCTATTCTATCTGCAATTGCTTTTTCAATAGTCTCTTCAAACCAAGAATATTTGCTAGACTCATTGTCTTCTTTCTAAATAGACCAGAATTTTTTCGCTGTCCCAGTAGTTGCATACTGAGTTTCATTTTTGTTGGTGGACATAACAATTTGCACAAATTTAAAAAGTTGAGGAATATATTCTTTACCTTGATTTCTAAGCATTTGGCTTATTCCTTGAGATATTGAAATGCTAGCTTTTTTACATTCTATTACACCAAAAGGTATGCCATTAATAAAAGTGACAATATCAGGGCGTACTGTTCCCTGCCCGTCTTCTCTCTCTACAGAAAACTCCTCGGCTACATGAAACACATTATTCTCTAAACAATTCCAATCAATGTAATTTAAATTAAAAGATTTTATCTCGTCCATATAAGATAGCTTTTCTGGGTAACTTCTACCTAGTAGCAAAGAATCATAAATCTTCTCACTCGTTTTGATAAGTCCATCTGTTAAAGCCTCGTCAATATCTAACATAGCTTGTTGAATGTTCTTTTTAGAAAACTTATGCACTTTCCCTCCGAACTCAAATCTATTTATTTCAGATAATCGCTCATAAAGTACATCTTTTAAAATAACACTATACAAATTCCCTCGCATTTTTTCTGCTTTTTCCGTTGATAAAATAGTATAGCCAATCTTACTAAGTACTTCAAGTGCAGGGATTTGAGATATGTTTATTTCGTTGTATTCTTTTGCTCTTGGCATTTTTTCACCTCGGTTTTCTTTTTCTTATCTTTTCGCTTTTCCTAATCACCTTACCAACTTTCTACTTTCTTAAGACCCATTCGACTCACGGAGTTTACCCTGAGTATAGCATAGCGGAATCGAATGGGTTCGCTCAGGGTGACAAACGCACGCCTAAATATCCTCTTCCAGTACATATTCCTTTCCCTTCTAAAAAAACCATGAAAAAACACATTATATCACTCTATATTTTTGACGATTGTGCTAAATAAATATTAAATTGCGACACAACCGTCAGAACATCTAACACGTAATCAAAAAAGATCTTATAAGCCTGCTCTTTCAAATACATTTTTCAAGCTTTCTAATGCCTTTTCCCAACTTAACTCTAAAGCATAACTATTCTTTTGTTGATATCTATTCCATAAATTTACAAGCATCCGTGAATCTTGAATATCATTCAAAACTTCTATACCGCTTTTCCTCGCCCGCTTGTAGCTACCTCTTTTTTCTGCTGTACGCTTAAACGCTAAGCAGAACAACTCCCATTGAATATCTTTTTCCCATAACGTGGTTAAAATATAGATATCATAATAATCACGCATCCTTGTCGTTGCGGTCCCTCTTGTTAAAATAGTTTCAAGCTTCTCAGCTAGAATAGTTTCTAGATTATATGCCAATATGCTAATGCTTCTGTCTTCTAACAAAAGCTTAAAACTATATTCAACTTCCCTTGGCGTTATTATATCTCCTGTAGTAATATCCACTTTCATTGTTTGTTTTGTTCTGTCCAGTTTGGCCTCAATCGACACCCTAATTCCAGAATATTCAGACTTATCTCCAGTATGTTCAAATTTTTTCAAATTCATTACTACACCATCGTCTATAGGTACATCAAGGATCTCTTTTAATGCTTTTTCTAATTCGCCCTCTGTTAACTTAATCCCTTTTATCGTTGCATCCATATCCATAGTGGATCTAGCGTCAATGCCAACCATAGCTGCTATTAACATTCCACCTTTAAGAATAAACTTATTCCGATATTTCGAAAAAGAAATCCTTTCTAGTAAACGTTCTAGCATAAAATTCCTTAAAACTATTTCAGTCTGAATACTTTTTTCCTCCGCTAAATTCCTAATGAGAGCTTTTAGTTGGGTAGATGTTTTCATAAAAGCACCTCCAAATAAGGTCTTAAGACATTCTCAATCCTAAAGAGCCTTGCATAATTCATTAATTTATTAATGTCTTTATCTTTTCTATTTATATATCGTTTTAATGCTTCCGATACAACTGCAACATCTTGATTATTTCTGTCTCGTACAACATCACAAATTGTTCTTTCCATATTGTATGTTTTAACTTCGTTTCCAAAAATAGTTTTTTTCATGCACATACCTAGGTTAAATAACTCTTTTTTTACACTATGGATAATCAACCCTTCTTTTTTTAACCTACTCGCATTATATCCATATGGTACAGTTATTGAATAAGATAATGGGTCTCTGTCAGTTAGATCTAGTAAATATAGAGCAGTTTCATGAGAATAAATCATTTTACCTTTTCTAATTTGGTAATTATACATTTTATCTTCCCATACATCAGGAGTGATATAAACACCATAAGCTACCCTTTCTAGTTTACCTTCTTTCACAAGCTCACCTAAATATTGTCTATGAATATTATGGGTTTCTACAAGTTTAGTAGTTATAACGCCACCGCTTTTCTCAATTAACTCTTCCAATTTTTTGCTGCCAGTCATTAAGACCACCTCCTTTGACATCCGTGCTAAAATTATATGCTGTTTTAGCACAACTGTCAATGGTGTGTGTTTACTGATATAACGCTAGCACTTGTTAATAAATATTTTATATTTCGTTATGCAAAGCTAACTCGTCCATGGGGACACCCCTACAACCCAAGCTCTTCAAGATATTTTTCCATTTGCGTTTCTACTTCTTCTAGTTCTTTTTTTATGTTTTTAGTATTTTCTTTTACTTCATCCATGTCAATTAGTTCTTCTTCTTCAAAAGTGTCTACGTATCTTGGAATGTTTAGATTGTAGTCGTTTTCTTTTATTTCGTCTGTCGTTGCTACGTATGAGTATTTATCTATGGTTTCGTACTTCTCGTAAGTGTCTACAATTCTTTTAATATCTTCTTCTCTTAGTTTGTTTTGATTTTTGCCTTTTTCGTAATATCCATTTTCAGATGCGTCAATAAATAATATATCTTTTTTATCTCTGTTTTGTTTAAAGACAAGGATACATGCAGGGATGCTTGTTCCGAAAAATAGATTTGCTAGTAATCCTATAACCGCATCTAATAAATTCATTTCTATTATATTCTTTCTTATTCTTCCTTCACTTGCTCCTCTAAATAGTACTCCGTGTGGAAGTACAAAACCCATTCTACCGCCTTCGGCTAGTGAGTGAAACATATGTAGTACAAATCCATAGTCTCCTTTTGATTTAGGTGGTACTCCCCATGAAAACCTTTTGTATGGATCGTGTGTTTCTTCCATTTTGAAGTTCTTGTCATTTCCTTCACCTACAAACCCTGAAGCCCATTTGTCTAGTGAAAATGGCGGATTAGCTACTACTACTTAGAACTTCATTAATTTATCATTTTTTAGATGTAATGGATTTGCTATAGTCTCTCCCCACATAATTTTTGCATCGTCAATCTTATGCAAAAACATGTTCATTTTGCATAGTGAATGAGTTTGCCCATTTCTTTCTTGTCCGTAAATCTGCGTTTTATTATTTGGCACTTTATAAAATGCCTTAATTAATAGTGACCCCGAGCCACAAGTCGGGTCATAGATTCTATCGTTTTCTTCTGGTTTAACTAGTCTTGATAAAAGCACTGATACTTCCGAATGAGTAAAAAACTCTCCGCCTTTCTTTCCTGCATCTGATGCAAAGTTTCCTATCATGTATTCATAGGCATTTCCAATAACGTCCTCGCCAACAAGTCTAGTTGGTCTTAGATCTAAATCTTTGAAATCCTCCAAAAGATTTTTTAGCATAGTATTTCGCTCTTTTGTACTCCCTAATACCGCTTCTGAGTTAAAGTCAATATTTTTAAATACACCTCTTAATTTAGTTTTGTTTTCTTCTTCCACATGTTCTAGTGCCATGTTAATGATTTCGCCAATATTAGCTTGATTTCTTTTATCATAAATATAGTCAAATGTAGGTCTTTCATCTAGAATAAATCTTTCGTAACGCATCTGCCTATTAACCATTTCAACATCATTATCATACTTCTCCATCATTTTTTCTCTATTTCTTTATAAATAGCAGAATCAATTTTACCTCTAAATGTATCGCATGCTCTACAAAGCGTGTTATTAACCTCTTCTTGTGTTAGTTTCTTTAGCTCCATCATTTGCCCTCCAATTTCTTTTTCTTTTTTTGTTCACCTTCTATTTGTCTAGTACTTTTCTTTGGCGTTGGCAAGTTTTCAGGCATAGTTCCGCCCAATTCATCAATTGTTTTTCTCACTTTTTTTCCTACTTCATGGTGTGTCTCATTCGCCTTGTTTTTACCTTTAATATTCTCTCTTCTAAGCTTTTCATCTGTTTGCGTGGCTCTAAATAGATTCGCTGCAAGTTCAGTGCCTCCCATATGATCTAATATCTTTTGGTTTTTCTTTAATCTTTTTTTCTCATGTATCTCTTTTGCTTTTAATCCACCATACAGTCCCATGTAGCCATGATTTTGAAATATAGAATATTCCAACAGAGTATTAATACCTGCTTTGTTAGCCGCTTCTGCTAAAAATTTGTTATGAGTTTTCAGTTCCGCACGAACTGCTATTCTTCTTTACTCTTCACTTAGACTATCATAGTTATCTATTATCTCTTGTTGCCTTGTTTTTACAGCAAAATAAGTTTGTCCCAACGCAATAACTTCTTTCCGCGGATCTCCATTTTGCACTATTAGATAACATGCGTATCTTGAGAGCATAATGTCATCTACTTCTCTCTCTGCACCTGATCCAACCTGAACCATTTTGTTGACGTCAACAAAATGGTCTAACTGCTTGTTATTACTGTTTTCGCAGGAATTTATAGCTTTATCGATTACAACTTTATAATTTCTCACTCTTTATATTTTAGCACTTTTTGCAAATCTCTCCCATGCCAAAACTCTTCACCATACTCATTGATGTTTTTTATGTTTTCAAACACTTCCTCTTGGTATAGTTCTATTCGACTCATTCAATTCCTCTCCTTTCTATCCTTTTTTCTAAATCATTCTATTAATTACCGCACTATAATATTTGCTTTTTTCTTTCTCCTGTCTTTACACTACTTGCTCATCAAAAAATCTTTAAATCTTTCAGTCGCAGGATTTAATACTCTACTTTTATGATTTGCAATGTAAAACTTTCTTGAAAGATTAAAGTTTTTAATTTTACACACTTTTACTTTCTCCATTCCTACAAAATTGCTTACTGCAATACTAGATACTGCTGCTACACCTAAACCTTCTTGAACTGCTCTTATTACTCCTTCCAAGCTTGCAAATTCGGCAACTTTTTTTATATTCTCTTTACTGATACCATTTTCCTTTAATTTTTCTTCAAACTTCTTTCTTGTTCCTGACCCTCTTTCTCTAATAATAAATTTTTCTTTTGCCACATCTTCGATATGCACTACAGAATTCCACGACTTGTACTTATTAGTATTTGGAACAATTAACATCAATTCGTCTTCTATAAAATCATTATATTCTAGCTGATTGTTCTTTACAATGCCTCCTACTATGCCTAAGTCTGTAGAGTAGTTAAGCACATCATTTATTACTTCAGTAGAATTTCCTTGTTTTATTTTAAAAACAACATCGGGAAATTTTTTGCTAAAATCATTCATCATTTTAGGAAGTATGTAGTTACATACCGTTGTGCTCGCACCAATTTCTAATTGTCCTTTTACACCCTCTCTATAACTTAATGCAGTGTTAACTGCTTTTTCTTTCATTTCAATAATATCTACCGCCAAAGGGTAAAACATCTTTCCGCCTTCGGAAAGCTCTGTAGTTTTCCCTCTTCTTTCAAATAATACTATATCCAGCTCTTTTTCTAGTGCAGCAATATGAGCGCTTATTGTAGGTTGCGCCAAGTATATTTTCTCTGCTGTTTTTGAAAAAGTACCATACTTCACTACATTTATAAAAACATCTAGTTGTTTTAAATCCATCTAATACATCACCTCACGATTATAATTATTTTATATGCCTAATAGCAACACTGTACGGGCAATCCCTTGTGGTTGTCCCTATATTCTTATAATTTACGAACATAAACCGCCAAGCACATTTATATTATAGCATAAACCTATATGTGTCATTTGTTCTATCTATATTTGCTATTATGGTTATTACTTTTTTACTGTATAATTTATGTGTGTAGTTAAAACAAGTCAAAATAGGCTGCACGTCGCTAAGTTAATAATAGATCTGAAAGGGGAATTTATATTGAAACACAAATCGATAATTATCACAGGAGGCATTATTGGTCTTTTGTCAGTTTTGTTAGTAAAGTTAGGGAATCCAGACAATATGGGAATTTGTGTAGCTTGCTTTATCAGAGACATCGCCGGAGCATTAGGTTTACATAGGGTTGGGGTAGTTCAATACATACGACCTGAAATCATTGGATTTATCATTGGCGCTATGATTATTTCACTTATAAACAAAGAATTTAGAGCACGTGGTGGCTCGTCACCGTTTATTAGGTTCATACTTGGTTTTTTTGTAATGATCGGCGCTCTAGTGTTTTTAGGATGTCCTCTAAGATTAATTCTCAGGCTAGCTTCCGGAGATTTAAACGCAATCCTTGGTCTCGTTGGTTTCACCGCTGGAATATTGATTGGAACGCATTTCTTAAGAAAAGGATTTACTTTAGGGCGAAACTATAGTCAATCTAAAGCTAACGGTTTCATTTTACCTATTATTTCTATTGGACTATTGATGTTTTTAGTCGCTAAACCTGCTTTTATTTTCTTTAGTGAAACAGGTCCTGCCGCTGCACATGCACCAATGCTAATAGCTCTAGGTGTAGGCTTGGTAGTAGGAGTTTTGGCACAGCAGAGTAGAATGTGCCTTGCGGGAGGAATAAGGGATGTTTTTCTTATAAAAGATCCTCATTTATTAATTGGATTTACTTCAATATTTGTGATAGCATTAGTTGCAAATAGTTTTTGGGGCTTCTTCAATTTTAGTTTTATAGATCAGCCTATCGCTCACACTGATGCTCTTTGGAATTTCCTTGGCATGTCATTAACTGGATTCGCCTCTATACTTTTAGGTGGCTGCCCTCTAAGACAAACAATTGTGGCAGGAGAAGGCGATACAGATGCTGCTATTACTTTTATGGGGCTCGTAACTGGAGCAGCTTTTGCACATAATTTTTCCCTCGCTGCTACTCCAAGTGGAGTTGGATTTAACGGTAAATTTGCAGTTATTCTTGGTATTATAGTAGTGCTTGGAATTGCTACCACAAATATTAAATCTATGAAAAAACTCAAATGAGAGGAGATTTCCAAAATGAGAACTACAAAAATTGACGCGAGAGGTCGCTCTTGCCCTGAGCCTGTCGTTGTGACAAAGCAAGCTATAAATGCCTTAGGCAAGACTGACGAATTACATGTGTTAGTCGATTCTAATGTCGCTAAAGAAAATGTCAAACGTCTATTAGTAAAAGAAGGGTTCAAAATTGACATTAAGGTTCAAGATAATGACCTTTTAATTGTTGCACAAAAGGAGTAATTACAATGAAAGATAATTTTTATGCTCTAACTTTCTATTCCGTTTCATTGGCTCTACAATTTGAAAAACTTGCAAACGATATTGGAATAGATGTAGAATTAATTCCTGTTCCTAGAGAAATAAGCTCTAGTTGTGGCTTAGCTGCTAAGTTTTTGGAAGAGGGACTAGATGCTGTTTCTACTTTAATTAAGCGCGCAGATTATGAATATGATTCTTTGTATTTTGTTGATAAGAAGACAGGTAAAAAGCCACTAAAAGTTAGTTTTTAGTGGCTTTTTCTTCGTCGCAAGTATTATACCCTCGCCAACACAAAGCCTTTAATTTTTTCAGCACTATTTATTGCTTTCTCCATATCTCTTTCCTCTAGATCTACGTGGAAAGGATACCTTACCTGAACACCATAATCAGCTAATTCTATACAATCCTCTTCGTTTTCCAGAAAATTTGCATCAAACTTAATACATACCTTGTTAAGAAGTGTTAAATCATGCGTTTTTATTATTTTGCTACCTCTCAAAGCAAGATATCCCTTTAAATACTTCTCTGCACTTTGCTGACAATGATAGCATATTATTGCCAATGGTATCGGATGCATTCTAAGAAGCAATTTAGCGTAATCCAAATCACTATCCGCAAACATGAACCACTCATTTGCAATATCTTTATTGTTCATAAATACTAAACCCTTCATAAGCTATTTTATGCTCAATGGTAGACACCAAGGCTGCTTTTTCCTCAAACTCATTTTCATAGTAAACTAAAATATCCACAGGCATAGTTGCAACTTCTGATATAGACCGTCTTATTGTCTTAATTACATCTCTCTTTCTTATACCTTCTCTATTTATAACAATACATAGGTCAAGGTCGCTGTCATCGCTAGGACTTCCATAAGCAAAAGAGGCAAATAAGTATATTCTCTTTATTGAAACAACTGACTTTATCTGATTCGTAATTTTGTTAATTTCGCTCCCCATTTGTTGCAACATAAAAACACCTCGCATGTTAATTTTGTATTTACATTATACACTATTTAAGCTGTTTTTTCAGTCAAAAATGCCCCACTGTGCTAGTATAGTTGTGCGGCAGATTATGAATACGATTCATTGTATTTCATTAATAAGGAAACGAGTGAAAAGATGCTCAAAAAAAACAAAAGCCCAAATCTATTAAGAGGTTTGGGCTTTCTATTTTAAACAACTATTTCATTTTTGCTATTTTTTTCTGATATAACATAATTGCTACAAATAGTGCAACACTAATCATTGCAAATAGGAAATTTGTTTGAACTAGCCCAATACCTATTAGGAACAGAAATGGTCTAATAAGATTATTCATCTTGGTAAACATATACCCAGACATTGCTCCACCTATCGCAAACATTCCCATAATCGCAGTTATAAATACTACCGAAAAAGTAAGGATATTAGAACCAAGCAAAATTTCCGAATATGCTGGATCAAAATTCAATATTAACACTGGGGATGTTGCAAATATGAACGGGACCAAATAGGCGGCGAAGGCTAACTTTGATGCCTGAACCCCTGTTTGAAACGGATTAGATTTCGCAATTCCAGATCCTGCAAATGCTGCTAAAGCAACTGGAGGCGTAATATCTGCAATAATTCCGAAATAGAATACAAATAAATGTGCTCCTAATATTGGAATACCTACCGCCACAAGCGCTGGTGCTGCAATTGTAGCTTGAACAATATAATTAGCAGTTGTAGGCATACCCATTCCTAATATTATAGAAGCTACCATTGTAAATGCCATTGTCAAAACAACACTGCCACCAGACAATTCTACAATCCCATGAGAAAACTTCATTCCAAGTCCAGTTAACGTAACTACTCCAACTATGATTCCTGCGCTAGCACACGCCATAACAACAGGAAGAGCACTCTTTGCACCTTCCTCAAGTCCTTCAATAATTTCTTTTATAAAGAACTTTGCATCTTTATCAATAAGTCCATGAAATATCCCGACAATTATTGTAGAAAAAATACCAAACAAAGCTGCTCTCATTGGAGTGTAGCCCATTGCTAACATCCCAACTATTACAAATATTGGCACACTTAAATATGCTTTTTTTGCAAGCACAGCAAGCCTTGGCAATCTTTCTTTAGGTATACCTTCGAGGCCTTGCTTTTGTGCTTCTAAATGAACCTTTATAAAAATCCCAGTAAAATATAGTATTGCTGGAACCGTAGCTCCTAGTGCAATGGTTAGATATGAAAGGGCAGTGAATTCTGTCATAATAAATGCTGCGGCACCCATTACTGGAGGCATTAGCTGTCCACCTGTCGAAGCTGCAGCTTCAACAGCAGCAGAAAATTCTGGTTTATAACCAATACTTTTCATTAGTGGTATTGTAACAGATCCCGTTCCAACTGTGTTCGCAACTGAGCTACCTGAAATTGTTCCTTGGGTTGCACTCGCAATAACAGCAGCTTTTGCTGGTCCGCCAGTTGAACCGCCTGCGACAGCTAAAGCTAAGTCTGTTAACCAGTCGCCAACTCCTGTTTTCTTAAGGTAAGCAGCAAATAGTAAAAATAGGAAAATGAAACTTGCCGACACCGAAATAGGTATTCCAAGAATTGCTTCCGAACTTATCCACATATATGTTGCAATTCTTTTAAGTGAATATCCTCCATGCGAAAAAAATCCTGGAATAAAGTTCCCAAAAAATGCATATAACAGGAATACACTTGCAACGCTTACTAAGACTGGACCAGCTACCCTCCTCGTTGCTTCAAAGACTATAACAACTGCCACAATAGAAATATACATATCCATTGCCGTATTTGCTCCCGCTCTCATTAACAATGTATCAAAATTAATAAATAGGTATGAAACAACTACTAATGATCCTGCAATAAAAATAACATCGTACCATCTTATTTTGTTAGAATTATCTTTTTTAAACATCGGATACATTAGAAATATCAAAACTAAAGCAAATCCAATATGCGCTGACCTTTGCTGGGTTGGAGGCAATGCCCCCATTAAGGCTGTATACACTTGAAATATCGAAAAAGACACAGCTACTAAGAAAATAGCTCTCTTTAAAAACCCAGTAGCTTTTCTATAAGAAAATTCTCTATCATATTTGCCCATCATTTCGAGCTGTGCATCATCAGACATTGTTTTTTTAAAATTGATTTCTGCCAAGTATACCAATCTCCTTTGTTAAATAATTTAATACAGACTTATTAACAACTCTTATATTTACATAACCTCCTGGTTTATAAATATCTTTTAGAAATATTTCGTTTCCATTGTATATGAAAGAGTGATTTGCAACGGCTTTTCCAATGACAACTGGAACAGCGTCAAATGCTACATCATAGTTATATACTCTAATATACTCATCATTAAATTCCCAAATCGTACCATGTTCAGGACTAGAAGGCAGATTCGCCCCGAAAGAATCAAAAATCATTTGTATTAATGAAATTGTGTAATCATCATTTACTCTGTATGTTTCAATTACAGGCCTTAAACTTACAGAATGAGTCCATTTTACATCAAAATAATTTTGTTCGCTCCTAATAGCCTGAAATACTACTCTATTTTCATTGATTCCTTTGTCTACTATAAATATTTCAAATACATCAATTTTTATTGATGACAAAACTACTAACGTAATTAGAATAACTGTTAACACTATAGACAATCTCGTTTTAATATTCTTGATAAATTTCTTTTCCACTGCAAAATCACCTTCGCTTATTACTTTTTAAAAAAAAGCCGAATCAAGATTCGGCTCACCTTACGAACTATAAACTTATCTCTTTAGTCCATTATTCCTATTTCTTTAAAATATTTTATTGCTCCTGGATGGAAAGGCGTTGTAATGCCATCTAATGCATTATCTATACTAATTTGATTTCCTCTAGCATGTCCAGCAGCAATGTCAGCTGTTTTTTCATATAAAATTTTAGTAATATTATAAGCTTCTTCATCAGTTAATTCATCATTTGAATATAAAACCGCTTGTAGAGCAATTGTCATAACATCTTCATCTTGTCCTTTGTATGCTCCACCAGTAATAGTGAAAGGTGCCGCAAAAGGTATCAATTTTTGAACAGCATCAAAATCTGCTCCGTCAATCTCAAGAATTTTTACATCTCTTGCCATTCCCATCTCAACTACTGCCGATCCTGGGAAAGCTATCACAGCAAATGCTGCATCTAAAGTACCATCTCTCATACCTGCAACAGCATCAGTAAAGCTTCCTGGATTTGAATCAAAATCATCAACTCCAAATGCTTCTAATATTTTCATTGCAGTAACAAATGTTCCAGATCCTGGAGGACCTGGGTTTACTCTTTTGCCTTGTAAGTCAGCAATTGTTTTAATTCCACTATCTTGAGTAGTAACTACATGCATAACCTCTGGATAAACTACGCCAAGAGCATAAAAGTTTGTGAGTGCTTTTGGAAAACTTTCGCCAACGCCATTAAATGCGCTGTCGGCAACATTATTCATAGCAAGCGCTATATCAACTTCTCTGCTAGCCAATCGGTTGATATTTTCAACAGATGCTCCAGATGGTTGAATAGTTACATTGATAGCCTCAATATTTTTGTTCCAAACTGCTGCCATTGCACCACCAAGTGGGTAATAAGTTCCGCCTGTTCCGCCTGTAGCGAATGCCAATTGTCTAACTACAACTTCTTCCTCTTCAGCTGGTTTGTCCGCAGCTTGTTTGTCTTCGGCCGCTTCCTCCTCCGGTGCGCATCCTACTAAAGCTAGCGTTCCCAAAACTAACACCAAAACCAATAAAAGTGATAATACCTTCTTCATTAATGATTCCTCCTCTTTTTTATACTTAAATCAGTGACATATATACTGTGATCCGACCACAAATCCTGTTTGTCTGATTCCAAGGATGCTATATACCGCATACAGTGTTTTGCAAGAAATATAAGGACTTATATAGTATGATGGTAAAGGACATGGAATATCATGGACGAATCGTTTGCACGAAGTTTGTACTCATAAAAAAATCATCTCACAATCTTTCATTAATTATTTTAACACTCTTTCATATGTTTTTCAAGAACTATTTTTAACGACGCATTTTAGAAAAACTATAAGAGGTACAACATCAACCTCGCCCTTAGCACCCATCGAAACGCCCCTTAACCCAACCTTGTTGGGCACGAGCAAAATCAACCTAGACTTCTGTTAATATCCTCAATAATGTCTTCAACATTTTCTAACCCTACCGAGATTCTAACCATGTTCTTAGTCAAACCAAATTCTTTTAATAATTCTTCAGGATAACCACGATGCGTCATTGCAAATGGAAGTTCTGTCAATGTTTCGCAATCGCCTAAACTCACAGCAAGTTGTGCTAGTTTTGTATTATTAACTACCTCTACAGCTTTTTCATATCCACCTTCAACTTCAAAGGCTATCATTGCGCCAAATCCACTCATTTGTTCTTTTGCTATACTATGCCCTTTAAAGTTCTTCAACCCTGGATACATAACTCTCTTAATTATATTATGATTATCTAAAAACTTAGCGACATCAATTGCATTTTGCTCATGCTGTCTCATGCGCAGACCGAGTGTTTTTAATCCTCTTAAAAGCAACCAAGCATTAAAAGGACTCATCACGCCTCCAAATTCGCACATATAGTCAAATTTTAGTTTCTGAATATACTGAGTATCCTTTGAAATAACCACTCCACCAACTACATCACCATGCCCACAAATATATTTAGTTGCACTATGCAGTACAATATCAACCCCTAAGTCTAGCGGGTTTTGAAAATACGGGGATGCAAAAGTATTGTCAACCACAACTCTAATATTGCGTGCTTTTGCAATGTCTACGACTTTTTTAATATCGATTATTTCTAAATTAGGGTTGCATGGTGTTTCAAAATATATCACCTTTGTTTTATCATCAATTACTTGTTCTAGTGCCTCTAGCTTGGTAAAATCAACTGCCTTATAATCCACATGGTATTTTGCAAGTAATTTTGTTACAACAGTAAATGTAGAGCCATATAAAGTGCTATTTACTACTACGTTATCGCCTGGTTCTAAGAGCGAAAATAGCGTAGAACTAATAGCTGCCATGCCTGATGAAAAAGCTACAGCTCCATTACCATTTTCTAGTGCTGACATTCTATTTTCAAATAGTCTTATTGTTGGATTATTCCCCCTTGTATATACGTAGTCATCACTTTCAAATGACATTACCCTATCGACATGCTCAATGCTGTCAAACACAAAAGTTGATGTTTGAAATATTGGCGGGTTTAGGGCGTTGTGAGGATTTTTACCTTCTGCACCAGCATGTATCGCCAAAGTATCAAATTTATAATCTTTTTTTTCCATCGTTTCACTCCATCCACAACTATTGTCCATATTTGTTAAGATAAAAATCTCTCATTATATCTATGTCTCCCTGACTTAGTTCAACGACACCACCCATTAATTGTGCGAAAATTGTAGCTTGCGCAGATTTTTCTACAACGTTAACAATCTTTAATGTTTCTTTTAGACTTTTCCCTGCCCCAAGGCAACCGTGATTTGCTAGTATCACTGCATTTCTATCTTCTAAAGCTTTTACTGTGTTAGCACCAAGTTCTACAGTCCCAGGCAAAGCGTACGTACTAACACGTACATCACCTCCGACTATTTGCACTAAGTCTTCACAAGCTCCTGGAATCGGCTTTCTTGCTATAGCCATTGCAGTGCAATATGTACTATGCGTATGCACAATTGCATTCACATCTTCTCTATTATTATAAATTGCAAGATGTAATCCATATTCAATGGATGGTTTCGTATCCCCTTCTACAATATCCCCATCCATATCCATTACTACAATCCCTCTTGCATCAATACTGTTATAATCGACACCACTAGGCGTTATAGCAATATAATCTTCGTTTGGCACTCTTGCACTAATGTTTCCCCACGTTCCGACAACCAAGCTCGAATTCAACATTTCTTTGCCTATTTGCACAATTTCTTCTCTAATTTGTTCGTATTTTATTTTAATAATATTCACCCCTTAAAAGCTTTATATTTACAAGCTATTACTTATCATAGCTAATAACTAAACTGAAGAATTATCTTTACACTTTGGAATGCTTACATTATATGGAGACTTGAGTATTCCTTTTTCAGTAATAATCCCCGTAATGAATTCATTTGGCGTTACATCAAATGCAGGATTATAAACATTAATATCCGCCGGAGCGATTCTAACATCAACAATATGCGTTATTTCTTCGCTTGATCTTTCTTCTATTTCGATTTCCTCTCCTGTTTCAATTTCAAAATCAATCGTCGTCGTTGGTGCAACAATGTAAAATGGAATATTATACCTTTTTGCTACAACTGATAACATAAACGTTCCAATTTTATTTGCTGTGTCCCCATTTAGAGCTATTCTGTCTGCACCTACCAGTATTACATCTACTTTTCCGTCACGAATTAAAGTTGCAGCTGTGCTATCAGCAATTAATGTGAATGGGATGTTCTCTTCTTTTAATTCCCACGCCGTTAATCTTGCTCCTTGCAATCTTGGTCTTGTTTCGTCTGCATAAACGTAAATATTCTTGCCCGAGTAATGCGCTTCTCTAATTACACCTAACGCAGTGCCGTACCCAGCAGTGGCTAATGCTCCTGTATTGCAGTGAGTCAATATTTTCGCTCCTTGCATAATAATATTGCTACCTGCCCTAGCCATTCTTTTATTTGTATTAATATCTTCTCTCAAAATATAATCTGCCTCTGCCTTTATTAAATTGCAAACACTCTTCACTTCGTCGTTTTTTGATATAATTTTCTTCATTCTTTTGATTGCCCACATTAAGTTCACAGCCGTAGGTCTTGAGTCATTAAGCCTTTCACATGCAATCGCCATGTTTTTCGCAAAATCTTCTCTTGAGTTATTTTCAAATTCCAGAGCCGCAAGGACTACTCCGTAGGCAGCCGTAGCTCCAATTGCAGGAGCTCCTCTTACAACCATGTCTTTTATAGCAAACTCGACATCTTTATACGTTGAGCAAACAAAATATTCTCTACTTACTGGAAGTTTTCTTTGATCTAGTAGTATTAATTGATTTTCTTTATATTCAATAGTTTTAATCTGTTTCATCTAAAATCTCCTTTCGCTTACAAAATTCTCATTTCCTTTTTCTATCGCCCTATTCGTCCTTAAAAAGTTTTTATTATTCTCTCTAAGTTGCAATGATTGCGATTATTGTGAATCATCGGGGTCAGGCGCAAGTTGGCAAAGACGTTGTATTTCAGAACAGCTTTGTCAACTTACGCCTAACCCCGATGATTATTCATTTCCTATGTTTGATAATTTTAATCCATCACATAGTATTAAATATATTTATTGCATGAATCCAGAAATTATTATACCTAAAAATCCTAACCCAACAACTAATCCAACACTTATGGCTCCTGCTCCTCCTGCCCCAAATCCTGCGGCAAAAGCTTCTTGTCCTGCACCTAGTGCAAAAATAAGACCTCCGACAAGACCCACTACAATACTAAGCACCATTAATACTGCTCCCGATCTTGCTAGTTTGCCTGACTTTGGCAATTCTTCTTCTGGCATAATATCTGTCCATAGAAGATCCCATTTCTTAATTCTCGGATATAATACGATTAGAAGTGGAATGCCCAAAACAATTCGAGATATAGTGTTGTTAAGAGTTATTATAGTTGCAAGAGCCGCAAATGGGACCATATTTAACACGTCTAAACCCCATGCAATAATAAGTGCGCACGCCATAGCTCCGCCTATAGCACCTACAACATAAACAAACATTTTTCTACCTGATTTAAGATTCGGCTCTTTGTCATCGTCTTTTAGAAGACCTAAATTGTTCCATAATTTATAAGGCACATAACCCAACATAAAATTACCAATAAATCCAAATATACTGCCCACTCCTAAAGTTCCAAAGAAATCCCCAATCAAATTGCCAATTGCAGAGCCCCAAGCTCCCGCAGGACCAAATAATAAGCCTAATACCATAGGCAGAGCACCGGCTGGTCTAAATTCTGTAATGCCTGGTATAATAACAAATCCTTTAAAAGGGATAAGTACCGCTGCATAAAGTCCTGCACAAAGAGCAACCAAAACAACCATTTTCGTATGCTTCCACATCCCAAATACTTCTTTCACTATCTTTTCCTCCTCTTTAAGTCAAGTACTAATTTGCAATACTTAACCACTTTCTTTTTGTATAATTCAAATACATTTTTATAATAGCAAGTTACCTTC
>JAJOKP010000147.1:0-25745 GCA_021129775.1 Clostridiales bacterium
CAATGATTATAACTTATCTTGATTTTTGTAGATTTTTATAACTTTTTGGCAACGGCATGTCTAATTTTAGCAGGCTTAGCAGCAGAAGGAGAAACCGTTGTAGAAAATGTTCATCATATTGAAAGAGGATACGACAACATACACAAAGACATTTTCAAACTTGGAGGAAATATAGTCAAAATACAATAACTTAGAAAGATGTGAAAGAATGTGAACAATAAAATCATTAGAAAAAAATTATTACTTAGAAAAACAACGACAATCTTTCTATTTATCATTTTGTTTGTTTTATGGGCATGTTACTATTTTATGCAATCTGATTTTTTTGAATTGCGCGAAGTTCTAGTTACCGGGAATAGTGTTGTAGAAGAAAACGTAGTTGTAAAACTATCTGAATTAGAATTTGGAAGAAACATTTTTAAATACAATTTAACCAACATTGAAAATTCGATTTCTACACATCCGTATGTAAAAAATATAGATGTTAGAAGAAAACTGTTTAATACAATTCTTATAGATATAACAGAAAGGAAAGAATATGCTATAATAATACATATGGGGTCAAATATTTATATTGATAAAGATGCTAAAATCTTAAAAGCTGATGATAGCTATTTCAAACAAAATCTTCCTCTTATTACTTCAGTAGAACTGTTAGATTTTCGAGTAGGCGAATATGTTGTTGTATCTAATGAGAATAAATTAGAAAGAGCACTACAGATAATTCAAGCAGCTAAAGTAACTGAAACAATAAATTTGTTATCGGAGATAAGCCTAAGAGAAGAAAATATTAGAATAATTACTGTAGATGGGATTGAAGTAATAGTTTCGGCAACTGAGTGTCCTGTCTACATGATGTTAGCACTAGAAGAGATATTAAGCGAGTTAGAATCAATTAACAGAAAAAATGTTATTGTTGATATGAGAAATGATGGGGTTATTACTGTAAGAGAAAGAGAAGTACAGGAGGAAGACTGATGCTAGATTTAAAAGGAAAAATTGCAATTGTTATACTGTGCGCAATACTAGGATTTGTAATTGCTATGCAAATTCAAGCTGTAAGACAAGCAACTGGAGGAAACAAAATCCTCAATCAAAGAGCACAGCACATGATAAGTGAACTCAGAAGTCTGCGTAATGAAAAAGAAAAACTCAATCAGGAATTGGACGATATTGAAAATAGATTGCGTGAATATGAAATTAGTGAAGCGGATGAGAGTATTATTGTAAGAAACTTAAAAAAAGATCTTACTAGATACCACATATTCACAGGGTTTGTTCCTGTTCAAGGACCAGGTCTTACAATTACACTCGACGATAAACAGTCTGAAGGGGCTAGTTTTCTTATGTATGATTATGAAATATTATTGGATATAGTTAATGAGTTAAACGCAGCTGGTGCTGAAGCTATTGCTATTAACGATCAAAGACTTCTATCTACGACAGGTATTCATTATTTTTCAAATGCAGTAATGATAAATTCTATACCAATTACCCCACCTTTTGTGATTAGTGCAATAGGTAATCCGCAAGCGTTAGAAGCAGCTATAAATATGAGGTTTGGAATAATATGGAATATAAGGCAAGAGAATAATTTAAAAGTGAGTACAAAGCAAGAAGAGAACATAACTTTACAAATGCATAGTGAAATAATACAGTTTAAGTATGCAAGACCTATTGAAACTTCACAGTAATTTGTGCGTTATGTGAAGTTGTTTTTATCATTACTTGCTTTGTTTGGAGTTAAAGTTTTAATATTCACTAAAGAGAAGATTTTAGCAGGAGGAAGCAAATGAGAAAAATAACCTCGGCATTTATTATTATAATTACTTTTGTTGTTTTAGGGTATTTTATTACATTCCACTTTAAAAATATTTCTGAAGAGTATTCTTTTGTTAGCATACAAAATATTACGGGGTTACAGAATGAAATAAATAGAAAAAAAGAGGAAATAAGAAGTGTTAATAGTGTCATAGTAAAGAAAAGAGACCAACTTAAGCAATATGAAGTTGCAATAAAAGAAGAAGGGACAATAAAAGAAGTTTTACGTAGCAAAATAGAAATTGCTAGAATTCATTCTGGGTTTGTCGACCTTGAAGGCAGTGGAGTAATAATTGTATTAAGAGATAGTGAACGTGACCTTTATAAAAATGAGGACCCTAATAATCTAATTGTACATGAAAGCGATATTTTAGTTCTTTTAAATGAATTGAAAGTTGCAGGAGCTGAAGCATTGTCTGTAAATGGACAAAGAGTATTATTTATGACAGACGTAAAATGTACTGGGCCTACCATAACAATTAATGGTTTTACATATGGACAACCATTTATTATCAAAGCCATTGGTAATACTACTGCTTTAAATGCTGCTATAAGCTCTCCAAACTCATCTGTGGTTATATTAAAAGAAGTTTTTGGCTTAGACATTAAGTCGAGAATAAGCCCGCGAGTAAGGATTACAAAATTTAGTGAGAACACAAGCTTTAAATACCTCACAGTAAAGGAAGGTTATTAGTATGTTAATTGCTCTACTTGGACTAGCCATAGGGATATTTTTGGGATTTTATCTACCCATAACATATCCAATCGCTTTTTCGTTGTATATTTCAATTGCAAGTTTAGCAGCGCTAGATTCTGTGTTTGGTGCGTTAAAAGCTAGTTTAGAAAAAACGTTTAATACTGCAATATTTGTATCAGGTTTTTTTGGGAATGCTATCCTTGCTGGTGGGTTGGCATATATTGGAGACAGAATGGGTATTCCGCTGTATTATGCAGCAATTTTTGCTTTTGGTAATAGGCTGTTTAATAATTTTGCAATAATAAGAAGGCATATGTTAAATATTAAGAGTGATTAACAAAAAGTATTAGAAGGAAAAGAAATTGTTATGTTGAATAGTAAACGTAATAGACTAGAATACGAAATAGAAAAGGTTTCGTAATACATAATAGGAGGTTATAAAATGTTAGAGTTTGATATAGAAATGGAACGATTTGCACAAATCAAAGTTATTGGAGTTGGTGGCGGCGGGAGTAACGCTGTCAATAGAATGATTGATTCGGGTTTGAAAGGGATAGAATTTATTGCCATTAATACTGATAAACAAGCTTTGCTTAGTTCAAAGGCTGAGTATAAAATACAAATCGGAGAAAAACTAACAAAAGGGTTAGGTGCAGGAGCCAACCCAGAAATAGGTAAAAAAGCAGCAGAAGAAAGTAAAGAAGAAGTGTATAATTATTTGCAAGGAGCAGACATGATATTTGTTACTGCTGGAATGGGTGGCGGAACAGGTACTGGAGCAGCCCCTATAATTGCAGAAATGGCTAAAGAAATGGGAGTTCTAACCGTAGGCATTGCGACTAAACCATTTACATTTGAAGGAAAAAGAAGAATGCTACATGCAGAACAAGGAATCCAGGAGCTAAGAAAAAGTGTCGATACACTAGTGACTATTCCCAACGACCGATTATTGCAAGTTATAGAAAAGAAAACAACTATGTTAGATGCTTTTAAAATAGCTGATGACATATTAAGGCAAGGAGTACAAGGTATTTCTGATCTAATAGCAGTACCTGGTCTTGTGAACTTGGATTTTGCAGATGTTAAGACAATTATGCTTGAGCAAGGTTTAGCACATATGGGTATTGGAAGAGCAAGCGGTGAAAATAGAGCCGTAGATGCCGCAAAACAGGCGATACAAAGCCCGTTGTTAGAAACTACAATTGTAGGAGCAAAAGGTGTATTGTTAAACATTACAGGAGGAGATGGGCTAGGGATGTTTGAAGCAAATGAAGCTGCCGAGATAATTACCCAAGCTGCTGATCCTGATGCTAATATTATTTTTGGTGCAGTTATTAACGAAGACTTAAATGATGAAATTGTAATCACTGTAATAGCAACTGGATTTGAAAAAGACAAAGCAAAGGGTAAACAAACTGAATCGCTGTTTAGTGAAGCAAAGCAGGAAGCCTGCGCAGAACAAGAAATAGAGGAGTTAGATATCCCAGTATTCTTGAGAAGGAAAAAACAGTGATCCTAATTTATTAGACAAGCTAATTATATATAATATCACACAATTACATTAACGATAAAAAAATTTGATTTTATCTTATATACTAATCATATAAGTTTGTCAACATGAATAATTCTATGGAAGTTGCAGATGAAATAGGGATTTCACAAGCACAAGTTTCTCGACTAGAAAAAACTGCACTCAGACAAATGAGAAAGCATATCTAAAACAATTGTACACACTGCTTAAAAAAACACCAAAAATGGTGTTTTTTTATTGAGTAATAAAGTGTAGGTTAAGTTTATAAATATAGTATTATGCACAAATACTAGAAGAAAGGTGTGGTGAACATGATAAAAGCCTCAGAATTAACTCAAAAAGAAGTTATAAATGTTATAGACGGGAAAAAAATTGGTATTATAACAGATGTTGAAATAGATCTTAGTAAAGGATTGATTACTGCAATAATAGTTCCAGAAAACGAAAGATTATGGGAGTGTTTGGGAAAGAATATGATTACGAAATTAGTTGAGAAGAGATAAAAAAAATTGGTGAAGATGTTATTCTTGTAGAAACTAACGCAAGTATTGAATTAAATCACCAAAGGTTTGAAGATCAAAAGCATGGTGTAATTAAACCAGAATTTATCGAGAAAAACAAAATAGTGTAGAAATAAAGGAATTTTACTTGGTAAGAGAGAAGTATGATTTTGAAAGGATAAAATATTGTAATATTATGAAAAGATAAAATATAGATTAACTGGAGGAGATTTAATGAATTGTCCGTTTTGTTCATACGCAGACAGTAGAGTTATTGATTCGAGACCAACAGATGAAGGATGTGTAATCAGAAGAAGAAGAGAATGCAATTCATGCAATAAAAGATTTACAACATATGAAAAAATAGAAGAAATACCACTACTTATTATAAAAAAATCTGGCAATAGAGAGCCTTATGATAGAAATAAAATATTAAAAGGTATAGTTAGATCATGTGAAAAAAGACCAGTTGCGCTATCAGACATAGAAAAAATTGTCGATGACATCGAAAAAAATCTACATAATTCAATGAAGAAAGAAATAGCAACTGAAAGTATTGGACAAATAGTCATGGATAAAATAAAAGAACTTGATGAAGTTGCATACGTAAGATTTGCTTCAGTATATCGTGAATTTAAAGACATTAACACATTTATGAGTGAACTTAGTAAAATACTTAGTGAAAAAAATGTTGAGAGGGGAGATATAGATGACAAGACAAAGAATATTGGTTGTTGACGATGAAGAGCATATATTAGAACTAATCAAGTTCAACTTAGACAAGAATGGGTTTGAAGTTGTCACGTGTGACAATGGAGAAGAAGCTCTAAATTTATTAGAAAACGATTTGTTTGATTTAGTGATACTCGACTTAATGCTTCCAGGAATTGATGGTATTGAGGTATGTAAATATGTAAGGAAGATTGAGGGATTAGAGAAACTACCTATAATCATGTTAACAGCGAGGAGCGAAGAAACTGATCGTGTTCTTGGACTAGAATTAGGTGCTGATGACTATATGGTAAAACCTTTTAGTGTGCGAGAATTGGTAGCCAGAATAAGAGCTGTACTAAGAAGAAGCGAAGATAAAAAAGAAAATACATATAAAATATTTAAAGTTAATGATTTAACTATAGATACTGAGAAGCATGAAGTTAAAGTGAAAGGAAAAATGCTTGAACTTACTTTAAAAGAGTTTGATTTGCTTAAAATACTAGCTATAAACAGAGGTAAAGTACTCACTCGAAATTATTTGTTAGACGAAGTTTGGGGATATGATTTTTTTGGCGAAACAAGAACTGTAGATGTTCATATAAGACATTTAAGAAAAAAAATAGAAGGCGCTAATGGCAACCCAATTGACTACATCTCTACAATTAGAGGAAGAGGTTATAAAATGAAGTAGGTGTTTAGTATGAGAAGAAAGATATTAATTATATTTTGTTCGATTTTGCTTGTTGGAGTCTTGCTAACAGGTTTTTTATCGTTAAGTCTTATCAAAGTTAACTACGAAAATTCGTTAGATGATAAAATATATACAATAATTGGGTTGTCGATAATTATAGGATTGTTAGCATCATTTGTACTAGCATATCGATTCATTAATAAAATGGTTGGACCATTAATTGAGATGACAGAAGCCACTAAACAAATATCTGATGGTGATTTAACAAAAAGAATATCGGTTACTTCTTCTGATGAAATAGGTAAACTTGCTACTAACTTTAATAATATGGCAAAGCGACTCTCGGAAACAATTAAAGAGTTATCTGAAAGCAATATAAATTTAAGTGCAGTATTAAGAAGCATAATAAATCCAATTATTGCTGTTGATAATAATCACAGAATTGTGCTAATTAATCCTGCTGCTGAACAGTTGTTTGCAGTAAGTGCAGAAGAAGCGAAAAACATGCATATTTTAGAAGTATTTAGAAATAACATTTTGGATGAAGAATTAATTCATATATTGGAAAACAAAATTGAAAGACAAATTGAAATATTCGTCAATATACCACAAGAAAAAATATTGAAAATCCACACGAATTTAATAAAACCTAAAAACCAGCCAGATAAAATAATCGGTGTTGTAGTCTTAATTCAAGACGTAACAGAAATCAGAAAACTAGAGAAAATGAGATCTGGATTTGTAGCCAACGTTTCACATGAGCTACGAACACCACTTACTTCTATTAGTGGGTTTATCGAAACTCTAAAATCGGGAGCTATTGACGACGAGAAAACAAAAAAAAGATTCTTAGACATTATTGATATAGAGACTGAAAGATTAACGAGACTAATAGACGACATATTAACACTTTCAGATATTGAGAATACAAAACATAAGGATAACAGACAAAAAATATTGCCGAGCGAATCAATTAAAGAAATAGAAGAAATAATGACCCCTGTAGCTAAGGCAAAAGGAGTTAGAATAATATCAGAAATTGAGTCG
The DNA here is from genome assembly GCA_021129775.1 of Clostridiales bacterium. GTDB lineage: Bacteria > Bacillota > Clostridia > Peptostreptococcales > NVVX01. The sequence goes on from JAJOKP010000147.1 coordinate 7,002, forward strand.
AATTTAACATCGGTATATGGTAATAAAGATTGGTTTAAACAGATGATGATTAATTTACTAGATAACGCAATAAAATATACAATAAGTGGTGGCAAAGTCCATATTTTAGCATATGAAAAATATAATAAAATTTTTATTTTAGTAAAAGATTCTGGAATAGGAATTCCAAAAAAAGATCTACCAAGATTATTTGAAAGATTTTACCGTGTAGATAAAGCAAGAAGTAGAAAAGTTGGGGGAACAGGACTTGGTCTTGCAATAGTTAAACATATTGTGCTATCCTTTGATGGAAAAATTAAAGTTAGTAGTGAAAAAGGAAAAGGAACGGAATTTACGGTAATAATTCCTATTAACAAACTGTGGCAAGGAGAGTAAACTCTCAAAAACTACTTTTTTTGCTCTTGTTCATCTGAACATGAATTTGTAATATAATTGTAATATTTCCATGACAAATTTCGATAAAGGCATGGGAACAAGAGTTATCTGGTTAGTTTTGATTGCAGGTGGAGGATTAGCAGCCTTTGCATTGTTAAGAAAAAAGTGATTTGTGTATTTAACAAGGTGAGAGGATTATACAATCTCTTGCCTTTTTGAATATATGATGTTGTAAATTATAATTCTATGTAAATTCACTTATTTATATGTTACAATAACAATGTAGAAATCTAGCAACTCAAAAATAATAAGAAGTTTAAAAGCAGGTGTTTAATTGAAAAAAAGTAATAATGTAATAAGCAGCGTACATACTAACAGCATAGCCGAGGAAATAGGTATAGAAGTTGGTGATATATTAATTAGTATCAACAACCATGAAGTTGAAGATATTATAGAGTATAAATACCTCTTGAGTGAAGAATACCTAGATGTAGAAATAAAAAAAAGTGATGGAGAGACATGGATATATGAAATTGAGAAAGATTATGACGAAGACTTAGGAATTGAATTTGAAAATCCAATACTTTCACATATGAAATCTTGCACAAATAAGTGCATCTTTTGCTTTATAGATCAACTACCGCCTAACATGAGAAAAAGCATGTATTTTAAGGACGATGACTCTAGAATGTCTTTTTTGCATGGAAATTATATCACACTTACCAATATGTCGGAAGATGATATTGATAAGATTATCAAGTATAGAATCAGCCCTATTAACGTATCTGTACATACGACAGATAGTGAACTAAGAAAAAAAATGCTAAACAATAAATTTGCAGGTGACATTCTAAATAAACTCAAAAAGTTTGCAGAGAATCAAATTGAAATTAATTGTCAAATTGTTCTATGCAGAACTGTAAATGACGGTGAAGAGCTAAATAAAACCATTAAGGATTTGTTAAAACTAAGTCATGCGATTAGAAGTGTTGCAGTAGTTCCAGCTGGACTAACTAAATACCGTGAAGGTTTACACAGTTTGATTGCTTATGACGCTGCTTCGGCAAAAGAAGTAATTAAGGAAGTAGAAAAACGTCAAAGAGAATTTCAAGCAAAATTAAAGCGAAGTTTTATTTATATTGCAGATGAATTTTACATACTAGCCAATCACGCATTTCCAAGTTATAAATCTTACGACTCTTTTCCACAGTTAGAAAATGGAATAGGGATGATGGTAAATTTTCAACAAGAATTTTATCAATGTCTAAATAAATTGTCAGTAAGACTAATGAAACAGAAAAAAGTAACGATAATTACAGGCGAATTACCTTACAAATATATTCTAGAAATGTGTAGTGATTTAGAAAAAAAAGTAGGTAATTTAGAAATAAATGTGGTACGTGTAAAAAATGAATTTTTTGGTGGTCATGTATCAGTATCAGGCTTAGTTACAGGAACTGATATATCTAGAGCCTTAGAAAATATTGAAGTAGGTGAAAAGATAATTATTCCCAAAAACATGTTGAAATCAGATGAAGATATTTTTTTGGATGACTATAAAGCAAGTGATTTAGAGGCTCTAAAAAACAAACCTGTTGTCATAAGTGAAGTTAATGGAGAGAAATTCATACTAAGCATTTTAGAGAATTAAGAAATGGAAAGGTTAAAGTTGGAAAGCTACTTAGTTGGACAGTGAAAGATTAAAGATTTGAAAATAAGAATGGAGAAATGAAAAATGGCAAAACAAATTGTAGCAGTAGTCGGCAGACCAAACGTTGGGAAATCAACTTTTTTTAATAGAATAGCAGGGAAGAGAATTTCTATTGTAGAAGATACACCAGGAGTTACAAGAGATAGAATATATACTGAAGTGGAGTGGCTAAATCACATTTTCATTTTAATCGATACAGGCGGAATTGAACCTATGTCAGAAGATAAAATACTAGTTCAAATACGCTTGCAAGCTGAAATTGCAATAGAAACAGCAGATGTGATTGTATTTATGGTAGATGGGAGAGATGGATTGACCTCTACAGATAGAGAAGTTGCCACTATGCTTAGAAAATCTAAAAAACCTGTTTTGCTTGTAGTTAATAAAGTTGATACGAAAGAGTCGTCAGAATTCTATTACGATTTTTACGAGTTAGCAATGGGAGACCCTATTGAAATATCTTCTGCACTAGCACTAAATCTAGGGGATCTTTTAGATTCGATTGTAGACTACTTCCCTGAAGAACAAACAACAGGTCTAGACGACGAAACAATCAAAGTTGCTATAATAGGGAAGCCTAACGTAGGAAAATCATCTATTGTAAACAAAATTCTAGGAGAAAACAGAGTAATCGTAAGTGACGTTGCAGGAACAACTAGAGATGCAATAGACACTCCTTTTACTGATGGCGAAGATGAATATATACTAATTGATACAGCAGGACTAAGAAGAAGATGCAAAATAAAAGAGAACATAGAAAAATATAGCACAATTCGCTCTATAACAGCAATTGAAAGAGCAGATGTTTGCTTATTAATCATTGATGCAACTGAAGGTGTAACAGAGCAGGACAAAAGAATTGCTGGCTATAGCCATGAAAACGGCAAGGCAATTGTAATAGTTGTAAACAAATGGGATTTAATAAAAAAAGATACTAAAACAATGAAAGAGTTTACTAAGAATTTTCGTAATGATTTAGCATACTTAGAATATGCTCCACTTATATTTATTTCTGCGTTAACAGGGCAAAGAATGAATAAGTTGTTGGAGATAACTAAATTTGTTGCTAATCAAAATTCAATGCGTGTAGCAACTGGAACATTAAACGAAGTTATTGGTGAAGCGACTTTGCTAAATCAACCACCAAGTGATAAAGGAAAGAGATTGAGAATTTACTACACAACTCAAGTATCAGTTAAACCACCTACATTTATATTGTTTATTAACGATAAAAAACTAATGCATTTTTCATATCAAAGGTATTTAGAGAACAAGATTAGAGAAAACTTTGGGTTTGAAGGTACGCCATTAAGATTTATTTTGCGCGAGAAAAAAGGGGATGATAAGTAACCATGACTTATTTTGTTATTGTTATTGCATATGCACTTGGAAATTTCACAACGTCCTATATTGTTGGTAAATTGATGGGAAACATTGATATAAGAAAGCATGGTAGTGGCAATGCAGGGTCTACAAATGTTTTTAGAACATTAGGCAAAAAAGCAGGGGCTTTAGCATTTGCAGGCGATGCCCTTAAAGGCATTTTGGCCGTTTATTTGGGCATGCTTGTAGGAGGGCAAATTCTTGCAATGACATGCGGAGTTGTTGTTGTAATAGGTCATAACTGGCCTGTTGTTTTAAAATTTAAAGGTGGTAAAGGAATGGCAACTTCAATTGGAGTGGGATTAATGCTGTATCCGATACCTGCATCTATATGCATTCTTTTTGCGGTAGCACTAATAGCTATATTTAAAATGGTTTCACTTGGGTCGGTTGTTTCTATGCTCCTACTACCATTTGTTTTAATGATTTTTGAAGATAGAAATACTGTGATTTTTGGGACAATTCTTGGAACAATGGCTATTTATAGACATAGAGCAAATATATATAGAATATTTAAAGGCGTTGAGAGAAAAATTTAGCCATATCACCCAGAGCCAAACGAAGTTAAGTCGAATGGGTCTCACCTGTAGGGATCCAAGAGCAGGAGGGAAAAATGCAAAAATCATCTATTTCAACTTTAGGTGCTGGAAGCTGGGGAACAGCTCTTAGCCTATTATTACATAATAAAGACCATGGTGTGAGATTATGGATGCGAAGCGCTGAACAATATGATGCTTTAGCGAAAACAAGAGAAAACAAAGACTATTTATCAGGGATACATCTTCCGAAGGGACTAAAAATATTTAATGAAATCGAAAAAGCCATCGACCAAACTAATATCATTTTATTAGCTGTACCTACGCAATCGGTGAGGAGCATTTTAAATACTATTAAACCATGTATTAAACCGAATCAAATTATTGTAAATGCCTCAAAAGGTTTAGAATTAAACAGTTATTTAAGAGTATCGCAGATTGCAAAAGAAATACTTCCAGAAAACAATTTTGTTGCGCTTTCAGGACCTTCACATGCTGAAGAAGTGTGTAAAAAAATACCAACAACTATCGTAGTATCAGGAGAAGATAAAGAGTCTACAGAATATGTACAAGATACATTTATGACTAAAGAATTTAGAGTATACACTAATCCTGATTTAATAGGTGTTGAACTTGGAGGAGCATTAAAAAACATTATTGCTTTTGGTGCAGGTGTTTCCGATGGCTTAGGTTACGGAGATAATGCTAAGGCAGCTTTAATGACAAGAGGGCTTAGCGAAATGTCAAGACTAGGTAACGCTATGGGCGCTAACCTATCCACATTTGCAGGACTAACAGGTATTGGCGATTTAATAGTTACATGCACAAGCATGCACAGCAGAAACCGTAGAGCAGGAATTTTAGTTGGTCAAGGTAAAAACTTAGAAGAAGCAATAAAAGAAATTGGAATGGTAGTAGAAGGGATTACAACTACTAAAGCTGCTTATGAACTTTCAAAAAAATACAAAGTTGAAATGCCTATTACTGAGGAAATATATAAAATACTATATAAAAATGACAGTGCAAAAGATGCAGTTACAAGATTGATGACAAGAAGTAAAAAACATGAAATGGAAGAAATTGTCGATACAAGTTTCTTTGGATGATATTGTTTAGGGTTGCATCTGTTGAGGGGGAAACAACTTGAGGAGAGTTTTTAAGTACGTAATGGATTATAAGTTTCAGTTTATCATACCAACAATTTCCATGATAATACTAGTGGCGTTAGTGGAGCAAGACTTTCTGTAGGATAAAGACAGTTAGTTGCACTATCAAGAGCAGTTTTAGCTGATCCAAGGATACTAATACTTGACGAAGCTACATCTAGTATAGATACAGAAACCGAAAAGCTCGTACAAAAAGGAATTAGCAATCTACTATCAGACAGAACAGCATTTGTAATTGCACATAGATTATCTACAATTAAAAATGCCGACAGAATTATGGTAATAGGTGAAGGAAGAATTATTGAAGAAGGAAGTCATAACGAACTCCTAAAAAAACGTGGAGAATATTACGACCTGCATATGGCTCAGTTTAAGTTTTTGGATTAGTATATAAAAACATACCACATAATATTATATTTTAAAATATAATATTATGTGGTATAATACTAATGAAAATATAAAAAAGGAAGATGTGTCTATGAAAAAACAGTTTATTAATAGATTAATAGAGAAGGACTTTCTTGAAAAAGAGTATTTGCAAAAGCGCTCTTCTTTGGTAGTCGTATACGGGAGAAGAAGGATTGGTAAAACTGCATTGATACGGGAATTTGTAAGAAACAAAGCAGGTATTTATTTTCTTGCATCTGAAGAAACGGAAAGAGAGAACTTAAGAGCTTTTCAGTTAATGGTAGCAGAATTTGCTAGTGATAAACTACTACAAAAAGCATCAGGGCTCGCTTGGGACGATATTTTTGCAACACTAATTAAGCATAAACCAAAAGAGAAGAAAATTGTAATTATCGATGAATTTCAATATCTAGGGAAATCGAATAAAGCCTTTCCATCAATTTTTCAAAGAGTATGGGATAATGTCCTTAAGGAAGAGAGTGTAATGGTAATACTTTGTGGTTCCTTAATTACCATGATGGAAAGCCAAGTTTTGAACTATGCAAGTCCATTGTATGGCAGAAGAACTGGTCAAATCAAAATGAAGCAAATTAGATTTAAGCATTACAGTGAATTTTTTGAAAACAAGAATGAGAATGAGCTTATTGAGTATTATGCGGTTACAGGTGGGGTTCCTAAGTATATTGAATTATTTAATGAAGAAAGCGACATCTTTTTAGCTATAGAAAAAAACATTTTAAATAGGCAAAGTTTTTTATATGAAGAGCCAATTTTTTTATTAGAAAGAGAAGTAGGTGAAATAGGAACCTATTTTTCGATAATGAAAACAATAGCTAAAGGAAATCATAAGTTAGGTAAAATAGCAACAGCGTTAGAAGTTTCGCAAACCAGTTTGACTAAATATTTAAGTGGTTTGATAGAACTAGACTTGTTAGAAAGAATTGTTCCAGTTACAGAAAAAAACCCAGAAAAGAGCAAAAAAGGTCTCTATTTCCTAAAAAATAATTTCATCGAATTTTGGTTTAAATTTGTTTATCCCTATAGGAGCTATATAGAGATGGATGATATTGAATTTGTGTTAAATAAGATTCGCAAAAACTTTATTGATAATCATGTTAGCACCGTTTTCGAAGATGTATGTATGGATAAAATGTGGGACTTAAACAAGCAAGGAGAATTAGGATTTCATTTTGAAAAATTAGGTAAATGGTGGGATAAAAATGGTGAAATCGATATTGTAGCTATAAATAATCAGACTAAAGAAATAACTATTGGAGAATGTAAATATACAAATAAAAAAGTAGACGTAGACTTATTCTATCAACTAGTAGAAAAAGGAAATAAAATTGTTTGGAACAACGAAAATAGGACTATGAGATATATTCTATTTAGCAAATCAGGCTACACAGACATCTTATTAAAGCTCGCGAAGAGAAGAAAAGATTTGGTGTTGGTTTTTAATGAAGCAAAGTAAGAACCTTCTCCGTTTGCTCTGGAAGTTATGCGACAGGAAGATAAGACAAGTGAAACGTCCCCGCGTCATGCGCGGAGCAAAATCCTGAAACTCGTGAACTTGCTTCGCTCAAACAGCACGACGCTGTCACCTGGAGCGAGATTTCGAGTCAACCTTAAATACCTTAAAAAGAGTGACAAAAATCAAATAGAAAAAGCAAGAATAGAAGGGTCAGCGCCTGTGACCCATGGCTTCTTCGTGATTGACAGGACACAAGGACAATCAACCTTTCCTTGTGTCCTGTCTCGTCTATCTTGGAGACATCAAGTAAAGCAGTCTTAGTTAATACAGCCTGCTTTGTATATATTTTACTAAATAAAAATCAGAGCTAGCACAGCAACTACAGTTATAGTAACGAGCCCTTGAATTAGGGTTGCGATTGTTAGTGATTTGTATGCTGTAGAAACATTTATTCCACTAAACTGAGTTACAACCCAGAAAAAACTATCATTTGCATGTGATACTGTCATTGCACCAGCACCAATTGCCATTACGGTTAAAACTCTACCCATTACTGACTCTAAACCTAGTGAAGCTAACAAAGGAGCTACTAAAGCAGAGGTTGCAACTAAGGCTACTGTTGACGAACCTTGAGCAGATTTTAATGCTGCTGCTATTATAAATGGTAAGAATATTCCTAAATGAAAAGAAGCTAATGTATCGCCAAGATAAGCTCCAATTGGAGTAGCTTGCAAGACTCTCCCTAAAGCTCCACCTGCTCCTGTAACCATTATAATAATTGCTGCGCTTTTCAGTCCCGTACCTATCCAGCCACTTAACGTTTCTTCATTCAATTTTGGTAGCAGATTGAGTGCAAAGAAGAATCCTATCATCAGAGCATTAACTGGTTTTCCTAAAAAAGCGAAGAATGTGAAGATTGTTCCGCTTCCGAACGGCTGAGTTGGGAAATTTGCAACTGATCCTAGTGTTATTAGTAAAATGGGCACAACGATTGGAGAGAACGCTTTAAACGTAGATGGCAAGTCTCCATACTTTCCTTCGATATCTTCTATGTTCATAGCATTTTCTTCTAAATCATCTGTAGAGCTCAATGTTCTTCCACATCTTTTAGCCCATAAATACCCAGCAAACATTGGGAAAATAGATATAAATAAACCGACCATAATCACAAGTCCTAAATTGTTTTCGAGTCCTAAATTCCCAGCTGCAGCTATAGGGCCAGGAGTAGGTGGAACGAGGGTATGTGTGACAAAAAGACCTGTGGCTAACGCAACAGACATCATAACTGATGAACTCTTTGTACGTCTTGCTAATGATTTTTTTAACGAGGATAAAATTACATAACCTGAATCACAAAATACAGGTATCGAAACTATAAATCCGATAATGCTCATTGCTAATCCAGGCCTTTTTTCGCCAACAACCTTGATTACAGTGTTTGCCAAAGTGATTGCAGACCCAGATTTTTCTAATATAGTTCCGATTATTGTACCTAGAATAATAACGATACCTATGTGAGTAAGTATACCTCCAAAACCTGCTCGTATAGTTGACCCGATTTCTAAAACAGGCATGCCAGCTGCAAAAGCAATACCATATGCAGCTAGTAACAAAGATATAAACGGATGCAGTTTCCACTTAGATGTAGATAAGACAATGAAAGCGATACCAACTACTAAAATAACTAATAACATTGGTCCTTGAATCATAAATTTTTCCTCCTTTATTTTATTGTTAATCTCAGATTAGTTATAGAAGTGTTTGCGCATTATTCGAAGTATCATTTATAATGTAATCTGAGAAAACATACATTAAGATAAACATTTTAAAGAATCAAGCAATTTAAATTGATTTTTAATACATCTATACAATAGCATTGTTGCGTTATTAACGGCATCATCTAGTTGCATTGGTTTATCAATAATACTTATTATTGAATCAACTCCTAAAGCATATGTTTTTTCTGCTCCTTCTCCATAGGAACCTACAATTGCAAGGGTAGGCACTGAGTATTTTCTAGCGATTCTAGAAACCCCAACAGGTAACTTCCCATTCAAAGTTTGATGATTAATTTCTCCTTCGCCAGTAATAACCAAGTCAATTTTGTTTTTGACAAAGACTTTATCAAGCCCGGTTTCCTCCATGATTATTTCAAAGCCAGGTCGTAGTTGAGCATTTAAAAAAGCCAAAATACCTGCACCTAAACCTCCTGCGGCTCCTGCTCCAGGAACATTTAGTACATCTATATTCAAATTTATTTTTATTTCATCCGATAGCTTATTAAGTGCTCGGTCTAATATGGGTAACTGTTCTTTGGTCGCACCTTTTTGAGAAGCATACACATAAGACGCTCCATAGGGACCGCATAGTGGGTTGTTTACATCACATGCAGCCAAAAATTCAACACTATTAAGTCTAGAATCTTTTTTGGAAGTATCAATTTTATTGATTTTAAATAAACCGTTCGCACCTCTGTCTATAATTTTGTCATGTTCATCTAGCAATTTAAAGCCTAAAGCCTCCGCCATTCCAGCGCCACCATCATTTGTAGCACTACCGCCAATTCCTATGATTATTTTAGTGCATCCATCATCTAAGGCTTTTAGAATTAACTCGCCTGTACCAAAAGTAGTTGTTTCCATAGGATTGCGGTGTTCTTTAGGTACTAGAGATAAACCAGAAGAACTTGCCATCTCAATAATAGCTGTTTTCTTATCACCAAGAATTCCATAAGAAGCTGATATTGCATTGCCAAGAGGATCGGTCACAATTGTTTTTTTAATTTCACCGCATGTATTTAAAATTAAAGCCTCAATTGTTCCTTCGCCACCATCTGCCATAGGGATTTTGATAACGTTTGCAGATGGTAATACTGATTTAATTGCTTTTTCAGCAATGTCGCAGAATTCTTTTGCCGAAATACTTCCTTTAAAAGAATCTGGAGCTATTAATATGTTCATTTAGATGACTCCTTCATTAAATTAATATTGTTCTTTAATTATAAATGAATAGAGAGTAAAAAGTCTTTAGAGGAAAGGACAAAATACAGTCTGTACTTTTGTACTGAGAGAACAAATTATCAGAATTTTGGAATTAATAGATACAATTATTCGCTTAAAATGGTTAGTTTTTTCTTTGGTATTTCAGGAAGAGTATTAACAATCTTAATAAAATCCTGTCTTCATCATTTTTTAATGGATCTATTTCTAGCAGATCTTTGATTTTATTGAATCTGAAAATCACAGTATTTCTATGAACAAAAAGCTCTTTAGAGGTATCCCCAAGATGCATATTATTACTTAATAGAGACTCAATAGTGTCTATTATTTCTTTTTTATCTTCAATTTTACTAATATATTCTGACAAAAAGTGTTCTAAGTGAATACTTGAGATTTTAGTGAATAAGTATTCAAATATATGATCTTTTACGTACAGAATACCTGAATCCATTTTTAGCCTTCTACCCATTTTTACCATTGCTTTTGCTTCTTTGTAACTGTTACTTAATTCGAGTGCTGTTTTGTGAAGTGACCCAATGCCAACTATAAGGCTAATACCAATTGTTTTATTCAATTTATTAATTATTTCAGTAGCATAATCAAGTAATTCTTCTCTCACACTATTTTCTTCTTTGCTTCTAACGGATTTTATTATAATTATTTTGTTCTGTCCGATCACTGATATAATATTTTGGCTACTGTTGTTAACACACGAGTTTATTTTGTTCATCACAAACTCAATAATTCCTTCTTTTGTATACAGAGGGTTTTCATTTAGAATAGTATTAGATGTTTCTATTACTAATACTATTCTAGGTAGAGTAACATCATAACCAAGTTTTGTTCCCCATTGTTTCGCTGAATTTAAATCATCTTCACATTTTAGCTGTAATAGCCTATTAACAAAGAAAGTTTTTTGACATTTTTTTGAATAAACTCTTTCTTTTAGAGATTCTTGGTCGATCATTAACTCAAGAAGCATTTTCACTAGGTTAGCAGTTTTCTCGATTACTTTTGGATTTCCAGTTATGCCTACTACTCCACCTATAGAATTATTGTAGAAAAAAGGCATATTTACTCCTTCTTTAACTCCAATATACTCACTTTCTTTGTAGATATCTATTCTTTTTTCTTGTCTAATAACGTCCTCGGCAACACTATGATAAGTTCCTATCCTTTCTTTTGAACCACTTGCTATAATTACACCAGATTTATTCATTATATTAACATTATGTCCGAGATTTTCAATAATACTATCAACAAATTTTTGAGCGAGTATATCATTCAATAACATAGGAGTCCTCTTTTCCACATTTTAATTAAACAAATTTAATTTTTACAAGAATTTGATAGAGATGGATTCTCTAAGTTGCAAAAGAATTATTTTAAAAAATAATTTGCCTTACAGTGTAAATTAAAATCGGAAATTCTTTTATAACTATCTAATTCGACAAAAAAAAGATATTTCCTTTGGAGATTGGAGAAGAAAAAGAATGTTTAAAAATTAATGAAGCGTTAATAAATTTTAAAAAGGAATATTAACTTCTGAAAGTATTGAATTTGCGATGATTAATGATGAAATAGTAGGGTGCATGTAGCTTCTCATTAGTAATAGTTTGAGCCCGTCGTCTACTCGCAAACTTGCTCATGATAAGTTTCATTCCTTTCGCTGTGCTCAAGGCACAAATATTTAATGAAAGTGCCCCCCATCTTTTCTTTATATTATACCACAGTACCATAAAGTACTCAATAGAAAAATTCGAAATTTGACAAAAAAATAAGCCTAAATCAAGGCTTCCATGGATTTTTCATTTATTCAACTGTCAAAGACCCGCATGTAAATCCCCTCCAATTTTAAAAATTAAAATTAACCACATTTTATAATTTAGTTTTTTAAAAATTTGATTGAGAATGTTTCAAGTGCATAATGACATAACGACACATTTATTATATAATGTTCATGAGATGAAGTAAACTCGATTAAAGTCGGGATTTCTTTGTAGGTTTTGCAGGAGGGATATAGATATGTTTTCAGTATATAATTTGGTTGAATTTGGGAATGAACTTCGTTTAATTCGATCAATGAATGGTCTAACACAAACAAAAGTCCGCGAAATTACTGGGATTAATGAGGATACTTTGAGAAAAATTGAAAATGGTTTAGTTATTCCAAAGTATGAGACTTTAGAGTTGTTGACATATATCTATAAAACTGATTTGCTACAAATGCTAAAGAGTTATCGAAATAATAAATATTTATCAGATATCTATGCTGAATTAGATACTATAATAACTTTAAACAATACTCTGCTTATTCCTCACTTGTATGAGTGTCTCAAAAAAATGCAAAGAAACAATACAAAGTTGTCGTTGGTTAATCCAAATGAATTGCTACAACTTAATTCTTTTCTTCGGTGTGTAGTTCACTACCTAGATAATAAGTTCACTCTGCATAATGACTTAATAAATGAATTAACTGAAACTCTGTGTTTATCCATCACAGGATTTTCGCTTTCTAATATCAAGCAATAAAATATAATCCATTTGAGGTCAGAATATTGCTACTCATAGGATTAATAGAGGCAAAACGAAACAATATAAACACTAGTACTACAATGCTTGAGTTTTGCTTGAAGTACCTCTTAAATCAACCTTCATCTACAATTGAATCTATGAAGTTAAGCATAAAGTTGTATTATAATATTGCCTACAATTATCACATGCTAGATTTGCATACTAATGCTCTTAAATATTCTGATACTGGAATAGCATATGCTTTAAATAATACTTTGATATATTGTTTGCCTTATTTATATGCAAGAAAATCATTTGCTGAATTCCTACTTAATGATTTGAATTACAAGAATTCCTTTAACAAATCTATTGGACTACTTTTAATACTGGAAGATAAAAAAACAGCGACACTTTTTCAAGATTTAGCCAAAAAAGAGTATGGAATAGTTTTAGAATCTCTTAACCTAGAGTAATTGCGAATATCTATATTCATGCTACATTCAAAAAGATTATCCGCCCCTGTATTTTCTTAGTTCATTTTTAAGAGACTGAAGAGGAGTTAAAATGAATTACAAAATCACAATCTCATATGATGGCGGCAAGTACAAAGGCTGGCAAAGACTCGGTGGAAATGAGCCAACTGTGCAAGGAAAAATAGAAGAAGTATTGTCTAAGTATTTCAATGAAAAAATTGAAGTTATTGGTGCTTCAAGGACAGATGCAGGAGTAAATGCGCTAAAACAAGTTGCTAACTTTCGTATTGACAAAGGATTAGATGCAGAATTATTCTTAATCGATATTAACCACTACCTTCCAGAAGATATTGCTATTACAAAAATTATAAAAGTAGATAGTCAGTTTCACTCAAGGTATAATGCAATTAGTAAAACGTATAGATATAGAATTTGGACTTCCCCTATTGGTGATCCTTTTCAAAGAAAATACTACTACTATGTAAAAGACAAGTTAGATTTAATAAAAATGAAAAAAGCAGCTGAAATGTTTATTGGAGAACATGATTTTACTACTTTTTCTAACTCAAAGTCTAAAAAGAAATCAATGGTTAGAAACATTTTCAGAATTGACGTTGTTGAAAAAGAGAATTATATTGATGTGTTTTTTACAGGCAACGGTTTTTTGTATAATATGGTCAGAAAACTTATGACAATTATTATTGAAAGCGGTCATGGAAAAACCACAGCAAAAAAAGTTAGCGTAATGATTAAGTCTAAAGATAGAAGTTTGATTAAATACATGGTTCCGTCTAAAGCTTTAACGTTGATGCAAATCGAGTATAAATAACTCAATAACTAGCAGGTTAGGAATGGGTAATCGTTTTTCCTGTTTGACCCTACTCGCTAATTTGCTTTAAAGTTAAACAGCGGTTTTATTACGCTAATTACTTCAACAGTGTCATCAATATGCTTTAGTATAAAATCTATTGATTTATATGCATCTGGTGCTTCGTCTAATGTTGATTGTTTTATAGATGAAGTCCATACGCTTTTCATCTGTTCCCTTAAATTATCCAATGATAATTGTGATTTTGCGCGTTTTCTTGACATTAATCTTCCTGCTCCATGCGGTGCTGAGTTGTTCCAATTTTCATTTCCTTTACCTAATGCAATTATTGAACCATCTCTCATGTTGATTGGAATTACAATCTTTTCTCCTGCATTCGCAGAAACTGCGCCTTTTCTCAAAATTCCGTCTTTGGTACTGTAATAATTATGCGTGGTTGTAAAGTTGCTAGCTTCGTTAAAATCAATATTTAACGCACCCTCTAGTATGCTTCTTGCCATATATCTTCTGTTAATATTTGCAAAATTTTGTGCGAATTCCATGTCATTAATATACTCTACTTTATCCTTCCCTTCTAAATATGCTAATGCTTTAGGAACACTTAAATCTTTACATTTCTTAATAGCTTTTTTCTGATGATAATTTGCTACCTGCAAGCCTAGGTTTCTACTGCCTGAATGTATCACTAAAAATTTATTTTTAGCGTTATCTTCATTTACTTCTATAAAATGGTTCCCACCACCTAAAGTGCCAACTGAATTAATATGAGTATTGTAGCTCGTTTTTGTTTTTTTAGATATTAGATCTATTTTCGTTTTAAACTCTTCACTTAATTCGCTTGCATGCGCAAAGCGCTTATGTTTAGCAAAACCATATGGAATATTCTTCCTTATATAATAATCTAGCGATTCAAAATCAATATTTGCTTTTCCTAACTCTACTGTTAACATCCCACATCCAATGTCTACTCCTACCAGATTCGGAACAATTTTATCTGTAATGCTAATAGTAAATCCAATTACGCATCCCATGCCTTGATGCGCATCAGGCATAATTCTGATTTTATGTCCTGTAAACATTTCTTGATTGCACAGTTCTTGAATTTGATTTATTGCCTCTTGTTCTAAGTTATCTGCAAATACGATTGCTTCGTTAAACTGCCCTTTTACTTTTAACATTGTTTACACCTCTAATAAAACTCTTTTATTTAATATCGTTAAAGTATTCTTTTGATACTTTCAATTGCCTCTTTAAAGTCTCATTCCACAACCTTTTCGGTATTTCATGAGAACCTCTTGAGATCTTTACCCTTTTAATATCTCCGTTATCCATAACTTTCCTATAAAATAATGATCTATATTTTTATAAAACTCCCAACCGTCCCTCTCACAAAACCTCTTCAGTTCTTTCCATCTAGGCATTATCGTACTCCTTAGCCTTGATTTCAAACAGCCCTATTACTTTTTCAAAATCATAACCATAAGTTACAACTTTATAAATATACGGGAAATGATTTCTTCGATTAGGGGAATTATAGTACATGTTAAAATTGTTCATATACTCTTCTGAATACTCTATTAGGTCAGTTGTAAGTTCCTCTATCAAACTCTGCTCAGATTCTGCATTACCCAATAAATCTAGTTGTTCTACTATACCCGTAAAAGAACCATCTTTTTCAATAATAACTTGCAATTTGATCCTGAATGAATCAAGCAATAAATCCATTTGCTCCATGGATAAAACGGTTACCATATCCCTATTCCTTTTAACGAATATTGGGTTTCGCCTAACTACTGTATCAATAACTTCACTCCAATTCTTTCGTACTTCAGTTGAGTTCATAATAATTTGCAAAGAGACACCTCCTTCGATAATTCTATTTTTATTATACACTATGCGCTACTAGTACACAACGTACGTTTTTTTTATGCCAGACGGACATTTAATATTGCATTTTTTTTAATCATACAACCCATTAAAATCCTCTTGACAAAAAAGATTTATTGATATATGTTAAACTTAAATAGGTTTTGGAGGTGACAAAATGATGAAATATTACAAACGCCCTGCATTTTGAGTAGCAGTTGTGTCAATAATCGCTGTTAGCGCTATAGGAATCGGGTTGCTCTCTAACCCTAGGACTCCACCTGTGGCAGAGTCCTCGTATAAGCCTGCTATTATGATAGATGGAGAAATTTATTGGTTATGTCCGAATGGAAATGTAGATATTATATTTAGAGACTATAATAAGATTGGAAAAATCGAGAAAATTTCACTAGCATCATCAAAACCAGATGAAAATTTTGAAGCTATAGGCTTTGAGATAGGTCAAGAGATTTATCAAAGTATTGATAAAAGAACTATTTACGTCTACCGCAAGGAACACAATTTGTACACTCCATTAGTTCTCGCCATGACTCCTGCTGAGCAAGAACTCTATGATTTACTAAACAGCGGCAGAAGAGCATTTTTAAAATTCAGCGTGCAGGACGTTCCTCCTGGAGAAATCAGCAGAAAAATCGAGCTGAATGGTTTAGACTATTTCATCTATGAAGTCGATGGAAAATATTACTCTGAGAGTCCTTATATCTTTATTAATAGAATAACAGAGGAAACCTACAACAAAATTTTAGAGTTGACAACTACGGGAAAATTACAGACAGATAATCATTTTTCTCAGGAAGTTGTTGATTTTGTAGAAAACAATTTAATGATTATAATGTCATCACCTAAAGAATCCTCTAACCCTATGGACTACATTAAAGCACACCAAAAAGAATATGATGATATTATTAAACATGACAATGAAGAAGTACACAAGTATATTCTTACTCAATTCGTAGAAGGAGCTACAGGATTGCGCGGTCAACTTATAACGGAGATTGGCATGCAATTACTAGGTCAAAGAAATAATGTAACAGATAAAACTTCATCCCTTATGGAATGGTTTATGCAGATTAATATGAAACAAAGAATTAGTCTTCCTCATTTTTCTTATGCTGGAGAAGATCCTATTAAAATATTGGTTCATAATACAGAAATAGAAAAAAGCAGACCAAGGAGAGGAGATTTCACTATAATCGCACCCCATATTTTCGCAAGCTACGAGGAATATAATAAACTAAAGGTGTTTGCTGCAACATTCATTTCTAGTTATCGATTATATGGTAAAGTTGTAGTGCTATATGATGGATCTATTGTTCCAGTTGCGATAGCTTATGTGAAAAATCCTGATGGTAGTTACACATTGGAAGAGTACCAACAAGCTATGAGTGGTTCTTCTTTTTCTAGTTCAATTGAGGAATTTTGTACAATGCCTGTGACTGGCAAAAAAATAAAGGGACTTGCTGATAAAATACTTCAAAATTACAGTAACTCCGAAGATAGAAACAAGTTAGAACGTGAAAATTTAATAAAACATTTGAAAAATAACAATCAGTACGGTGTCTTTCTATATAAAGAGCATTCAGGTGAGCTAATACCTATTACATGAGTTAACTAGGAGCCTGCCCGGAAAGCGTGCACGCAAAAACGCCAAGGGAACGGGATTGTTTTCATTCATCCCTTGGCGTTACTGCCTCTAATGCTCTAATCTTCGTTATTTCACTTCATTATTGATACTTTGGATACTCTGCACTAATCTAACACTTTCTAGCAGTTCCCTCAACAGTCCAATTCTTGGCTCAACAGAATCAACTTCCATATATTCATTTTTACTATGCGCTCTACCGCCAATCGGTCCTAGTCCGTCTATTACTGGTGTTCCTGCTGAAGCAACAAAGTTGCCATCTGATCCTCCACCTGTGGCTGCCCATTTCATTTCTATTTCTAGCTCTTTAGCTACTTTTTCTATTTCTTTACATAGCTTTTCAGTCTTCCACGAAGGGTTCATAGGCGGCCTCCACCCTAGTCTGCTAATCTCTATTTTCATACCATTTAAAAATGGTTTTTTTACCATTTCGTTCATTACATTTTCAATATTCGTTAGAAATTTTTGATCTTCATACCTTACATCAATAATAGCTTTAGCCTTTTCAGCTACTACATTAACAGCTGTTCCTCCTTCTATCAAACCTACGTTTACAGTTGTCCCAGATTCATAATCAGTTAACTTACTAAGCGCAACAATCCAATGCCCAAGTTCAGTTATGCTACTCAATCCTTTTTCTGGCTCTACACCAGCGTGAGCAGCAACTCCATTAAATATTATAGTATATCTAGCTAATCCCTTACGTTTCTTTACTAACGCTCCATTTGCTCTAGCTGGTTCAGTAACAAAAGCTATTTTACTTTTTTTAGCCAGTTTTTCTATCCAAGGATAGGCAAATAGAGAACTTATTTCTTCATGACTATTTAGTGCAATACAAATTGATGGCGCAGTTTCTGGGTTTAAAGATTTGACAGCATAATATATTGACAGTAATCCTGATTTCATATCTATAACGCCAGGTCCATAAGCTCTATTATCCGTTATTTTAAACGATCTTTGTTTAACCGTACCTAAAGGAAATACAGTGTCCATATGCCCAAGTAATAAAAAGTCGCTATCTTTGTTGTCTGTATTTCTGAACTCAAGACATGGTCCTACAGATCTGTCAAAATTGAAACTTTTAACTCTCCACCCTAATTCCGCATATTTATTCATAAAAAATTCAGCAATTTTCTTTATACCATCAATATCCTCACTGCCACTGTCAATATTAACTAGGTGCTCTAAGTCACTCAAGTATTTATCTATGTCAAATTTATTATTTTTCAATTTTAAACCTTCTCTCAAAAGTGAATTCGTCCTGCTACGCTGAACATCGGGGAATCAGACGGGGATTCTACCCCACCTAATTGGAAACTCCCACTATAAAAAGTATAAGTATAAGTA
>JAJOKP010000147.1:25845-38642 GCA_021129775.1 Clostridiales bacterium
GAACTAAAATCTACGATTTTATGTGAGTCGCTTAGTTAGGCAAGTTGACAAAAAGGGAACTAAAATCTATGATTTTAAGTGAATCACTTAATTAGACAAGTCGGCAAAAAGAGAACCGAAATCTCTGATTTTGCTTGCCTGCGCATTGCCTGCCTGTGCGTAGTACGCAGACAGGCGCGCAAGCAAGTGTGAATCACTTTCTTTGTTCACCTGAAGTGGGAGTCTTGACTCTAAAACACAATAGATAGATAAATAGAGGCAGACTATGCCTTCTGCCTCTGAATAATAAGCATCCCTTAAAATAGTATAAAGTTCATGATAATGGTTGTCAACAATGCACCAAGCATTGGTATAACAGTGCGTTTAACTATATCCACTGGCGAAACATTTGATATGCCTGAAATTGCTATAATTACAGCAGTGATAGGAGAAACACTTCTAGCTATCCCTGCAGCAAATTGCATAGGTAGTAACATGAGAACAGCAGGAATCGACATCTTTGCTGCGACATCAGGAGCCAAAGCTGCAAATGCAAAGAATGGTGCATTACCTGAGCCCATCAAAACAGCTGACACCGCAATAATTGCTGTCATTACCAAAATCATAATTCCAGCTCCAAACCCTGCCGATTGAGCTGCTTCAATTATAGTATCAATAGCTCCTATAGATTTTAACCCATGCGCAAATGTTTGACCTGCTACTATTAATGTAACAACTGTAGCAAATTGCACCCCCATTCCATCAAAGAAAATTTGTATGCTTTCAAAAACTTTTTTCACATTCTTGTGTCTAATAAGTTCAAAAATTAGACTAATGAATAAGCCAATCAACATTGCAGTTATAACGTTCATATTAATACCTGGAATTACAAATCTGCTAAATATTAATATGAATAACAGCGGAATAATTGGAAGTATTGCATAAATTGCAGGAATCTTACTCTCTTCTTTTTCAAAAGCTGATCCTCCCTCTAATTCTTCTTTATTATTTGAAATATAGCCATCTTTCTTGTCGAACCACTTTTGTACAAAATAATGCAAAACAGCAATAACTAAAACTACCGCAATTGCAACAGGAATTTGATAATCTACAAAATATACAGATACATCCATTCCAGCAGTTTCTGCAGCAAGATTGGCATTGCCTGAAGCTGGTCCTAAATCAAGGGCGGCCGAAGTGCCAATCATGGCGGTAGCAGCCAAGGGACTCACTCCCAACTTTACTAAAAGCGGAAACATTGTTACCATCAGTATGACACCAAGACCAGATGCACTCGGTATAAAAATATTTAGTAATTGACCAATTAGATAACCTAAAGCCAAAACTAAATAAGGTGAATTCAATTTTTGCATAGGCTTAATTACCAACCTAACTAATGATCCACTTGCACCAATATGCTCCATATATTTGGCAAAACCAGCAACTGACATTATGAGCAAACCAAGACCCGCTCCTCTGTTGCTAAAGGTTGCTTTTATGAACTCAAAAATATCAAACCAAACAAGTCCAGTACTCTTTCCTTCAGGAAGCACCGTGCCAGCACCTATTGCAACGGCTATCACCATTAGTAGTATTCCACCAAACATTAATGTAGCTTGTGGTTTGTATTTCTTAAGAACCATTCTTGCAACTAAGATTGTTACTAAAATAGCTAATATTAATCCTAACATATTATTCCTCCTTAATAGTATTTTGCTAACAACTTATTAAGTTATTGTAATTGCAATTAATGTGCCAATTTTCTGCACAGTAAAATAGAGAGGGATACCCCTCTCACACCTAAGGCTGTACAATTCTTGATTTCTCCACGTAAGAGAGAATCTTAGAATTGTTAGTCGCCAGATAAATCAAACTATTCTACTTGCTTTGCTATGAAAAAAGTCAAATATAAATAGTTTGCCGGCTAAAATTAGCCATGCATAGGCTAATTCTATCCGTTCATTTGTAATCTTCTAAAGTACGTTTGCCTCTTTCACTAATTACACACCCTCTTTTTCTTTCCTTGTTATCCATTAATTTTTTGTCTTTAAGCTTTTTTATCACGCCCCTTATTTTCCCTTCTCCTAAACCGATACCCTGCTTTATGGCAAGTTCCGCAAGAACACTCCTCCCTATCCCCTCGTTTTTTTCTATTTCTTCAAGAACCCATAATTCGTGGATATCTAAGATTGTTCTTTCTTTCACATTTTCATCTTCAAGCATGTAGTAAGGAAGGTTTGATTTTCCGAGAGTTTCGCCCTCATATATAAATGACAAATATTCGAGCAAATTAATAAGTTCTCTTACGTTACCCCTCCATCGGTAGTTTACAAGAAATTCTCTAGCTTCATCATCAAACAATTCTCCAAGAGATTTTATGCTATTTTCACTGAAATAGATGCCCATAAAATACATAAGTAGATATATCACATCATCTTTTCTTCTTCTCAGCGGCACTGTTTTAATAGGCAAAGTATTCAGCCTAAAAAAGAGATCCTCGCGAAATTCTCCTTTATCTATCAGGTTGATTAAATTCTTATTTGTAGCTACAATAACTCTCACATTAATGGGAATTTCCTCAATCGCTCCTACCCTTCTTATTCTTTTTTCTTGAAGAACTCTAAGAAGCTTTACCTGAAAATCAAGAGGAGCATCGCCTATTTCATCAATAAAAATTGTACCTCCATTAGCTATTTCAAAAATCCCGACTTTCCCTCCCTTTCTGGACCCTGTAAACGCCCCTTCCTCATATCCAAAAAGCTCACTTTCAAGAAGATTTGGAGTAATAGCCGCAATATTTACCGGAACAAATTCATTTTTTTTTCTATAAGAATTCATATGAACTGCCTGCGCTAAGATTTCCTTGCCTGTTCCGCTTTCGCCTTGTATAATCATCGTGGCGTCGGTTTTAGAAAACTTTTCAGCCCTTTTTATCATATCATCCACATCACTATTTACAGTTAGATAGTCGCTAAATGTGTGGAGCTTCCTCGTAATCTTCTTTTTATAATTCCGCCTTAGTACAGAGTCGTGCCCTAACACTTTATTGACATATTTAGCTATAACTAAATACCCTAGATCGTCCTGGAATTCTATTTGTTCAATCTCTATTAATAGTTCTTTTTTATCTTGTCTTATTATTAAAGATTTGTATTCTTTAGAAAAAATGTCGACAGAGTCTATAACTTCCTCAAGCTCTTTCCTTATTAAATCTTTTTTCTTTTTACAAAAAATCGCCTCAAACTTTGAGTTCACCCGGACGATTTTTTTACTCGAATCAATATATGCCATTCCCACATCCACATTATTCAAAATAGTTTCAAGTAGTTTTTCCGATTTTTGAGCATCTCTTCTTTTTTCATCTATCGACCTAGACATTTTTACAATGTCCTTTATATATCTGATTTCTAACCATACCTTTGTCTTTTTCTCCGCTCCCAACATAGAGACTAACTCGTGTATTGTTCGTATGTCCAACAATCTTACCCCAATATCAATTATATTACTTGCAAATTTAGGTACAATAGCGATTTCTCCAGCCGTTACAGCTATGCTTAGCTTGGGACAATTCGGGCTACCTGGATAAACCGGGTAGTAATTGATATAATCAATACCTAGTTTGGTGAGTTGCTCTATGACCATAGTCGCCGTGCTTTCATCATCATTCACTAAAAGTATGTCTGTTCCTATCGGAAGCGAAATTAACTTTTCAATCTTTTTATAATCAATTACTCTACTAGCTATTAAACTAGGAATATTTTCATCAAAATGCTCAGAAGCAAAATCCGCAATACGCTCACTTGTATATAATATGAGATCGCATTTTAGATTAGCATTGGCTAAATTAGAAATGAGAACCAATTCCACAAGAAACCGTTCCTCTGTAAGCCAGTTGACTTGATCCACTATTGCATCTCCTGTGTTTTTACCCTTGCTCACTACTATTAATTTTTTCATTATATTTTCCCTTCTGTACCAGAGGAACGATTCTAGCGGCACTTTACCCATTTTGCCTTTTATTCCCTATTTCATTTCATACATGCGCTTTCAGTGACGAGCGTTGACAGGGGGACAGGGTTGTTGTCATTTCGCCCTTGTCATTTGTCCCCCTGTCATTTAGCTAGAGTTTTCTTTATTATATCAACCGCTATCTTTATTCCATCTTCACTTTGTATTTTCATTCCTAGTTTCACTGATTCGGCTTTCATCTCTTCTTTCAGAACTTCTTCTATCGCATCTATCAAGCTTCTAATTGTAAGTTTTTTTCTAGGAATCGGTTTTGCGCCTACTCCTAGCTCGTACGCCCTTTGTCCCCATGCGAATTGGTCATTAGCAAATGGAATTACTATATTTGGGACCCCAACTCTTAACGCCGCTGCTGTTGTGCCTGCGCCCCCATGATGAATGACCGCTGCCATCTGTGGAAATAACCACGAGTGAGGTATACTTTCGATAAAAAGTATATCTTCTGAAACGACTTCCTTTTCGGTAATTGCCCCCCAACCCGTCGCTAATATTCCGCGCTGATTGGTTGATTTTAATGCTTTTAGAACAAGTTTAGTGGTTTCAGCTGCATTCTCGGAATCTACTATGCTACCGAATCCAACATATATAGGGGGCTTCCCTTTTTGCAGGAAATCCGACAACTTACGCGGTGGAATCCAA
Source organism: Clostridiales bacterium (assembly GCA_021129775.1). GTDB lineage: Bacteria > Bacillota > Clostridia > Peptostreptococcales > NVVX01. The sequence continues at coordinate 30,490 of JAJOKP010000147.1, forward strand.
TCAGTGGGTTTATCTAAAAACCAATACCCGGTGGAGTAAATATGTTCTGCCCAATCGCTTGCTCGTCGAAAAACGTGATTGCTACACGCAACAAGAACTGGTTGTTTTTTTGCATTCTGCTTGTTATGCGGAATATCTATGCGCTTAATACTATAATCAAGGTCTTTATTTAGGTATTTTTTAATAGATGATTGTATGACCATCCAAATTCCTTTTGCAAATATTTTGTGGCTCCAATAGTTAAATACTCTACCTAAATTTATTTTGCCGTAAAAAATCAGCGCAGGATAATCTTTAGTAGGTATCAGAGGGATCGGCGTCGCAAGTATTCCAGGAATCTTGTTGTGCTGCGCTATGAAATGCCCAATCGCTGTAGCCGGATGATAAACAATAGCATCTGCTCCTATGCATGCCGCATGAAGACCTTTTTGCATATTATAGACAATTTCTTTAATTTCCGGCTTGTTTAAGCTCAAAAACACCTTGATAGGATTATCAGCTTTCATTCCCTCTTTTGCAAAATTGCTTGATGCCATCTCTAAAATGTTTCCGTCAGTTGGGTAATACTCAAGACCATAACTAACGACAAAAGGCTCAAATCCTTCTGATGCAGCAATTCTGACTTTGTACCCCGCTTTTTTAAGCCCTACTCCTAATGCCACAAAAAGTTCTGTATCGCCTCTTGTGCCAGTTGTTAATATTGTTATTATCACTTAGTCCTCCTATCAGCTGCGGTCGTATATAAGGATATTCACTCAAAAAAGCATTGCCTGAAGAAAATTGCTTCTATCACTCACTAATTTTCTCCTTCATTATTTCAATAGCTTTGTCTAGTTTCAAGTCTTCATTTTCATCAATAACTTCACCATCAATTTGTTCAGGAAGTTCAATATAAACATCTGGTACAATACCTTTGCCGTGAATATAAGTACCGTTTGGAGTAAAATACTGCGATATTGTGAATTTGATACCAGTTCCATCATGCAAAGCTTTTATTTGTTGCACCAAACCTTTTCCAAAAGTGGTAGTTCCAACTATTGTTCCGCTATCAGAGTCTTGAATAGCTCCCGCCAAAATTTCCGAGGCGCTCGCACTTCCATTGTTCACAATTACAACTAAAGGGACATCCACTTTATTCTTGTCTGACCTTTCAACTTCTCTTGATCCATCACGGTCTTCTGTATATACTATTATTTGCTCTCCCAGCAATACATCTGCTATTTCAATGCATTGTGATAATAGACCTCCTGGGTTGTTTCTTAAATCAATTATTAATCCTTCAATATTTTTCTTCTCTAACTCTTTTAGATGCTTTTCAAACTCTCCTGAAGTCTGCTCATCGAATAGAGAAATCCGAATATATCCAATGTTTCCTTCAATTACTTCCGATCTAACTGTCTTTAACCTAATTTCTGCCCTTTCAATTTCTATCTTAAGCAAATCTTGTTCGCCATCTCTACGAATAGATAATACAACAGGCGTTCCTGGTTTACCCCTCATTAAAGTGACTGCGAAATCAAGTTTATCTGCAAAAATTTCCGTTCCGTCAACTGCAACAATTCTATCTCCTGAAATGATTCCTGCTCTTTCTCCTGGCGTGTCTTCAATTGGTGATACAACAGTTACAAAGCCGTCTTCACCTGGGATTACATTGATACCAATCCCACCATAACTCCCCTGTGTTCGCATCTTTAAATCGTCGAATTGTCTTTCGTCCATAAAGACCGTATAAGGATCGCCTATGCTTTCAAACATACCCCTTATTGCACCTTCAATTATCATACCTTCATCTAATTCCTGAAAATAGTTTTCCATTAAAAACTCTTTCGTTTCCAAAAATTTTCCGTAAGTTTCCATCACATCGTTATATTTTTCATGTCTTTCCTTGGAAATCAATACTCTTTCTCCAAATTCCAGAGCAAAATAATTGCCTACGGAAAATGTCAAAACGGATGTTACTAAAATAATCACTATTGCTCCGATTATTGCTTTTTGTTTGCTAATCATCAATTTCTCCCCTTTAGTAGTACAATGTCAGAACTGCATTTTATTGGCATCTAAAGTGAGTTGTCAGTTAAAACACTACTGTACTGCATATTATGTTATGTTTCATTATACATTATTATCACTGTAATTAAAACTAATGTATTGAATTTTTTTGAGCAACCAAAGCTAATGTCAGTTAAAGACTGTGTACTTAAATTAAGATCGTTCTTCTATATTGTTTTTTTGTCACAAATTTTTATTGCATTTGTAATTTTATGTCCCGCATTGTGAATTTCTATGTTATAATTACTATTAGACATATCAAAAACTTAGTAGTAATGCACGGGGGATAAAAATGTACATTTCAAGAAATCAAAGAAAAATAGTAACTGCATCGATAATATTTTGTTGTGTAATCATTCTCATCTCCTGCACTAATTTTTCTGATTTCGATTCTTTATTATCTATTCACGTAATTGATGTAGGGCAAAGCGAAAGCATATTAATAATTGCACCAAACAGAAACACTATTTTAATTGATGCAGGGGATGAAGACTCAGGAAGAAAAGTCGTCAGATACTTAAAGAAAAGAAAAATAGATGATATTGATGTAATGATTGTGACACACCCACACTCTGACCATATTGGCGGGGTTGAGGCTGTAGTTAACAAGTATGATATTGATAAATTTTTCATGCCTGATATCACACATGACACCGATACTTTCGAAGGTTTGTTGCAAGTTTTAGATAAGCATGATATTGATGTCAGTTTTGGCAAAAAGAATATGCGTATGCGAATAGATGAGAATTTGTATTTATTTCTATTATCTCCTATGAAAGATCACTCGGACAATTTAAACAACTGGAGTATCGTAACTAAAATTCAATATAACCAAAAATCTTTTTTATTTACTGGTGATGCGGAACATGAACTTGAAGCAGATTTAGTTGAAATGTATGATGCCAATTTTTTAAGGAGTCACGTCTTAAAAATAGGTCATCATGGTAGTAATACATCTACCACCGATAGGTTTTTAGACGTTGTTAGACCAAGCGTTGCATTAATTTCCATAGGCAAAGAAAATCCCTATGGTTTTCCTCATAAGGATGTGATAAAACGTTTAATTGACCGCAATATTATGATTTACAGAACTGATGAACAATCAAATATTGTTATATTGTCCGATGGAAATGAAATCTGGTCATATGATACACCATGGTTTCGTTAGTTGTTTTTATGCTATCCTGTTAAAAGAGACCCTCTCTCTTCATTAGCGTGAAACAGCTCCACCAGCATTGCCAGTAGGCTAATATAGCTAGATTAGAACCTTTAAGGTGTGAATCTCAAATGGTCGAAATCTAAGATTTACGATTCCTTTATCAATTAGCAGTTCCTCTATATTTTCTTCCATAATATTAACCAACTGCACTGATTTTACATCAAAATTAAAACATATTTTTGCGTTAACGCCATCATTATTATTTTCATATATTCTAATAATTAGACTTCTGTCATCTTCAGTTTTTTTTATTGTCTCAATTATCAGATCTCCATCAATAATCTCAATAAAAGCTTTAGCTTTTGGTAATACTTCTTCACTTGAATTCCCCTTAATAAAATACAGTGGTATGTTTAGCTCATAAGCCTTTTTAGCAACTTCTCCAACGACGTAATCACCGTTATGAGGATATAGTGCGTATGTGAATTGGTGTTTTCTACGATCTGCATCAGCATCAGGATATTCAGTACTCCGTAAAAGATTCAAATCCATAGTATTTTCTAGTACTTTATATCCATATTTGCAATCATTTAATAGTGCAACTCCATAATCTCTTTGAGAAAGGTCTACCCATTTATGTGCGCAAATTTCAAATTTTGCTATATCCCAGCTAGTATTTCTATGTGTAGGTCGCTTCATTGTGCCAAACTGAATATCACAAACCGCTTCCCTAATATACACATCTACTGGAAATGATGTTCTTAACATTTTATTGCGTTCTTCCCATTGAACTTCAGTAATAAAATCTATCCTTCGACTACCTTTTGTTAACGCAACTTCTTGTATTAATTGTGATTTTCCATATTTATATACATATTTAGCGATAACTCTGGGTCCATCTACATAGCATTCTTTTGATTCCAACTGATAACTATCGCATGGTTTTTCGTCATAATTAATATCAAAATCCCATGCATCTCCATTATCGATATAGATGGAGAGCTTATTTGCAACCTTTCCTTTTTCTATAACCTCTCGCTTATACTCTTTATCAAAAATCGACTGAATTGTCCCATCTTTAGAGAATTTAATTTTTATAATTTCATTTTCTAAAACATCTTCTGTGACAACTAAATCTTCGTTAGACTTCTCTATTTTATCCCCTGCAATAACGCTATATCCCATTGGAGGAATAGATATATCTATCCATTTCCCATCTATTTTCATCTGCTCATTGCGCTCCCATGAAAGAGAATTGAATATAATAAAAGGATTTTTTACCTCGGCTACACTAATTTTTTGAGCAACTGCCAAATAAGCTTGTTGAGTTAATTGTTCTGTTTTTTCATAAATCACTTGATATCTTTCAATACTTTCATCATACACTCTTTTAATTGATGACCCTGGTAAGATATCATGAAATTGATAAAGTAAAACTTCTTTCCATATTTTTTCAATTTCTTCTTGTGGATAAAGAGCATCTGCGTTCACTAGAGCTAACATAGATGCAAACTCCAATTCTCTTAACATTATCTCCATTTTTCTATTATATTTTTTATTTCTTGCTTGTGATGTTAATGTGCCTTGATGCTTTTCAAGATATAGCTCACCGCTCCACCTCCATCTCCGATTCCAAAGAGCATAAGACAACGATCGGAAACTCCTTTATCCAAGAATTTTGCTTCAGCTTTCTTAATTGCTTCAGGGTTTGCTGCACTATTGTATGTGCCTTCTGGTGGCATATGAGTCAATATTTTTGTACCATCAATCCCCTGCCAATTAAATGTATGGTGTGGAAACTGATTATACTCATACCAAGATAATTTAATTGTCATAAAATAATCAACACCAGATTTTTTCAATATTTGAGGTAATGAAGCGGTATAGCCAAAAACATCTGGAAGCCATAAAATTTTCATGTCTTTATTAAATTCAGTTTTAAAAAACCTTTTTCCATAAATCACTTGTCTAACAAGTGCTTCCCCACCTCTTTTTAAATACGCAAACTTCGTAAGGACGCATTTTTCCACACTCAACATCATAATTATTTACAACACATTTTCCAAAGTTTTCTGTGTTTAGTTCTTTTTCATGTATAGACATGTTCGCAATAACAGTTATCTCTATATTTTCATGTACTCGTTTGTATGCAAACAAATCTTTATCTTCTTCAAAAATAGTCTCGAAAGCTCCAGTACTTATGGCTAATTCAGAATTTCTAAATCTTTTTAATTCTTTATAGTAAGACAATATAGAATCTTTATCAGTTTCTTGTTTGCTCACATTAATCATAGTATAATCAGTATAAAGCAATATCATCGCGATGTTAAAACAATGTTAATTTAAAGTAAATTATTTTTGTTCAAAATATACTCTCTCTCTTTTCTTAGCAGACTCGTATATACCACAAATCATTTCCTGCGTTTTTAGGGCTTCAACGCCGTTGATTACAGGCCGTTTCCCTTCAACTAAGCATTCATAAAACTCATTTATCTGCTTCACATGACTTGTACCCCAGTAAGATTTCACATCATTGCCATAGTCAAAAACTTCGTTTGGATTATTATCTGCAATAATTTTCTTGCCATTATTAAATTCAATCACTGCTTTATCTCCAATCATTTTAACTATACCTTTTTCGCAATGAATTTCAATTTCTACTGGTGCGTCGTATGAATAGTAATTAATTGCATAAAAAGTAGTTAATACTCCATTCTTGTATTTAATTATACCCTCTGCCATATCTTCTACTTCGATAATCTCATGTGTTCTATTTGCGATGTTCGCCTCAAGATAATCAATTTCACTTCCAACAAACCATCTCATTAAATCCATTGTATGAATGGCTTGATCTATGACAACGCCCCCGCCTTCTTTATCCCATGTTCCTTTCCAATCACTTTTGCTATAATATTCGTCTGTTCGTTTCCATGTAACCTGTAATTTGCCTGATATAATTTTACCCAGTTCTCCAGAATTAAGAGTTTCTTTTATCAGTTTTGAACCCACATTATATCTGTTTTGAAAAATCACACCTAATACAACTTGATTCTCTTTTGATGCTTCAGTCATCGCATTAGCGTCTTCCATGGTAATAGATATAGGCTTTTCCGTCATAACGTGTTTTTTTAATTTCGAAGCATAAATTGATATAGGCGCGTGCATATGATGTGGTGTGCATATATGAACTACATCTAAATCCTCTTTATCAATCATCTCCTTATAGTCAAGATAATACTCGCAGTTGAAGTTCTTTGCCTCTTTTTTTGCTCTATCTTCTTTTACGTCACATACCGCCACAAGTTCTACATTTTCTAGTTGATTAATTGTTATTGCGTGCATAGGAAACACATTGCCACAACCAACTATTCCTGCTTTATACGTTTTCATTAAAAATCCTCCTATTTTGTTGATAAAGTCGACTCGCTAAATTAACCGAAGAATAACAATCCTAAGGTTTGCTTTTACGCCCACCACATTTCTACTGTGTTATCAAAGAGCATAACTTCTTTTAGAAATTTAATTGCTTTTTGCAGACCTTCGTCTACTGACATTAGGCTGTCTTCATGCTCAATACTAATAACATCATCGTATCCTACTAATCTTAAAGTGCTTATAATATCTTTCCAAACTTGTGCATCATGTCCGTATCCTACAGTTCTAAATACCCATGATCTGTTAATTTCATCACCATAATGTTTAATGTCTAATACGCCATTTATATCTGTATTTCTTTTATCAATTTTAGTATCTTTAGCGTGAACAAAATAAATCGCAGAGCCTAATTTTTTAATCGCTGCTACTGGGTCTATCCCTTGCCAAAACAGATGACTTGGGTCAAGGTTAGCTCCTATTATATCTCCAACTTCTGCTCTTAACCTTAGTAATGTTTCAGGATTATACACGCAAAATCCTGGATGCATTTCTAAAGCGATTTGTTCTATTTTATGTTCTTTAGCGAACTTAGCCATTTCTTTCCAATATGGGATCAACACATCATTCCATTGATAATCCAGAACTTTCATAAAATCTTCTGGCCATGGGCATGTTACCCAGTTGGGAAGCCTGGATGTTTCTGAATCCCCTGGGCATCCTGAAAAACCAACAATTCTCTTTATTCCTAGTTTTTCAGCTAATAAAATAGTTTTCTTGAAGTCTTCGTGAAACTCTTCTGCTATTTCTTTTTGTGGATGGACTGGGTTGCCATGACAACTTAATGCAGATATTTCAATATTGTATTTCTTCACGAGTTCTTTAAGTTCTTTTATTTTATTATCATCACTCAGTAATTCGTCCGTATTCGCATGTGCGTTCCCCGGATAGGCCCCAGTGCCTATTTCTATTGCTTGCACTCCTGACTCATTTAAATATTTGAGTGCTTCCTCCAACGTCTTTTGACCTAATAATACTGAAAAAACTCCTAATTTCATTGATATTCTCTCCCTTTGGTTTATTTTTTTTCTTTTATATTTTCCTTTCCAACTTACCAACTTTTCCTTACCAACTTCTTCCCCTATCTATCAAAATAAACAAGTTTGCCTGTTTTAGCAGATTCATAAATTGCTTCTAATATCTCAGTAACCACTAGTGCTTCTTCAGGCTTTACAACTGGCTCTGTATCATTTAATATACTCTCAATCCATAGTCTCGCTTCTAATTCCGACTCGCTTTCTGTATTCTCATCGTAAAAATCAACTCCTCTAGCGTCTAATAAAGGGGTTGTTGTAAATAATTTGCCAAAGTTCGCTCCGTTAATGCGTAGACCTCCCTGCATATCTGCTCCACCTTTAGTTCCACATAATGTTGTCTTTGCTTCGCCGATTTGCAAAGTGTTTAATGCCCAACTAGTTTCTAATATAATTGTCGCTCCGTTTTCCATTGTAATAAATCCAAAAGCTGAATCTTCCACAGAAAAGTCTTTCGGATTCCAATCACCCCAAGTGTT
>JAJOKP010000066.1 GCA_021129775.1 Clostridiales bacterium
CGTCGTCTATCAATGGCTGCAAAACGTCTAAGCGTCTTATCGTGTTAAATACAGTGGCGATTATGTACTCTTTTTCAAACATAGTTAGATTTTCATTGCTAAAGCCTAAAAATACAATCTCTTCTATCATTTCTTCAACTATTTCATCTGATAAATGAGTTTCTAAGTCAATTTTGTCATAAATCTGCTTTTGTATTTCTGTTGTAATTGTATTTATTCTATCCTTATTCATAATCTCACTCCAATACATTTTTTCAGCGCCTAACCATTTACAACTAAATATGCGTATAAACTAATAAAATACCGTTAGATATTTCGGAGTATTTCAAAAATATCTTTTTGCATAATATTATTTAAGTCTAAAACAAAATCTCCATTTCTTCTATATCGCATGGTATTATCATTAGAAACCCTATATTCAATTCTTTTACCACAAACATTCACATTCTCAATACTCATAGTACATTCACTTAAATATTTATTTAAAACAAGCATTGTTTTTTCAATTATGGAGTTAGCAAATGTCGAATGTTCTATCTCTTTTTCATATATTCTAATTTTTTCAAAACAATTTTCATCGTAGCTCAATACTAAAAGTATCTTGTCACATAAATTCAACATTTCCTTTTTTCTCTTGCTTATTTCTGTTGAGAAGTCAACAAACACGTAATCATACTGCTCAGCTTTACGTATAGATTCTATTAGAACTGTGTATTCGTCGGTACTCATGCTCAATAAATCTTCAGCTCTCTCTGCTGGTGCAAAAAAGTAGACATTATGTTTCGAATCAAGTTGCTGTACCTTTGAAACTTTATCTTGAACATTTTTCGTCTTCTTTCTCAAGTAGTAAATTAACTTAGTCAGATTTTCTTCATCATTCGCTTTAAAATAGTTTTCAGTGCTTGCTACATCCTCTAAGTTTAAATACATCACCCTCTTTTCTCTATAAGCTGTAAGTATGCTTATAGTTGCTGCGATTGTAGTTTTTCCTACTCCTCCTACAGGAGAATAAATCCCTATCACTTTTGTGCTTTCGCTCATTTTATCAAACTTCTTTTTATGTACTTCATCGTCAATCAAACTGACGATTTCAGATAGTAGCTTTTCTCCAGATTGATATTTATAAACTGATAAAAACTCATCTGCCTCATTTGCTCCATCTTCAGTTAACAATGCAATTTTTTGAATATCAAATTTCTTCAGCTCATAGATATACATGTGCTCACTAATTAGTAAAATGTCTATTCTTGATTTGTTGGTCTTCAATGTTTCCAAAAGTTTTGTAGTACTGCTAATAAAAGTAACTCTAACTCGGTTGCAGTTGTTTACAACGTATTTTTCTACTGCCTGCATATATTCCTTGTTCTTATCCACAAAATATATACTCTTATCGCTCATATAGTTCTCCCTCACAATTTATTTGTTCAATAATTGAATTTTATTTGTCACATTAATATTTCTACATTTCTACTCTAACTCCTTTTTTTTGAATAATATATTTGATTATTTTTATTAAGGGGCAAACGAGCCAGTGAATAACACCAAAGTTTGGAAGTTATAAAACAAAAAAATAGCAGGACACATTGTAATAAAACGGTTCCGACTATTTTTTTTAAATTTTCTATTTGTTGTGCACTATTTGTTTTCTTTAATCTCTTAGTTGCTCCAATCATACACGACTTAAATCAAATGAAACGCTAAATATTCATTCAATATCACTTGGTTAGTGTCAAAACTAATTAATACATTATTTTTCCCATAACTACAGATTTATTTGCTTCTGTTACATTTGGCAAATTATTAGCATTTCCATGAATTGCTTCATTAGCTAAGATTGCAAAAGCAACCGCTTCTTTAGCTTCGCTTGATAATCCAATATCTTCCTGAGTTAGCACATTAATGCCTTTCAGTTCTTCTTTTATCATTCTAATAAGTGTTTTATTGTAGGTACCTCCACCACTAATTATTACTTCGTCAATATCATGTTTTAGCAATATAAACTTCCGATAATTTTCACAAATTGACGTAGCAGTAAAATATGTTACCGTATTTATAATATCTGATTCACTCACATTGGAATTAAGATATTTTTCTAAAATTTTCTCACTATATTCTAAACCAAACTCCTCACGACCAGTTGTTTTCGGGGGATTTTTGATTATGAACGGATGAAGCATCAACTCGCTCAATAATTTAGTATTTATCTTCCCCTTAGAGGCTAGCTTTCCTTCTTCATCAAACCTCATCTTACCATTAGTTATTTTTTCGACTATAGCATCTATCATCATATTCCCAGGACCTGTGTCGAATGCATAAACCTCGTTTATACCACACCCTTTAGGTATCACAGTAACATTTCCTATCCCACCTATATTCTGCAGTGCTATTGTCTTATATGAATTTCTATATAATAAATATTCAGTATATGGAACTAAAGGCGCTCCATGTCCCCCAGCTGCAACATCCCTCACTCTAAAGTCAGCAACTACTGCAATCCCTGTTTTCTCAGCTATAACACTTGCTTCTCCCATTTGCAAAGTGCTATTTTGTGGTATATGGTAAATAGTTTGACCGTGCGAGCCTATCAAATCTACATCATTACAGTTGATTCCCACTAATTCGCATATTTTGAGTACTGCCTCTGCAAATTCTTCGCCTATTTTAAAATTCAGTCTGCATATTAACTCTACTGAAGATTGAGTGATAGAACATGCTTTTAATATGTCTCTTTTAAGTTCTAAAGATATTGGATGATTATAAAATTTTAATAAATTAACTTTTGTATTTAATCCACTTCCTTCTATTTCAACTAACGCACAATCAATCCCATCAATTGATGTTCCAGACATTAGACCTACAACCATTTTTTTGTCTTTATTTAACAATTTGATTAGCCTATCCACTTCGATCCCTCAATTCTCCAATCTATTAGCTTGATTTCTTTCTCTGCAAAACACTTTATCTTCTCTCTAGCTACCGTTGATCTCCTTAACCTGAGTCATAATATCATCAAGACTATAGTCTATGTTTAAATAATTCCATGCAATAAGTAGTGACCCAACAGCACCATCAAATAAAGGCATAGAAATATGAATATTATCTATTCTCTTATCTATTTTTTCTCTAAACTTGTCCTGCATATATTTGACTTTCTTTAAAATCCCACCATCTAGTACAAGGTCTATCTTCCCTTCATCAAACTCTAGTTTTCTAATTACTGTTTCAGTTATTTCAACTAAGTTATCAATAGATTCATCTAAAATACCTATTGATGCCCTGTCATTTTCATAAGCAGCCTCAATAACTATTGGAGCAATTTGTGCAATATATTCTTTTGTCACTTTATTATTGTAAACATATTCGATTATTCTATCTACATTCTTAAAATTAAAATGACTTAGTATTTTTTCTGTTAACATAGTTTCCCTGGTTATGCCATCATAAGACTTAAATATTGCACTTAAGGCTTTTCTCCCAATGTCATATCCGCTTCCCTCATCACTTATTATGTGCCCCAACCTCCGGCTCTAACTTTCCTGCCTTTTGAATCCATTCCATAGCTTATAGAACCAGTCCCGCTTATAGTTATCACTCCGCATTCTTTGCCATGAGCTCCTACAAAAGCAGATACCGCATCATTTCCTAATAATACTTTACTTCTAATTCCTATATTCTTAACAATTTCCTCAATTACTTTTTCATCTTCCAATCTATCAATTCCAGCAACTCCTAATGATAACAATTCTAGATTTTCTAAATTTTCGTTAACTAAGCTACATAGAGATTTGATAACATCTTCTATTGACTGTCTCGTTCTCTCAATGCCTACTGAATGATAGTTTGAAGGTCCACTTGATGAGGTAGCCATAATTTTACCTTCTAAGTTCCCTATGTACCCTACTGTTTTTGTTCCTCCTCCGTCTATCCCTATAACAAATTTCAATTCTTCCACCTCTATTCTCGAAATAATCTAAGACATATTCTACTCAAAATGTAATTGATGATGGTTACTCTTCATTTCAATCTCACCCCTAATCGCTCTTATGCTATTTGATATAGAGGTTATCTGATTACTATATACAGCTATTTGTGTGGGGAATCCACCTATAATCACACTTTCATAAGGTTCGGCTATTGAAACAAGAATAAAATTATTTTTATTTCTAAAGTGCGACAGCAATTCAAATAAATCACTCCACCTACTACTTCTTTTAGATGAAAAAAGTATGGTTGTATCATAAGTTAGCGATTTTTCAATTATCATATTAGCATCATCTTCATCCTCAATAAACAATACGTCAAAATTAGATAGGTTTTTTCCAATATGCTTCACTAATCCTTCGCTATCCCTAATTAAGCTATCCTTGTATTTAATCGGCGTGTGAAATAACAACAGCGTTTTCACATCATCTATTGGAATTTGTCCTCGTTCATTACTAATTTGAGTTATAGCTCTTTTACTAACTCGATTGCTGTGTACTCTTGTGATTTCATACAGCGAACTATGTGAGATTTCTTCTTTTACTGCTTCTTCATGGGATAAATCAAATCGTTGTTTCAATTCAAGTATTCGACGAACCGATTCATCTATTCTCACTTCAGATATTTCTCCACTATTAACTGCTACGACAATATTGTCAATAGTACTTTCTATCTTTTCTGCTGTGGTCACCAGTAATATAATATCCGCACCAGCTTTTATTGACTTTACAGCAGCTACTTCTGTTCCCATCAATAAAGTAATGGCCTTCATTGAACCAATATCGTCCGTGATTATTACTCCATCAAAACCCATTCTTCCCCTTAACTCATCAGTAAGTATCTTGCGCGACAATGTTGCAGGGTATTCCTTATCAAGCGAAGGCACTTTAATATGTGCAGTCATTATCATTTCTATTTGTATTTCCTCAATAAGCCTTTCAAAAGGCATCATATCTACTGAGCGAACAGTTTTCTCGCAACTATAAATCGTTGGTAACTCAAAATGCGAATCTTTATCTGTGTTCCCATGACCCGGAAAATGTTTTATACAAGATATTGTTTTTGTACTTCGCTGACCCAAAACGAAGGCCGTTGCCATTTCAGCAATTTTTTCTGGGTTTTCTCCAAAAGACCTAGTTCCAATCACAGGATTTTCGGGATTAGTATTAACATCAACAACTGGTGCAAGGTTAAGATTTATACCAAGATACGAAAGCATTTTACCTGTTATTTTGCCTTGCTTGTATGCTAATTCTATATCACGAACTGCTCCCAAAGCCATATTCCCTGGGAATGGGTGAAAAATGCTATCAAGCCTTGAAACAATACCTCCTTCTTGGTCAATAGCTATAAAAGAGGGCGCTACCAAACTTTGTTTTGACTTTTCATTTATTTTCCTTGTCAATTCTCGTACTTGATCATAATTTTGGATATTGTGCGAAAACAGAATATATCCTCCGATTTTTTTATCTCCGATAAATTCATCTATTTGGTCACTTTGAAAACTTACCATTATCATTTGTCCTATTTTCTCTTCTAAAGACATACCTTGTATTATTTGATTGATTTTATCCTTCGAAATATCTTTCAGAGCATCGTCAACGTTAATATCATTTTTATCAGCAATAGTACCACTTTTATCTCCATTAATTTCCCCTATATTTCTTCTGAAATCAATCCCATTTAATCTCATGACAAATATCAAAACCAAACTAATAATCATTACTAGTATCCATTTTTGTTTTTTTGTAAACATAAAATTATTCCCTCCCATGCACAATTACATCTTTTAGTTTAGTAATAATTCTGCACACCCATCTGTCACTCATGTTCAAGATAATTTAATCATCACAATACAATGCAGTAATTAAATTATGTAATCGAGGACGCAACGAAATAATTCTCGCATTCTCCCTTGTTGGATGAACTCGGTTAGTTAGCAAAGCTACCCCCAGTTTCAGTTCTGGATCAACCCAAAGAGAGGTTCCAGTAAAACCAGTGTGTCCAAAGGCTGACGAGGTAAATAAAACACCGCCAGAAGAATGCGAATTTTTAGCCAAATCCCACCCTAAGCCACGGTGTGCCCCTAAATTAGAGGTCCAATCTCTACGCATCAACTTTACAGCTCTGTGACTCAATACCTTCACATCATTATAAACCCCATCATTTAATAACATCTGCAAAAATATACATAGGTCATCTATCGTTGAAAATAGACCAGCATGTCCACTAACTCCGCCAAAAGCATAAGCATTTTCATCATGCACCTCCCCAGCAACTACTCTACCTCGCCAAGCACACAGCTCGGTAGCAGCATAATCCTTTGCACTAGTAAAAAGCAAGTTTCTAAGTGGGTTAAACGTGGTCATTGCCATTCCTATAGGTTCAAAAATATGTTGAACAACATACTCATCTAACCTTTGACCAGTCACTCGGCAGATTAAATCTCCCAAAAGAATAAAGTTTAAATCACTATAAATTACCTTTTCTCCCACCCCAACTTGCAGCGGTTTATCCAAAATATATTTAATTTTTTCCTCATAAGTATATCCTTGTTCCCATAAACGAACAATCGCTTGTAAACCTGATGTATGAGTCAACAAATGAAAGACAGTTATTTCTTTTTTATCGTTGGAAAGATTATAATAATACTTCCCAAGATAATCCCAAAGATTAATTCGTCCCGTTTCAATCAATTGCATAATAGCAGTAGTAGTAGCTATCACTTTCGTTAATGAAGCCAAATCAAAAATAGTCTCTCTTGTCATTTTATTTTCGAATGGTTCTAATTGAGCATAACCGAAGCTTTCTCTAAATAAAATCTCTTTATCGGTAGCTAACGCTAAAGCTACACCAGGAATAGCTCCTGTTTCCAATTCATTCTTAAGAAATCGGGAAATTTGCTCTTTCCTCTCCTGTTTGTTCACAGCCTAATCCTCCAATTCTTTATTCATTTTAACCAAAATGGACACTTCTTTCTGGTTGTTCCAAATCCTCTCGAAACCATCGTCAACCAAAAGATCCATCCCTTTTGGTTACCATCAATAGTTCTACCACAATTATAGCTTCCAAGTAATAGGTAAAACTCCCCTAGCCTTATATTTGCCTGTAATTATCTCACTTGCTACCCGCAAATTGGCTAGACTAAAGTCATAAGTAGTCAAGTAAGTACCTACTTCAGGAAAAACCGTAAGATCATAAGGGTTGCGAAGAGCGACCACAATTAATGCTTTTGTTAAAGTCCGCAACTTTTTTAGCACTTCAACTTGCTGAGGATTGTTAACAGCATCATAACTACAAACAATAACCTGATCAACTCCATCTAACGATGGTAATTCAACACTTCCCTTTGGGAAAGAAAAACTCTCAACTTGCATCCCCTGACTCAGCAAATAACTAGCTAAGTGATATTCGGACTCCCATTTATCTTCTACTAGTGACCCTTCGCTCGTAAAAAAATCCAATACCATAACTTTATTATCTCCTACCTTGGAAATCGGAATTAAATTATCTTCATCTTTAACTAATGTAACACCCTGCCGAGCTACCTGATAGGCAAGTTCTTCACCTTTGTTTTTATCTATTTTCTTATAATCTGCTAAAGGCAACTGCTTTAAACTAATTCTTTTCTCTTTTAATCTGAGAATCCTAAGTACAGATTTATTGATACGTTCCTCAGCAATTCTTCCCTTTTGCACCGCGTTAACCAACGCTTCAATAGATGCTTTTTGTCTGTCTAATGTATGAGAAATCAGGACCATATCACTACCAGCTTCAATAGTCATAACTGCCCCTTCAGCAGTTCCCAAAGTACTTACAATCGCATTCATCTCCATACAATCAGTGATGATTAGACCATCGTATCCCATCTCTTCTCTTAGTAAACCAGTTAAAACATTAAACGATAAAGTCGCAGGTAATTTTTCTCGTGGCTCAATAGTAGGAAAGCTAATATGAGCCGTCATAATGCTGTCAATTCCTGCCTTTATAGCCTGGCTAAAGGGATAAAGTTCTATTTCTTTCAAACGCCTTCGACTATGCCTAACTATGGGAAGAGCTAAATGAGAATCTGTAGCCGTATCTCCATGACCAGGAAAATGTTTAGCACAGGAAATTATAGCTTCATCCTGCATACCTTCAATAAAGGCAACTCCTAAATCGGCTACTAAAAGAGGATTCTCTCCAAAAGAACGCACGCCAATAACTGGATTGTGCGGATTGTTGTTAATATCAAGCACTGGAGCCAGATTCATATTAACTCCTAGTGTTTTTAGTTCCTGCGCAACTGTCTGACCAACCATTCTAGCAAGACTAAGGTTCTTAGTTGCTCCAAGAGTCATATTTCCTGGGAAATGCGTGATACCAGTTAAACGGGTAACAATACCCCCCTCTTGATCGGTAGATATCATTAAAGGCACGCCCCCATCCCGATTTATTGCTAACTTTTGTAATCTATTAGAAAGACTGGCTACTTGTTCAGGTGATTGTATATTACGTCTGAAATATATTATTCCACCAGGACGATAGTTTTCGATCATCTCTTTCATCTCAGGCGTTACTACAATACCATCAAATCCAATTTGAAACAGTTGACCGACCTTTTCTTCTAAGGTCATTTCTGATAATATTTTTTCTAGGTTCACTATACTCCTCCTCGTGGCATTATACAATACAAAGTAAACCGAACGGATAAGGCAATTATCGAAATACTATCATACACCATACTCAGCTATAGAACAAGCTCTAATAGTAATACCCTCGGAGCTCTTCAAAATGCTCCGAGGGTTATTGAATCTCTAGTTTTGATCAAGTGAAAACTGATACGTTCGATTAATCAAACTATTCGATCCACTAAACCATAAATCATTAGGAACATTTATTACCTCACTAGACACGACCAAAAATGGTGGGGTTGGTCCTACTAAACCAATTCTCCATAATTGTTCTTTATGCATCTGCAAAGCCTCTTTAACGAGGATATCTCTTTTGTCTGCACTCGGTTCTGCTACGGCTTGCTCATAGATTTCCCAAAGTCGCTTATGGTACTCGTCTGGCTTAACGCCCTCTGTACCATCGCTTTGGAACCATTTAACCTACAATAGGCACCAATGGCTACCTGTAGCGCATACTGGGAAAAATGAAGCCGGAGTAGCTAAAGGATCTCCACCACCCATGACCGCCCATACAGTCATCTGAATTTTACCTGCATTCAATCGTTCAGTCCAAAGAGCGCTTTCAGCAGTTCGGACCAAAACTCTCAAACCAACATCATCTAATTGCCTCTTAATAAGTTCTGACATTTCAACGGAAATACCTTCCGTTCCCCGCGGCGATAAAATTAGTGTTAATTCATTACCGCTTGGAAAAAGCCTGTACCCATCGCTATCGCGACTATCAAGACCTATTTCATCTAACCATTTATTAGATAAATCCAAATCACGCTGTATTAGGTGAGTAGTAAACTCCTCTTCGAAGGCTGGATGCTCTGCAATTACAGTAGCTTGTTGTGGAGGAGCAAACCCCATGGTTACAAATTCGCTAATCTCCTCTTTCTCTAGCCGTCGTTACATAAGCTTTTTTTAACTCATCCAAAAGTGTGGCACGTAATATCCGTATCATCCCAGCAGTGCCTGCGGTTCCAACTACTACAACCGGCACCCACAAATGCTGTAGTAGGTTAACAAATTTACCCCAACTCCACGGTAAGTGCAAATACTCAAGAGAAAATAAACCCCCCACACTCCAACCCAAATGCGCAAAACTTATATACATAAATAATAAAGCAAGCAGAAAATTTGGAATTGCGAGCCCTAAAAACCCAATAAATGTAAATATATAATCACTAGCTGAATACTGTTTTATCGCTGAGTATACACCTATTGGAAAAGCAACTGCCCACGTAAATATTACTGTGCCTAAAGTAATTAAAAAAGTCAGCAACAAACGTTCGCCAATAACGCTATTTACTGGAGCATTATATAAGAATGAAAACCCTAGATCCCCGCGAACAAAACCAGTAACCCATTTCCAATACCTGATGTGGAACGCTTCACCTACCCCAAAACGTGCCATTAATGCTTCTGCGCGTGCTTCAGCCATCCCCGTGCCATCCTCTCCCAATCTAGCAATATACGAAGTCATAAAATCGCCTGGTGGCAACTCGATAATCGTAAATGAAATAATCGAAATTATAATTAATACTGGTATCATCATTAGTATTCGTCTTAAAATATAACTCAGCATAACGCAACTCACCTCTTTTGAAATATATTTTTGATAATTATTTAGTGTTTTTTACCATAATAAAACAGATTAACGTCTACATCTTTTATTGTCCCGCCTCCTATATAACGAATTTTAAATCCAAATTAGTAAAGCAAATATTTTTTACGAACAGAATTAAATTCTAGTCTTTCCCTTTCCCATTCATTGATTATATCCAAAGGTTTACTACCCTTCTCTAATTTTTTCCTTACCTGATCAGTTCCCATAAGAAGGTCGAAAAAATGTTTGTGTACTTCTGAAACAGGTTTTAACCATTTGAATTCATCGGGATACAAATCCAAAATTGTCTTAGCCATAGTTATCCCTGTTAAGAAACTATTAACTATCTTCCTGTTTTCAATCATTGTTTGAACTCCTCCACACTCAATCCCCTTATGTTTAGAAAAAATAGGGTTGAAGCAAACTGGTCGAAATCTAATTCCTGGTAAATCAGCAGCGTTTAGTCGTTCAACAAGCTCATAAGGATTAATCCACGGAGCTCCAATGTATTCAAATGGATTTGTTGTTCCCCTTCCCTCAGAAACATTCGTTCCTTCAAACAAGCAAGTAATCGGGTAAACTAGAGAAGTTCCAAAGTGGGGCATCCCTGGCGATGGTAGAACCCATAAAAGTTTCATCTGATCAAAATATTCGCCTTGCCACCCCTTTACTTGAACAATTTTCAAGTCTGCCCCAATATTAAATTCATTATTTGCCCAATTAGCCAATTCTCCTATTGTCATGCCATGTCTTAGCGGAATTGAGTATAATCCAACAAATGATTCAAATCCAGGTTGAACCATGTTACCTTCTACTTTTCTTCCAATAGGATTTGGGCGATCCAAAACTATAAAAGAAATATCGTTTTCGGCACAACTCTCTAAGCAATAAAACAACGTACTAATATAAGTATAAAACCTAACCCCGATATCTTGAATATCATAGATTAAAACATCTATATCCTCTAAAATTTTTGAAGTTGGTTTTTTATTTTCCCCATATAAACTATAAACAGGCAATTTTGCGCTGTTCAATACTATTATCTACCTTAACCCCATCCGCAACATTGCCCCTTACACCATGCTCAGGCGCGTATAGGCTAACAAGATTAATATCAGGATGCTCAAAAAACAAATCAATATTACTTTTAAAATCTCCAGATAAACCAGTGTGATTAGTAACCAATCCAACTTTTTTCCCTTTTACTAAACTATAATCTTTTGCAATAAACCGTTCCAACCCTGAATTATAAGGATTCATTATGCTCCCTCCTTAATTTCTTAAAGCTTCCTTTACCCTTGCAAATTCCAACTTTTTTCTCTTTACTGTTTTTTCTTAGTTCTTAACGATAATTTCTAATGCAATAAGTTTCGTAAACGTTTTCAAGCTTGTACTACTAAAACGTCACGCCTACTATCTTGCTCTTAGCTTTTTAATCAATCACCCTGCCGAGAATCCCTTCCTTTTCTTCCAATAGGCGCAACGCCTTTTTTAGGCTAACCCCTTTTATATACATAACAACTGCCGCCTTAACATTAAGCATAGAATTCCTCAAATATTCTGTAGCTATTTCATGGCTAGCCTCGGTAATTGCCATAAATATGCGCTCAGCTCTTATTCTCAATTTGCAATTATTCGGGCTGACATCAATCATAAGATTTGAATATACCTTCCCAAGTTTAATCATAATGGCAGTCGATATCATGTTCAAAACCATTTTTTGGGATGTCCCCGCTTTTAATCTAGTTGAACCAGTTAAAACTTCTGGCCCGAGAATAGGAACTATTGCTACATCTACCATCTTTTCAAGCTCTGAATCTGTTCCACAAACAAGACAAATTGTGGCTGCGTTACGTTTATTGGCTTCATCAATTGCACCCCTGACGTAAGGAGTACTCCCGCTGGCAGCTATTCCAATTGTACTGTCTAAATTATTAAGATTATACTTCTTTATTTCACTAGCTCCCATTTCAAAATCATCTTCTACGCCCTCCTGAGCAGTAAACATTGCTTCTTTTCCACCAGCTAGAATGGCAACAACCTTATCTGCTTCAATACCAAAGGTAGGAACACATTCTACCGCATCTAGAACCCCTAACCTGCCGCTAGTACCAGCACCTATATAAAATAATCTCCCACCCTTTCGCATTCTTTCAGTAATAATATCAACCGCCATACCTATAGCGGGTATCACCACCTTAACTGCTTCAGCTACTTTAGTATCCTCTTGATTCATTAAATATAGCATTTCTTCCGCATCCATTTGATCAATTTTCATGCTAGTTGGATTTCTTTCCTCTGTAATCCCCAAAACTTTATGCTTCACCACCAAATTAATACCTCCAATTTCAGTTTTTTTGCAATTTGATTTTTTAGTCCGTAAATCAATACAGATATTTATTGTAATTTACTTTCTTGCACCGCTAGTCTTGTTTTACTTAAAACCTCCAAAGTTTTATCGTATTTAGCTGCAGCTACTCCTAAAAATAAAACATCAATCACTGCTAATTGAGCCATTCTTGAAGCAAGAGCACTTCCCCTAAAAGGTGTTTCTTTAGAAGAAGTAAGCAGCACGACATCTGCCAGTTTGGTAACTGGCGATCCTAAGCTAGATGTTATCGCAATAATTTTTGCCCCTGTTTTCTTAGCCACTACTAAGGATTCAATTAGCTCTTTGGTTCTTCCTGAATCAGAGATGGCTATTACCAAATCCTCCTTTATGAGCAAGGCTCCTACTGTCTTTTGTCTATGGTTATCAGTTAATGCTTCCGCTATATAATCAATTCTTTTAAACTTTAATTCTGCATCTTCAGCCACAATCCCAGAAGCACCAAATCCCCAAAAGCATATTCTCCGGGCATTTAAAATCATTTTAATACCAACTTCTACACTACCATTTTGAAGTATCTTTTTCGTGTTATTTAACGATTGGTCGTATAATTGAAAAATCTTGTTGATAATAGTCTCTAAATCGTCATTAGGTTCTATTTCTCCATAAATATGCTCTCCCTTATTTTGCTCACTGCTCTGCGCTAATACAATTTTCAGTTCCTGATAGCCCGAATATCCTATACGCTGACAAAATTTCACGACAGTCGCCTCACTTACTCCCGCATCATCAGAGAATTTTGTAATCGAAAGATGGATTACTTCGTTAATATTATCTAATATATATTCAGCCACTCTCCTTTCCGCTGGTTTTAGAGAAGCCAAATGACTTCTAATCCTCAATATCCCGTGAGGTAAACCGCTTTTTTCATTCAAATGATCCATTTTTTCACATCCTTAACAACTTAAATAATTTTGCCGTTATTTATCTATTCTACGCCAAAACAAAAATTCCTTCTTGATTGTTAAATAAAATAAAAATATTTTTTTATTTTACGTCCTTTATTAAAGAATAATTAGATTTCGAATTCACAATAAAACGAACTCTTCCATATTGGCGTTGCTATCAAAACATTTGTTAACGTTCGTAAAAACTCTAATCAAACTGTTCTTTACTACGATGTTATTCATCATAGAGTAACTTTAAATGAAGGAGTCAGTATGTTTACCTTGGAGAAGGACGGGACTCGGGGGTTTGTTGACATTGAAGGGAATAGTATTATTGATTTCTTGCCAATTAACGCTGTACATCAGCGATTTTATGAAGGGCTTCTTGGTAAAAAGGAAGGAGATTTATGGGGATATGTAAATGTGATGGGAGAATTTGTAATTCAGCCAATCTATAAAAACGTTGGTTCATTTTCAGAAAGGTATGCGAAAGTAAATATTAATGGCGGGTGGATTTTTATTGATAAGGACGGAGACTGTATAATAGATGAAGAGGATAAATAATCATTTTTTTCTGAATTATATATTATTTATGACAAAAAAACGACCACTTTTACAATAATGCTTGTATTGAGTTATGAAAAAGGCTATATTATTGTTAATCGTACGAGCTATATAAGATGAAAGGTAATGATAGACTATTTGTCAATTGTGGTTATTAATAAGTTTAAAAAGCAAAGTATTATTTAAAAAGATGAAAAGACCAACATTAAACGCAACTTATCAAGTCTTTTACGCAATTCAAACTATAAGAATTATGACTAAAACAGAGACCATAAGAAGATGTACCAAACTACTAGAAGAAAATATCAAGAAAATTTTTAGATTTAGGTATTCATGAGGATGCTCTAATTACTCAATGTAAATAAATAGACAACTATCTTGACAAACACCGCTGTACAGTCTTACTTGTCTTTTCGTCCATACCCTGCGTTGTGAAAATAGTTGCGTAGCGAGGCTATGCGCCTATTTCCACGCCTTGGTTATGAACGAAAATCCTTCGCAACATTGCACAGCTTATTTCATCACAAACCCTATGCTAATTTTTCTTTTGCTTTATCTACTATTACTTTAAAACCCTCTTTATCATGTATCGCCATCTCAGATAGCATTTTCCTATTAACATCTATTCCGCATAATTTTAAACCATTCATAAATCGAGAATAAGATAAGTCATACTGTCTTACTGCCGCATTTATTCTTGTAATCCACAGTCTTCTAAAATCTCTTTTTCTTAGTTTACGTCCAATGTACGCATTTTTCAATGCTTTCATTACTGCTTGATTAGCAGGTCTAAAAAGCTTGCTTCTTGCACCTCTAAAGCCTTTTGCTAATTTTAATATTTTTTTATGTTTTTTTCTGGCATTCAATGCCTTTTTCACTCTAGCCATTTCTAACTACCTCCTTCAGTATTATTAACGTGGTATTAACTGATCCATTCTTTTTTGATCTCCCTTGCATACAATCGCAGCTTTTCGAAGATTTCTTTTTCTCTTTGCACTCTTAGAAGCGAATAAGTGGCTCGTGAAAGCTTTGAATCTCTTAATTTTACCTGATTTAGTTCTTTTAAATCGTTTTGCTGCTCCTCTATGAGTTTTCATTTTTGGCATAATAATGCCTCCTTCCAAATTATACGTTCTTAGGTGTTAAAATCATTATCATTTGTCTTCCTTCTAACCTAGGTGTTTTTTCAATTACACTAACTTCTTCTAGTAAATTTGCAAAATCTTGAATAACGACTCTACCTCTCATTGTGTTACTCATTTCTCTCCCTCTAAACCTAAGCGAAACTTTTACTTTGTCGCCATTTTGCAAAAATTTACTTGCTGTATTTGCTTTCACATTTAAGTCATGACTTTCAATTTTAGCAGAAAGTCGTACTTCTTTCACAACAACATTCTTTTGTTTTTTTCGTGCTTCTTTTTCTTTTTTTGCTAATTCATATTTATGTTTTCCATAATCCATAATTTTGCAAACTGGTGGTTTAGCTTTTGGAGCAATTTTAACTAAATCTAAATTGCTATCATCCGCCAATTTCTGTGCTTCTTTAGCCGAAAGAATACCTAGCTGTTCACCATTTTCACCAATTAATCTAATCTCTCGATCTCTGATACTTGCATTAATTTGAGCTTCGTTTTTATCTCTAATAACATGACACCTCCTAATAATTTTTCATATAAAAAAACGAACACACACGCATCCGCTCCAATTTGATGGTCTAAACAACAGTCTATCCCATTTGTTTATTAACCTTACTAGCAATGCTGAAAGGTGAGAAGCGGAAACCTCTACTTTGTTAATAAAATAATATTATCAACAATTTCTTGTTTTGTCAACTGTTTTTTTATTTAAATCTTTTTATCCAAACAAAAATTCCACAATTATTATTCACTTTTTGGGGTAAACTAAAATCAAAATAACTTGGTGGTGATGCTGTGAAAAAAGGAATTGTATTTGCTTTGTTTTGCATGTTTTTTTTATTAAGTCTCATTACTCTCTATTTACTATACTTTAACCGTGGGCTAAATAGACCATCTGCTTCTATATACCACTTTCTATTATACGGCACCGCATTGCTTCTATTTCTCTATTCTATAAGACTAAATTCAGCTCCTCAGTATGCTCATGCAACAATGAATATAGAAAAAAAAGAAAAAGAAAAAAAGACAAATGAGCTCTTTAGTAAACCAAGAGTCACTTTTGAAGATGTAGCAGGGTTAGATGAAGCTAAAGACGAGTTAGTTGAAGTTATTGACTTTATAAAACAGTCAGAAAAATATAAAAAAATGGGCGCTAAAATCCCTAGAGGAATTTTATTCCACGGTCCACCAGGTACTGGTAAAACACTTTTAGCCTCTGCTGTTGCAGGAGAAACAAAATCAGCTTTCTTTTCAACTAGCGGATCCGAATTCGTTGAAAAGTATGTAGGTGTAAGTGCAAAGAGAATAAGAACGTTATTTGAAAAAGCAAAAAAAGACTCGCCCAGCGTAATTTTTATTGATGAAATTGATGCAATCGGCTCAAAACGTCACCTAGAAAGTAATAACGAAAAAGATCAAACGCTTGATCAACTACTTGTAGAACTAGATGGGTTCGATACAGATCACACTGTTTTAGTAATAGGCGCTACAAACAGGCTCGATTTGCTAGATGAAGCCCTTCTTCGCCCCGGTCGCTTTGATCGCCATATGTATATTGGAAATCCGAACACTAAGGCATGCGAAGAAATATTAAAAGTGCACACAACTAACAAACCTTTACACACGAGTGTAAAAATGAAAGAGTTAGCACAGAAAACACACGGCATGAGCGGTGCTCATTTATCTAATGTAGCAAATGAAGCTGCAATTATTGCAGTACGTGAAAACAGTCCGGTAATTACTTCAATACATTTTGAGCAGGCTATTGAAAGGATTGTTGTCGGTCTCAAGATTAAAAATCCATCAGTATTGCTAAAAGAGAAAAAAATTGTATCTTATCACGAAGCAGGACACGCTCTCATTGGCAAATTACTAGGCACTGATATGGTACAAAAAGTTTCAATAATTCCGCGCGGTCAATCATTAGGATATGTAATACACATGCCACAAGCCGATAGATACATTATTACTAAAGAAGAACTCCGCTGTAAAATAATGGTGATTTTAGGTGGTAGGGCAGCAGAGCAACTTATTTTTAAACACTTATCAACAGGAGCAAAAGACGATTTGAAAAAAGCAACAGAGATTGCTAGGCAGATGGTTTGCGAGTATGGAATGAGTGACATGGGCTTTCTTTGCCAAGAACCTACGATGATTCGTTCTTTAAGTCGCCAAATAAATGATGAAGTTAATAAAATAGTAAGTTCGTGTTATGCAGTTACTTACAGTCACTTGAAAAAGTATAGCGATGCACTTGAAAAAATAGCTCTCTCACTAATGAAACATGAAACTCTTAACGCAAATCAGCTTGATGAGTTGCTAAAAGACTGTGACTTAGCAAAAACAAAGCTAGAGGCTGTATGAGACTCCTGCCAACCAGTAGCGCTACGACATCCCCTGTACGCAGATTGGGCTACAAGCCTATGAATCACCCGCAGGCACAAGCGCAAAAAATCAGATTGATTGCTTGACTCTAGCATATTAAAATGATATATTAAAAAAGAATATTCTAACTAAATGTCTACCTTTAATTCGGTCCTGCGAGATTGAGAAGGAAAAGATTTGTTTTCTATGTATATTTAGGTATGCGCATTTTCCTTCTCCTAACAGGTGAAGGTTTATTTGCTTTTTGGAATAAGGGCTTGTTCCTAAATAACCTGTACAATCTTACTTGTCTTTTCATCCATACCCTGCGTTGTGGAAACAGTTACATAACGCTGCTATGCGCCTATTTCCACGCCTTGGTTATGAACGAAAATCCTTCGCAACATTGCACAGCTTGTTTCATCACAAGCCCTAAACAGCATTTTTATAACTACAGTATTCACGAATACCTTTAATTTAGTACGGAGAGACTAAAAAGGGAGTTGTTGCTCCCAACAAATTACAAAGGGAGGAAATCTATATGTCATTAAAAAACAAGCATTTTGTTGATCCAAATGATTTTACAATTGATGAGCTAAAACATTTGGTAAACCTCGGACTTAAAATGTATGAAAATCCCAAGAAATATGCAGATACTTGCAAGGGAAAAATTTTAGGAACTTTATTCTATGAACCGAGCACAAGGACACGTTTAAGTTTTGAATCGGCTATGCTAAGACTAGGAGGAACCATTCTTGGTTTTTCTGATGCAAATACGACATCTGCAAAAAAAGGGGAAAGTATTGCTGATACAATACGCGTACTAGACGACTACGCTGACATTTTAGTTATGAGACACCCGAGAGAAGGCGCCCCAAAATTAGCATCACAATTCTCATCAGTTCCTCTTGTGAATGGTGGAGACGGAGGGCATCAGCATCCAACTCAAACATTAACCGATTTAACAACTATCCAGTATTACAAAGGTGAAGTGAAAAATTTGCGATTTGCCTTTTGTGGTGATTTGTTGTTTGGCAGAACTGTTCACTCTTTGCTCAAAACGCTTAGCCGTTTCCCTAGCATCGAATTTACACTAATATCTCCACCAGAGCTGAGAATTCCTAATCATCTGCGAATTGATATTGCAAACAATTACAATGTAAAAATAATTGAAACCGAGTCCTTAGAAGATTGCATTTCTACTTTAGATGTTCTTTACATGACTAGAATCCAAAAAGAAAGATTTTTCAACGAAGAAGAGTATCTTAAACTAAGAGATGTATACATTTTAGATAAAAAGAAATTATCTCACGCAAAAGATGATCTGCTAATTATGCATCCGTTACCTAGAGTTAGCGAAATTAGTTATGATGTTGACTCAGACCCACGTAGCAAGTATTTTGATCAAGCTAAACTTGGTGTTTATGCTAGAATGGCTTTAATTTCACTATTATTGGGGGTGTGCGAATAATGCTAGAGGTAACAGGCATTAAAAGAGGAATAGTAATTGATCATATCTCTTCAGGTAAAGGCTTGAAGATATTTCAAAAACTAAATCTACACAAGATGAATACCCCAGTTGTTCTACTGATTAATGTTTCAAGTAATAAGCTTGGCAGAAAAGATATAATTAAAATACAAGAGCATATTGATGTAGATTTAACTATGCTAGGACTTATTGACCAAAACATTACCGTCAATATTATTGAAGATGAGGAAATAGTTGAAAAAGTTAAAATTAGTATACCAAAAAAAGTAAGCGGTTTGTTTAAGTGTAAAAACCCACGCTGCATCACTTCTATTGATGAGTGTGCAAAGCCTGAGTTCACATTAATACCTAATGGGAAAATTCAATATAAATGCAGCTATTGCGAAGAACTTACTGAGTATAAGTTATAACAACAAAATAGACTTAATACAATTCTATCAGAAAACTAGCAAATTCATTTGCTGGTTTTTGTCTTTACCAATTATTACTTCCTTTTATCCTTAGTTCCTAAAAAAATAAGTACTAAACTAGAAAACTGGGTAATCCGTAAAGCATAATTATCATCATAAAGTCCACTACCAGTAAATAATAATAATATTATATCGGCTACTGCAAACCCCAGTACAAAGAGCCCCACTCCTCTAACAACATCTTTTCCAGTAATCACAATTCGTTTCTTTTTTACTGCGTTATTTCTCTCACTCATATTTCAATCCTCTTTTCTAGGTTTTTTAGGGTTTTATTTTGGCTCAAGTTTTCATAAGTTACTTTACACTACCTCTAGGTTGATTTCACTCTATGATACAGCTCTACACAATCAACATGTTTTGTGTTTTTAGAGTCGTATTTCCCTAGTTTAAACGCAACATCCACTGAAAACCCAATTGTTGCAGCGAATATTATTGTGCCAATTCCAACTGGTCCTCCTAAAAAACAACCTGCCGCCAAAGCTACAAATTCAATTAGTCCTCTCACTAGCCAAGCAGGTTTTTTAAATCTTAGTACTAATCCTTCCATAAGCCCATCTCTTGGACCAGCACCTAAATGAACTTGCAGATATAACAGTATTGCCCACCCCATTAGTGCAATGCCAGCAAACAGCATTAAATATCTGCCCATAAGAGATTCTGGAGTAGTTATTACTCCTAAAGACTCAATAACATCTATCATAATACCTATCATAAACATGTTTAATACTGTTGCAAATCCAGGAACAACTCCTAAAAACATCGAAAAAAGTAACACAGCAAAACCTACTACAATTGTGGCTTGTCCAAGAGTTAAAACAGTTTGTTCTGCAATACCTACATGCAATACACCCCATGGACCCACACCAAGATCTGCTTTTAAGTTCAATAAAATAGCGAAAGCCAAAATACTAAACGCCAAAAGTAAGGATGGGGTCTTTTTTAAAACGTCAAATACAACACTTTTATTCGTCATTTTATCCACCTATTTTCAATTTTATTAGTTTGTTTAGTGTGTCAAAAAAAATATTCAATCATAACACGCATATCACTTCGTTGCAATGCGAAATTAGAAAAGTGCAAACCGAGACACGTTCGACTCGCAAGCTCGCTTGCCTGCGCGTCTCACGCAGACAGGCGAGCAAGCAGGCTCAGGGTGAGAGTTTCACTTCTCACTTTGTTTTGGGCCCCCACAAGGGGAGCCCCTACAGGTTTTCTCCTCTTTATTCTTTACTCTTTATTCTTTATTCTTTATTCTTTTCCTAACCAACTTTTCAACTGACCAACTTTCCAACTTTTTATTCTAAATCCATCTTTTTAGTAAATGCTTCCCATACCTTTTCGATCCCTTCTTTTTTTAAAGCGGATAGAGGGACTACTACATCTTCTACATTCATCTTTAGCTTAGTTCTTATAATATTAACATGCTTTTGCAATTTAGATTTTGATATTTTATCTTTCTTTGTTGCCATTACGATTGTTCCATACCCAAAATGTCTAAGCCATTCATACATTAAAACATCATTGTTTGAAGGCTCATGCCTAATGTCCACAAGAAGAACAACTTCACGCAAATTTTCTCTTGTCGATAAATAAGTTTCCATCATTTTACCCCACTCTGCACGTGATGTTTTAGAAACCTTCGCATAACCATAGCCTGGCAGGTCTACTAAATGAAATTCTTCGTTTATGAGGTAAAAATTAATCGTTCTCGTTTTACCAGGATTTTGACTTGTTCTCGCTAGTTTTTTCCTTCCTAAAATAGTATTTATTGCAGAAGATTTCCCTACATTAGATCTACCAACCAAGGCAATTTCTGGCATCAATCCCTCTGGGTACTGTTTAGGTGCTACTGCACTCATTACTATTTCAGCCGTTTTAATCTTCATTTTGATTATCCTCTACAAATACATACTTTAAAACATCATCCATGTAATTAACAAATATAAAATCTATTTTTCTTCTAATATTTTCGGTTATCTCGTCAACATCTTTTTCATTTTCTACAGGAAGTAGTACCTTCTTTATTCCAGCTCTTTTAGCTGCCAAAACTTTTTCTTTTATTCCACCCACTGGCAACACCTTACCTCTAAGCGTTATTTCACCTGTCATCGCCATAAATCTGTTAATTGGCTTTTTCGTTAACGCCGAAATAACAGCGGTAGCCATTGCAATTCCAGCTGACGGTCCATCTTTTGGAATTGCGCCTTCTGGTATATGAATGTGGATGTCTAATGTTTTGTAGAAGTCTTCGTCTATATTCAATTCTTCTGCCTTTGAACGCACAAAACTAATTCCTGCACGCGCTGACTCTTTCATTACATCCCCAAGCTGACCAGTTAAAACTAGTTTTCCAGTTCCTTTTAAAGGCGTTACTTCAATAGTTAATGTGTCGCCACCAACTGGTGTCCATGCTAATCCTCTTACTGTACCAACTTCGTCTTTTTGATTTGCTAATTCAAATCTATATATCTCCTTACCTAAGTATTTTTCAACGCTGTTTTCTGAAATTCTTACGTTTTGCGATTTACCTTCAACTATTTTCTTTGCTGCTTTTCTGCACAAATTAGCAATTTGTCTTTCTAAGTTCCTAACCCCAGCTTCTCTAGTATAAAAATTAATAATCGCTGTAATCGCATGTTCAGAAATGTTAATCCTTTTGGAAGTTAATCCATGCTCTTTTATTTGCTTAGGCACTAAATATTTCATAGCAATTTTTCTTTTCTCTTCTTCCGTATAACCCTCAATTCTAATTACTTCCATCCGGTCGAGCAATGCCCTTGGTATCGTGCTTGTAGAGTTCGCTGTAGTAATAAACATAACCTTTGACAAATCAAATGGTATGTCTAAATAATGGTCTGTAAAGTCATTGTTTTGTTCTGGATCTAAGACCTCCAATAATGCTGATGCAGGATCCCCTCTAAAATCGTTAGCTATCTTGTCAATCTCGTCAAACAAAAATACCGGGTTTTTAGTGCCAACCTGCCTAATAGAAGATATTATCCGCCCAGGGATAGCCCCTATATACGTCCTTCTATGCCCTCTGATTTCTGCTTCGTCTCTAACTCCACCTAGCGACATTCTAACAAACTCTCTATTTAGCGCTCGTGCAATTGATTTTGCAATTGATGTTTTCCCTACACCTGGCGGACCTACTAAACATAGTATTGGCCCTTTCATTGATTTGGTAAGTTGCCTAATTGCTAGAAATTCTAGTATCCTACCTTTAACTTTGTCTAATCCGTGATGATCTTCATCCAATGTCTTAGCAGATGACTTTAAATCTAACTTTTCCTTAGTTTCTTTTTTCCAAGGAAGGTTTAATGTCCAATCTAAATAACTTCTGATTACACCCGATTCTGCAGAATTAGGTGATAATCTAAGCAATCTATCAATTTCTCTTAGTATTTTCTCCTTGATAGTCTTAGAAAGCTTTAATTTATTTAACTTTTTCTTTAACTCGTCCACTTCTTCGACTACATTTTCATCCTCTCCCAATTCTTTTTGAATTGCTTTTAATTGCTCTCTTAAATAGTAATCTTTTTGAACCTTATTGATTTGCTTGTTTACACGCTCAGCGATTGTATTTTCAATTTCTAATATCTCTATTTCTTCAGCTAAAATTCGATATACCGTTTCTAGCCTTGAAATAATATCAAATTTATCTAATATATCTTGTTTTTGCTGTTGCTTGATAAAGATATTTGCAGCAATAGTATCTGCTAGCCTCCCTGGAAATTCAATCTCTGATATAGTTATTAATATTTCAGGAGACATTTTGTTGCTTACATCAATATAATGTTCAAATGTGTCTTGAACACTTCTCATTAATGCTTCTATTTTCTTACTATGCTCTCCTTCTTCGCTTGCCTTCTCTTCCTCCGCCTCTATTAGAAAGAATGGACTTTCATGCACTACGTTTTTTATTTTTGCGCGTGAAATCCCCTCGACTAGAACCCGTACATTATTCCCAGGCAATT
Source organism: Clostridiales bacterium (assembly GCA_021129775.1). Taxonomy (GTDB): domain Bacteria; phylum Bacillota; class Clostridia; order Peptostreptococcales; family NVVX01. The sequence goes on from JAJOKP010000066.1 coordinate 23,522, forward strand.
TCAACATTTGCTTAATTTTAGCTATTGTCCCTACACGATAAAAATCCTTAGCTGCAGGCATATTTACTTCCACTTCTTTTTGGGAAGTTAGAAAAACAAGCTGATCATTAACCATAGCCTCTTCAAGTGCATTAACAGATCTTTCTCTACCTACATCAAAATGTACAACCATATAAGGAAATATAGTTAATCCTCTAAGTGGTATTAGCGGAATTTGACGTGTGGTAATTGTAACGTCAGTTTCGTTTCTATCTTCTGTCTTTACTTTTTCTGCATCTCTATTTATCATATTTATCGTTCCTCTCAAACACTCAATTAGTACTCTTTATATTACTCATTTATTCTTTCTTAAATTATACATATTTTTAGACTTATTTTCAACTGATTTTCATCTTTAATAATATACGATATCTCGTGTGGTGCACGTAGTAATAAGAATAATCCATCAAAAACCTGCCACCTACGAGGGATTGCCCCCTACAGCTGAACCCTTTTTCTCTTTTCCTAACCAACTAACCAATTTTCCAACTTTCCACTTTACACTTTACACTTTATACTTTATACTTTATGCTGAGGTGTTTCTATGAATTTCTATTTGAATTTATTTTTAATCTTTCTAAAAGTTGGAGCCTTCACTCTGGGTGGTGGATATGCAATGATTCCTGTTATACAGAGAGAGGTAGTCCATAATCACAAATTGATTGATGCTGATGAATTTCTAGATATTATTGCTGTTTCTCAAAGTTTACCTGGTGCTATTGCTGTTAATTCTGCAGTTTTTATCGGCTACAAACTTGCTGGAATTATTGGTAGCTTAGTTACGCTTTTGGGTATTGTCCTCCCTTCATTAGTTGTTATCATCACAGTAGCTATTTTTTATAATGAAATTAAAGGACTAAAAGTAGTACAGGCATTTTTCCAAGGCGTTCGTCCAGCTATCGTTGCTCTTATTGCAGCAACTGTAGTTAAGCTTACGTACTCTATTCCTAAAAAATATATTAATTTTTTCATTATTACGCTTTCTTTTGTCGGTATTGCACTGCTTGATATTCACCCTATTGTTATTATAATAGCTTGCGCATTGATAGGTTTAATATTCAGCCGAAAGGAGGATTCAGATGAATTACCTTAACCTCTTTCTTGTTTTCTTTAGGATAGGTGCTTTTACATTCGGTGGTGGTTATGCAATGCTTCCTTTAATAGAGAGAGAAATCGTCTCTGTTAATCAATGGCTATCTCAATCTGAATTTATTGATATATTCGCAATTTCGCAAATGTCTCCAGGACCCATCGCCATAAATGCTGCAACTTTTGTAGGATTCAGATCCTCTGGCGTTCCTGGCGCTTTATTTGCAACTTTCGGCGTAATACTGCCTTCCTTTATTTTAGTGACAAGTCTAGCCAAAATGATTCTAAACAATAAAGATTCAGTTTATATTAAAGGCATTTTCGCAGGTATTCGTCCTGCAGTAATTGGTCTTATTTCAGCCGCTTGCCTCTCTATGTTTCAAATTTCAGTTGTCGACTATAAAGGGGGAATCATAGCTATAGTAGTGTTTATAATATTTATAAGAGTGAAGGTTCATCCAATAATACTAATTCTTTTTTCTGGTTTTCTAGGGGTTTTTCTGTATAGCTAGGGGTCATGTATAGCTAGGGGTCAGGCTTTACAAGTTGACGAATGGACATGCAAGAAAAATTTGTCCATTCGTCAACTTGTAAAGCCTGATCCCATTACTACTAAGATGCTGTTTCTTTTGGTTTTTTACTTTTCCTTTTACTCCCTTTTTTGTAAACAATGGTTGGTGTTTTATCATTTAGTATCACATCTCTAGTTATAATTACTCTCTCTATACTATCACTAGTAGGAATATCATACATTATGTCTAGCATAATAGTTTCTATAATTCCTCTCAAGCCTCTAGCCCCTGATTTCCTCTCAATAGCCTTATTTGCAATGATTTCTAATACTCCACTCTCAAACTCAAGAGTCACCCCATCTATTTCAAGAAGTTTATTATACTGCTTGACTAAAGCGTTTTTAGGTTCTGTAAGTATTTGAACTAAAGCTTCTTCGCTAAGCTGCTCTAATGTAACTACTACTGGTAGCCTGCCGACGAATTCGGGAATTAACCCGTACTTTAAAATATCTTCTGGTTGTAATGATTTCAAAATTTCATTAATATTTGTGCGTTCTTTTGTTTTAATCTCCGCACCAAAACCCATAGCTGTTTTCCCTGTTCGCTTCTGTATAATATTTGAAATGCCATCAAATGCTCCACCACATATAAACAATATATCCGTAGTATCTAACTGTATAAAGTCTTGGTGTGGGTGCTTTCTTCCCCCTTGCGGTGGGACATTAGCTACTGTTCCTTCTAGGACTTTCAAGAGAGCTTGTTGTACTCCCTCACCACTTACATCTCTTGTAATTGATGGGTTTTCAGATTTTCTTGCTATCTTATCTATCTCATCAATATATATAATCCCTTGCTCTGCCTTTTCAATATCATAATCTGCAGCTTGTATTATTTTCAGTAAAATGTTCTCTACGTCTTCTCCCACGTACCCAGCTTCTGTCAAAGAAGTCGCATCGGCAATTGCAAATGGAACATTTAATATTTTTGCTAAAGTTTGTGCTAACAAAGTTTTCCCCGACCCTGTTGGTCCAACCATTATTATATTACTCTTTTGCAACTCAACATCATCAGATTTTGTTTCAAGATTTATTCTCTTATAGTGATTATATACTGCAACAGCTAAGGTTTTCTTTGCCTTCTCTTGCCCAATCACATATTGATCTAATATTTCTTTTATTTCTTTAGGTTTTGGCAAGTTCAATATGTCTACATCGAAATTCTCAGTAAACTCGTCAAGAATAATTTCTTGACACAATTCTATACACTCGTCGCAAATGTATACACTAGGTCCTGCAATTAGCCTTTTGACTTGTTCTTGAGTTTTGGCACAAAACGAGCATTTCAAATGCTTTTTGTCTTCAAATTTTGCCATAATAACACCTCTTTCATTTCCTGTCTACTATTACCTCATCGATCAGACCATATTCTTTTGCTTCATTTGCACTCATGAAAAAATCTCTATCTGTATCTTTTTTAATGCGCTCTATAGATTGCGATGTTCTTTCGCATAAAATGTCATTTATTTTATCTCTTAATTTTAACAGTCTTTCTGTATGGATTCTAATATCCTCCGCCTGACCTCTAGTTCCGCCTAAAGGCTGATGTATCATCACTTCAGAATTTGGTAGAGCATACCTTTTACCTTTTTTCCCCGCCGCTAAAAGAAATGCTCCCATACTAGCTGCCATACCAATGCATAGCGTCGATACATCAGGTTTGATATAATTCATTGTATCATAAATAGCCATTCCTGATGTAATTGAACCACCTGGACTATTTATGTAAATTTGTATATCTTTCTCGGGATCTTCGGCTTCTAAAAATATTAATTGCGCGATAACTAAACTTGCTATAGTATCATTAATCTCATCAGCAATAAATATAATTCTCTCTTTTAAAAGCCTGGAAAATATATCGTAGGATCTTTCACCTCTATTTGTTTGTTCTACAACTACAGGCACTAAAGGCATATCACTCACTCCTCATTCATAATTTATGAAAAATCTGCATTCTCCACTAAAAATTCAATTGTCTTTTTAGTTTTAATATCTTCTCTGATATAATTATATTCATTTTCTCCTAAACTGCTCTTAAATTTATCTAATTCCTGCTTATATAGAACCGCTAGTTTTTCTACTTCCGTTTCTAGCTCTTCGTCTGAAACTTCAATTTTTTCTAGCTCGCAAATTTTTTCTAAAGCCAATTCAGTCTTTACTCTATTTTTCGCATCATCCTCCATTTGACTTCTAAGGCTTTCTTCACTAGAGCCTGACATCTTATAAAATGCGTCTAAATCCATTCCTTGTTGAGATAGCTGAAGCCCAAACTCTTTTATCATTGTATCCAGTTTTCTGTCTACAACAGCCTTTGGTAGTTCTATATCTAGCTTATCTACAACTTCCTTTATTACATTGTTTTTAGTTTCTTGCTCACCTTTATTTTTTGCTTGTAGTTCTAATTTTTCTCTAATATCATTTTTCATGTCTTCTACAGTATCAAACTCTGAAATGTCTTTACTAAATTCATCGTCAATAACTGGTAATTCTTGTTCTTTTATTTCATGTATTTTCACTTCAAAAATAGCGTCTTTGCCTGCTAAATCTTCCGATTGGTATTGCTTAGGAAATGTAACTTTTATATCCATTTTATCCCCAATATTTGCCCCAATAATTTGTTCTTCAAACCCTGGTATAAACTGACCAGAACCAATAGTAAGTGGTTGCTTTTCAGCAGTTCCACCTTCAAAATATTCTCCATCTATAGAGCCCTTATAGTCAATAATCACCATATCATTTTCTTTCACAGATCTATCTTCCACTAGAATCATTCTGGCATTTTTTTCTTGCATAGATTTAAGTTCGCAATCAATATCTTCATCCTGTACATTATACTCTTTTTTCTCTACTCTTATACCTTTGTAGTCTTCCATTTTGATTTCAGGCATTATCTGCACAGTCGCTGTAAAAACAACGTCCTCACCCTTTGCAATCTCGTCAATATCAATTTCTGGTCTGTCAACTGGTTCAATATTATGTGTTTCTAGCGCCTTTTCATAAGCTTCAGGAAAACATATATTTATAGCTTCTTCATAGAATATTTCTTCGCCATAATGCGCCATGATAATTTTCTTAGGTGCTTTCCCTTTTCTAAACCCTGAGATATTGAATCGCCCTTTAAGTTTTTTATATGCTCCGTCAACCGCTTTGTCAAACTGCTCTGCAGCGACGACTAGTTTTAACTGTATCTCATTGTTTTCATTTTTAATAATTTCTGAATTCACAATTTCCCTCCTTATAGTAGTATTTCTCTAGTTGATATCGTCAAATATATTCATCATTAGTCTGACGCCTATATTCTAACAAATGCTCATTTATCATCACTATACTATATGACTTTATTAATAATGTCAACTATTTGTTAGTTTATTTTAATTCTCAAAAATTTCATTTGTATTTACTAATGCTCTTCTTAGCAATAACGGGCCAACTACCTCAAAAAATATAACCCCTGTTAGTACTATTCCCGTAACTGTTCCAGCCATCTCTGGAAATTTTTGTTCAGCAATTACACTTAACCCAATAACTACTCCAGCTTGTGGCGTTACTGCTAAGCCTAAGTTTTTTCCAGTCTTGTTTGGCAAATCTGTAAATTTAGAGAATATATAAGTACCGCTTATTTTACCAGATAACCTTCCAAGAACATAGGCAATCTCAATAAATCCTATGCTCAGTAAAATACTTAAGTCTAACTTCGCTCCTGCAAGCGTCAGAAAAGCAACAAATATTGGCAATTCCACCATATCGAGCGCAGCTTTCATTATTTGTTTCCTATTAACCAAGTTTGTAATAACAGCCCCCGTTGTCATGTTTAATAATAGTGCTGCCAAGCCAAATATTTGCGCAATTCCTGCATTAACCAAAATAACACCTAATAACAGCACTAAGAATTTGTTGTTACTAGGTCTCTTTTTAATTACCAACGACAAAACTACACCTGAAATTGCCCCCACTACTATGGCTAATCCAATTTCTTTAATAATTAAAATGGCTACTCCTAGCCCGCTAATATGTGCACTTTTAAATGCCAATAGGACTGCAGTAACAACAGCAAACACAACAATACAGTTGAGATTTTCAATCGCCACTAAAGCAGCTAAATTCTTTGAAAACTTCCCTTTAGTCTTATACTCTTTTAGTGTTGACATTACAGTCGAAGGCGAAACCGTCATTGCAAGTACTCCCAAAATTAGAGCGACACAAATCGGCGTTCCTAGTAAATAAATCAAGGTCGATACTATTCCAAAAGTAAGCATCCCTTCGCCTAATGCCACAGTCATTAAAGTTTTTCCAAACTTCCTAAATACATAGCGGTGAAGTTCCATTCCTATAGAAATCGCTAATATTCCTAATGCTAAATGATTGATAAATCGAACTGATTGTATTAATTCTTTAGTAATGATATTGGTTACCGAGGGTCCTATGAATAAACCTATCAATATATAACCCGTCACGGAAGGCAATTTAACTCTACTTGCTAATTTCCCGCCAATTAATCCAATAATGAGAACTACGCCAATGTACAAGGGGTAATTCATTTGCATTCACCACAAGAATTAACTGCCAATCCCTTAATAAATGTTACTGGTACACTAAAAATAAAAGCAGTATCAGGCTCGGTGATGTCTCCAACACATTCTTCTACTATTTCTACGGCTTTATCTTTTTCTTCACAACAGTTGACCACAGTAAAAATTGTTTTGCTGTGGTGTTTGTCTACATGGATTAATTCTGCAAAATGCGCAAAAAAAGGAATATGATCTGCTACTAAATGCCCCATCCCTGAGCTATCAATAATAGTAGCTCCTCTAATCCCTTCTTCTACAAATCTATCCAATATTTCCGTCAAATACTCTGTACGGTTTAAAATAATAACTAGAAGTTCCATTGCATGCTCACCTCTCTGTTTTAATATACTAGCTACTTTCTCTTTCTAACAAGCTATAGTTTAACACAATTTTAGTAGTTTCTAAAGTCTCATTATTAATAATTTTTGTTAACACTCTCATAGCAATAGCTCCCATCTCGTACAGTGGTTGCGCTACAGTTGTTATGGATGGGAATACTTTTGCAGTCATGTCTATATTATTAAATCCTACAATCGCTACATCATCAGGTATGTTTAGTCCAAGCTCTAGTGTTGCTCTTACAACACCTATTGCCATTTCATCGCTAGCCGCGTAGATAGCAGATGGTCTTTCTTTCAATTTTAGCAAACGTTTAGCTCCCTCATAGCCGTCCTTGTAGTGGTATCCACCACTCACCACTAGGTCCTCACTGTACTCTATATCAGCTTCCTTTAATGCTTCTTTATATCCAGTTAGTTTCTCTGAATCCTTCTCCATTACAGTTTTCACATCAGTAATAAATGCAATTCTATTATGCCCTCTATCCATAAGATAATCTACTATTTCTCTACTCGCTCTTTTCTTATCAATCGTTACCGAAGGCAATTCCTTGTAATCAGATCCAATAGAAATTGTTGGAATTCCATATTCTTCGATTTTGTTATTCAATTCATCAGAAACAGTATTACTAATCAAAATAATTCCATCAACTTGTTTTTCTGATAGTGCGTCATAATACTGCAGCTCTTTTTCACTGTCTAAATCGGTATTACACAAAAAAATATTATACTTATACATACTAGCAATATCTTCTATGCCTCTTACTATTTCGGGGTACAGATGTATTGAAATGTCTGGGATAAGAATTCCTATAGTTTTAGTTGTTTTAATTTTTAAACTTCTAGCTATAGCATTTGGCTTATACCCAAGTTCCTCAATAACTTTCATCACTTTCTTATGTGTTTCTTGTCTTACGACTTTGCTTTCATTAACTACCCTTGAAACAGTTGAAATAGATACCCCCGCTTTTTTTGCTACATCCTTTATATTAATTTTCACAACATCAACTCCTTGTAAGTATTTTACCACAATTTGCTTATAGGTCAACAATACAACTATTTCCAGTTACTTGTGCAAATTTACTCTAAGAGTACCTAGTTACTTCAAACCGGCTAAGTTTAATTTGCTTATCATCGCTTATCCCTGCTTTTTGTTTCGCAATAGAGATTTGCTCACTTACCGTCTTAACTCCGTCAATGTTCGGAAGCAAAAGGCCTCTTCTACCTTTATATTCTACTATAACACCATATTTTTCTACGTCTAGTTCACCAATATCTTGCACCTCTTCAATTTCGCCCAATACGTCAACTTTAATTTCTAAAGCTAATAGCTCATCTTCTCTAATCGCCTCAAACCTTGGGTCATAAGTTGATGCCTGAATAGCATTACTTATTATTTCATGAGCAATATTAGGATAAGCCGATGCAATTGTTCCTATACAGCCTCTCAGTATACCATTTTTATGGATTGAAACGAAAGTGCCAGCTTTAGTTTCTTCCAGTTTTCTAATTAAATCACTTTGTAGTATTATACCCTTATACTTATGCCAATCCAATCTTGTTCCTGTTTTAACCCAAACTTCTATGGTTTCTCTAGCTAATGTCACAAAAATACTTTCACTTCTTCTGATGTTCTCATATCTCTCTGTTTTTCTAATACGATGTTCTTCTAACAAACTCTCTTTTTTCTCTGAGAGGCTCTCTATGAACGCAGTCATGTACCCAACTCCAAAAGGCGCTTCGTAACTATACATTTTACTTATTGACACATGTCCATCCAAAGCCCCTAGCGCAATTATTATAGGTCTTAACCCACATTCTGCTGCATTTTTATAAATATTTTCGTCCATATCAATAATATCTTCGAATCTACCATTTTTTATGGATTTTGTAATTGTCTCATCAAAAATTTTCCCTTTTGGATTATATCTTGTCTGCATCTCATGTTCTAAACAATGTGATAAATCTGCGCTCGCTAATACCATAGTTTTCGTGTCACTCTCTTCAATTGCTTCTCTTATCACTTTTCCTGCTTCATATAAATTAGTCATATCGTGCGCAGGAGTAATATGAACGATTTTGTACTTATCCACTATTCTATCAAAAAAACTAAGAGGAACAAAACAGCCATGATCAATTTCTATCTCACAGGAACAATCCTCAGCATTCTCTCTACTTACCATGATATGATAAATATCTTTTTCAATAAATGCTTTTTCAATTTTTTTTAGTAAGGTAGTATCAATTTCTTTCTCCATAACTAGTTTCGCCATTCCAAATTTCTCTAAAGTTCCTGCTAATTTTTTTTCATCTAATACACAAATTCCATCAGCAAACACGTTCCCATGAGGAGTAATACAAACAATTGTCTCTGGTTTCTTTATGCGAACAATTTCTACAAGTTTTTCCATTCCATTCAAAGTACTTTGAGCCTCAAGCTCTCTTCCCATACCTACCTCAGAAATTATAATAGGGGGATGTGGTGCAATAAGGACACCTAAAAAATTGCTCATCTCTTCACCTCCGAAAGATTTTATCATGCGTTTCCTAAATATACAAAATTCAGATGCTCTTCTGCTAGCCTTTTTATCTGCCTTGCGAGTTTTATCCGTGTATGAGGTTCACTGTATTTATAGTTAGGAAAATATCTTGTTACATGAATCGGTATGTTTTTATCTATATCAGCTAACCACATAAACATCTCTTCTAGTTCTGCCTCATTGTCATTCATACCCGTTACTAGCAATGTTGTAACTTCAATATGCGAAAAATTATGAGCGATTTTTATTGTTCTCTTTACAGGCTCTAGTGCACCATTGCAGACTTTTTTATATTTCTCATTTGAAATAGTTTTTAAATCAATGTTCATAGCATCAATATACTCAATCAAACGCATTAGAGGATCTACTTCAACATATCCATTAGTAACTAAAATGCACTTAATACCATTCTCTTTAGCTAAAATCGCTGTATCTAACACAAACTCATAAGAGATTATAGGTTCATTGTAGGTAAAAGAAATAGAGGGTATATCATATTCAATAGCCAAATTCACAATTGCTTGCGGAGTTCTATACACCGTCATTGGCATTTCTTTAGCCACATGGTAATTTTGACAAAAAAGGCAAGATAAATTACAACCAGAGCTTCCTACAGACAAAGTGCGAGTACTTTGCATAAATCTCTTCAAAGGTTTTTTTTCAATTGGGTCTAAGTTGATAAAAGACAATTTCCCATAGTTCGTAGAATACAATTTCCCATCAATATTCTTTCGCACGCCACATATGCCTATTTCATTGTTCCTAGTCAGGCATTTATGGGGGCATAGAATACAGATTGTAGCATCCCCACTTTTTTTATAAAAATAAGCTTCTTTCATTTTGCACCTCTTTAAGTCAAGTACTAGTTTTCTATGGTATCCAAATACTGTCCATCGGGTTAGTTGTCAATAGCAGAATCTTCGTTTGTAACAACAAACAAAACCCATATAAATTCGTTTTGCTTTATGATATTATATATTTACTATAATAACACAAAGGAGGTTCTTTTGGTGAAAAAATCGTTAATCCTCGCACATAGAGGTGCAAGTGCTTATGCTCCCGAAAATACAATAATTGCATTTAAAAAAGCCATTGAAATGGGTGCAGATGGCTTTGAGCTTGATATTCACCTCTCTAAAGACGGTTCTTTAATTGTAATTCACGACGAATCTGTTAATAGAACAACTAATGGTAGTGGCTTCATCAAAGACTTAACTCTAGACGAAATAAAAAAGCTTGACGCTAGTTCTTGGTATAATCCCAAATTTTCCAAAGAAAAAGTACCTACTCTAGATGAAGTCTTACACTTAATTAAAGACACTCAACTGCTTATTAATATTGAAATAAAGCATGGTCCTTTTTTTTATAAAAGCATTGAACAAAAAATAGTCAATTGCGTTGTTAAGTATGACATGCAAGATAGGGTAATAGTATCTTCTTTCGATCATTATACCCTGACAAAAATCAAAAAAATTGACCCTTCAGTCAAAACAGGAGCTTTATTTATATCAAGAACAAATGCTCCTTGGAAATATATCAAAAAAATAGGCGCTGACGCTCTGCACCCTCATTTTATTTCGGTTACATCCGAATTGGTGAAAAACTGCCACGAAAATAATATTAAAATCCATACCTACACTGTAAATGAACCTGAACATATTAAGTATCTTGCTAAGTTAGGTGTTGATTCAATTATAACAAATTTTCCTGATAGAGCGAAGGAAATAGTGGATAGTCTGAATAAGTAGATATTAAAAAGTTGCCAAGGGGACAAAGTTGATAACAACTCTGTCCCCTTGGCAGTTCTCTTGTCAATCTCCCCTTGTCAATTCTAAATTAATCGACACTTCGCAAACATTCTTTACGCCCTAAACTCTCACCCGCTTATAATAATTTAGGCATCTTTATTATAGCCTTAAAGAAATCTCCATCTATTTCTATATTTAAACTTCCATTTTGAATCTCAATTAGGCTCTTAGCAATCGATAATCCTAACCCACTACCATCACTAGTTCTAGACTCGTCACCTCTTTTAAAACGCTCTATTAGCTTATCTGGAGTTACATTCAACTCATAGGCTGAAACATTTTTAATGATTAAAACAACTTCGTTTTCTGTGTCTTCAATATCTAAGTAAACCCTGCTTTCTTTAAGTGCGTATTTAAAGGTATTAGATATCAAATTACCTATTGCTCTCCATAACAGTTTGCCGTCTGCTTTAATATACGCTTTCTCTTTAGGACAATTAAATCTAAATTCCAGTTCTGACTTTTCTATTTCATCGTTAAGCTCTGGATAGGTTATACTTACTTAACGCTATTATGCGAAAAAAATCTTAAGGACTCCTACATAGAAGTCTTAAGATTTTCTTAACGTTTAAAAATACAGGCTTGCATAATAATAATTTCACTAACTACAAATCTGAAACTCCCCCATAAGAGACAGGGGACGGTTCTTTGTCTGACCTGAGATTTTGAGCAAACACAAAAACCAAAGAAACTTTAATTTCCTTGGTCTTCTTTTTATTTACTCCATAAATTCTTTCAAATCAACCCAAGCTTTATAAACATCCTTTTTTGGCACTTGGAGTTTTTTTGCTGTGATGCTTATTGCTTCTTTTGCTGACAACTCCAGTTTAATCATTTCATTAATAATATACGCTTCATAACAAAATTCATCGACAGTTTCTTCCTCTACTTCAGCTTTTCTTCCAACCACTGTATACTCACCTTTTTCAACCTTTTCATTGTTCTTCAATTGAAGAATTACATCTGCAACATATCCATAGTACGATTTTTCGTAATACTTCGTTAAATCATTACACACGCAAATATATGTAACTGGCATAATATCATTCATTGATTCTAATAGTTTTAAAATACGCCTTGGCGATTCATACAATACAAATGTTCTTATGGGGTTCTCTTTTACCTCGTTTAGTTTTTTAACAAGAGAACTTTTTTTTGCAGGTAAAAATCCGTAAAAAGCAAATTCATCTGTTTTGATGCCTGATATTGATAGCGCTATAGTTAACGCAGAAGCTCCGGCCAGCCCGATTACAGGAATATCATTCTCTATTGCTTCTCTTACTAGAAAATACCCAGGGTCAGAAATACAAGGTGTACCTGCATCTGTTACAAGACATATATCGTAATCATCTTCTTTTAATTTTTTGACGAGTTCAGTTTTACGAGTTGCTTCATTAAATTTATGATACGATACAGTCTTTTTTTTAATATCCAAGTGGTTCAATAATTTTTTAGTTACTCTAGTATCCTCCGCAGCAATTAAATCGCAATCGCTCAGTGCTCCAACTGCACGTTTTGTAATATCACTCAAATTTCCTATTGGTGTTGGAACAATAAATAATCTTCCCATATTAGTCTCCTTAGTACAGCATTATTCATTTTCAATTGAATTCACAATACCTGCTTGCACAGGGTTTTGATGGATATATCTTAAGACTGTTATTAAATACGCATCACTCTCTACAACTTCGCTTTTAAATCGTTTTTGAAATAAATGCTCGTAACGATCGTAATCCTCATCATCTTCAAATATTCTTTGTCTGTTAATACCTCTAATTATAATACGGTAAATTCCTGTTTCACTGATTTTCCGTGCTTCTCTTGGCATAATTTCCACCCCATAGAAAAAGTCTACCACAAAGTTAGAAACTATTCAAACAAAAAAGACAAGTCCCTGTCCCTCTGTCTCGCTTCGCTCAGGGTGACATGCTGAAGGGCGTTCGACTCGTATTTCGCCTCTGAACTGTAACCTACAGGGTTACAGTTCAGATGTCGTAATTTAAAATTGGATAAACAACTTCTGTTTTTAACTATGGAAACTCTAAAAACACAGTCATATTTGACTGATAAAAATCGCTAGGATAAGCAGGCAAAAAAAATATAAAAAACATGCTGAAACTATTAAAAACACTGGATTTATTAACTGTTTTGTGGTATAATATTAGTATCTTAAACAAAGAGGAAATGGTGTTTTTATGGCTGCGAATTATAATAAATCATTACTAAAAGATTATGAAAAATTGCTACTTGAAACTGAAAGATTATCAAGTGTAGTTAAACATCAAAATAATATCGCAAAAGAACTTCATGCCACAATAAATAATATGGCGAATTTTCTTGCTGAAAAAGATGAACAAATTGATAA
>JAJOKP010000152.1:0-24901 GCA_021129775.1 Clostridiales bacterium
AGGCAGGTGGAAATAGGCGCATAGCAGCGTTATGTAACTGTTTCCACAACGCAGGATATGGACGAAAAGACAAGTAAGATTGTACAGGTTATTTAGGAACAAGTCCTTAACACCTTAGACTGCCGATTTCCTTTTCAACCGCTTCGACAACTGTATTGTTCTCAATTAAAACTACACTTTTATTTATGTCACAATACATCACTCTATCTTCGTTCAATTTAGTAACAGCTTTACGAATTTCTTTATATGCTATTGCTGTTCCAACTCCTAATTTTTTTGTATCACTAAATTCTAAAGCTTGTGCTGCCACGATTAATTCGATTCCAACTACTCTTGTAGCATTATACAATATTTCTCTTGCCTTTCTTGCCGCAATTGTACCCATACTCACATGGTCTTCCTGATTAGCCGATGATGGTATTGAATCAACGCTTGCAGGATGCGCCAAGGTTTTGTTTTCTGATACTAATGCCGCAGCTGAGTATTGCGCAATCATAAATCCAGAGTTCAACCCGCCTTTTTCAGTTAAAAATGCTGGGAGCCCACTTAATTGTGGATTAACTAACCTTTCTATCCTTCTCTCACTTACATTTGCAATTTCGCTTATTGCTATACCTAAAAAATCAAAAGCAAGTGCAATTGGCTGACCATGGAAATTGCCACATGATATTACTTCTTTATCATCAGCAAAAATTAGTGGATTATCGGTAGCTGAGTTGATTTCAATATTTATTTTGTTTTTTACAAAAACAATCGCATCTTTACTTGCGCCATGAATTTGTGGTATGCATCTTATAGTATATGCATCTTGAACTTTAGGGATTCTACAGCAAGATACTCCGTCTTCATGATGGTGTTCCCGAGCTTTAACTTCATTTTCGTTTTCGCTCTTTGTACATGTGAGACCGCTACCATCAAGGATATTCATCATGTTCTCTGCAGTGTCAAGCTGACCTCTATGTGGTCTCGCTTCATGAATTTTACGTTTAAAAGGATCTGTTATACCGTGTAAAGCTTCTACAGTTAGCGCAGCTGAAATATCTAGCGCCTTCATTAAATTCTTGGCATCATAAACAGCCAGTGCCCCTATTGCTGTCATAACCTGTGTTCCATTGATTAATCCTAGACCTTCTTTAGATGTTAATTCAATAGTATTGATGCCTGCCTTAGTCATTGCTTCTTTGCCACTCATACGCTCTCTCTCAAAATACGCCTCTCCTTCACCAATCATTACTAAAACCATGTGAGAAAGAGGTGCCAAATCCCCGCTTGCGCCTAACGATCCTTTTTCTGGTATAACAGGATGAACCCTTTTATTTATCATCTCTACTAAAGTATTTATTGTGCTTACTCTTACGCCTGATAAACCTTTTGCAATTGCATTTACTCTTAGAAGCATTACTGCTCGAACAATCTCTTCAGCAAATGGATTTCCCACGCCGCATGCATGACTAATAATCAAATTTCGTTGCAGTTTTGCTGCTTCCTCTTTAGAAATAAATACGTCGCTAAATTTGCCGAATCCTGTTGTAATCCCGTAAACAACCTTATTTCCATCTACAAATTCATCAACTAATTCCCTTGATTTTACCATTTTGCTAATTGCCTCTTCTGTTAATCCCACTTCAGCGTTATTTCTTGCTACCTTAATTACTTCATCTATAGTTAAATCATTCCCATTTAATAAAACTTTCATCAAGTAAATCCTCCTCTCACGCATCTTTCTTATATGATGAGTTTATCCCCTCACAACTCTCAGAGCTCGATTATATATACACTAAACCTTCTGCAACAATTTCAACAGTTCCACCAATGCTAATACTACATATTTCGTCCTCACGTAAAATAATTTCTACAAGTAGTTTACCGCCTGGTTGTTCTATATGTTCTTTAATGCTTCTATTATGCTTTCTCGCTTTAATTATGCCAACCGCAGCAGTGCCGGACCCGCAACCTCTTTCATATATCAAGCTTTTCGTTTGTCTAACATAAACCAATGGTTCCATATATGCGCTTTTTTCATCAAAAAACATTACCCCAAAAGCATCAAAATCTTTCAATTTCGCAAATTGTCTCATCGACTCATAAAAGAACTTTTCTTTAGAATCTATCTTGTAGTCAACAACAAAATGCACTATGCCACCAAATTCAACAATTACACCTTTATACTTCAGTCTATTATACATAACACAATAATCATAAATATCTTCATGTAAAGGAATCTTAGCGATTGATATATATTTGCTACTATTAATTGATTCCACTTCGCAACGCACTTTTTCTCTCGTCCCATATATTTCTATATTTAAAAGGGTTTTCTCTTCTTTGTTTTTGTTATTAGTATACCCTTTATTCACTATCACAGCCGCAAATGCCCTTACAGCATTCACACAAAATTCACCGCCCATCATATGTAGTCTAACAGGCATTTCAGTACTTCCGTTGTCTATTCTTTCTATAAAACCAACTTGTTCAGCATAAATACTACTATATTTCATTACTTGGCACGCAATGTCTTTGTACCTCACGCGTGAAATTTGATCCAATATAAAGACGGTCATGTTTTCTGTAGGATTCACTTTTATAAAATTAAGTTTCATATTCCGAACTCCTTACAATATATTGTGTACAAAAGAGTAAGACCACTCCCTCAGGAATACCCTCAAAAACAAAGATGTCAAAATAAAAGAATCTTCGATTCAAATCCACGGGTTTATCTGCGCTTTTAAAGCAGGCAGGCATAAAGCCCTAGGTATTTTAAAGGATAATTCTCTTGAAGTTCGTCAGGCATTCATCCTACCCCACGAGGGGGCAGGTTTTCTGCCCAAGTCGTTATAAGAGGGTTAGGCTTTACAAGTTGGCAAACTCGTTTTATAAACGCGAGAACCAAAAGTGCTTGTCAACTTGCCGAGCCTAACCCCTTTTACTCCTAGAATAAAGTTGCTCCGATAATTCCAAAAATAGCTATCGGGATATTAAAATAGATAAAAGTTGGCACGCAAGTATCCCAAATATGATCGTGTTGTCCATCGGCATTTAATCCAGCTGTTGGTCCTAATGTGCTGTCAGATGCTGGGGAGCCTGCATCTCCTAACGCAGCAGCTGTACCAATTAATAATATAGTTGCTGCTGGGCTAAATCCTAATGCCGTAGCAAGTGGTACATAAATTGCCGCAATTACTGGGATAGTTCCAAAAGAAGTTCCTATTCCCATGGTTATGAATAAACCAATCAATATCATTACTGAAGCCGCAATGAGTTTCCCACCGCCCATTAATCCTTGCATCCCCTCAACTAATGGTTCTATTCCCCCTGTCGCTCGTATAACTGCACCATATCCACCAGCAACTAGCATTACAAAAGCAATAAATCCCATCATTCCAATTCCGCTATTAATAAGAACGCTGTTCTCTTTCCACTTAAATGCTCCTGCTAAAAGCATAATAATTAAGCCTGCTACTGCTCCTAATGGTAACGAACCAAATTGAAGTTGAATTACTAGTGCAGCTACAGCACCCACTAGCGCACCAATCTGTTCCTTATTCAGCCTAGTTCCCTTTCCAGTATTCTCAGTGGAAGCTGCAACTTCGCTTTCTGCAAGCTCTACCGTTTCATATTCTCTTGGCTTTCTATACGCATAAAAAACTGCAACTAGCAAACCAAGTACCATCGCAATTCCAGGAACCCACATGACTCGCCAAATCATATCAGTTGTTATTTGCATCCCATTTGCATTCATTTGATCGCGAATAATATTGTGGAATATCAAACCAAATCCTACTGGGAGTGCAACGTAAGGCGCCTTAAGTCCAAATGTTAAAGCAACTGCCATAGCACGTCTGTCAATCTTTAGCTTGTTCATGGCTAATAGTAATGGTGGAATTAAAATTGGAATAAATGCAATGTGAACAGGAATAAGGTTCTGAGAGAAACAACTTGCTACTGCTACAACCATTACCAAGATAACTCCCTTTCCTTTTGACCACGCTAAAATTTTATTGACTAGTATTTTAGTAACTCCTGTTTTTTGAATTCCAAAAGCTAGTGATCCTAGTAAAATATAACTCAAAGCTGTTTCGGCTTTTCTCCCCATTCCTCCAACTAAAACGTCCATCGTGTCACTAATTGGCATCCCTGCTAATAGTCCTCCAGCCAATGCTGCAATAAGTAATGAAATAATTACATTCAATTTCAGCAAACATAAAACGACCATAATAATAATTGATAATACTACCGGGTTAGTTAACATTTTCTTCCTCCTTTTCATAATGGTTGCACAAAATTACCAATCAATTCAAAATACAATAATAATATCACCTCCAGTAAAATCTAGGTGCCTGCACGGAAACTAATTTTTCTTGCTATAAGATTCATTTCTGCAAGCATTATATTTTACCTCCTCTTGTTTTGTCAAAAACTAATTCCCCGCTTTTTATTACCTTCTCTACTGTACTTACACCTATGTGATATGGGATAAATTTATACGTTGGAAATTCAAGTACTATTATATCTCCTTTTTTACCTACATCTATGCTGCCAATCGTATCAGCTCTGTCTACAGATGCAGCTGCATTTATTGTAAATGCATTAATCGCTTCTTCCGTTGTAAGTTTCATATAAAGAGTAGCCAGTGCAAATATTAATGGGATTGATTCAGTAAAGCAACTTCCGGGATTTAAGTCAGTTGCTAACGCAACCGCTAATCCATTATCAATCATATATCTGCCTCTTGCATATTCTGCTCTTAAACTGAATGCTGTGCCTGGTAATAAGGTTGCTACAACACCCTTTTTAGCCATTAGTGCAAGTCCTTCGTCTGATGCCTGTAGTAGATGATCAGCAGAAATAGCACCAAGTTCAGCTGATAGTTCTGCTCCGCCTAACCTAACTATTTCGTCTGCGTGGAGTTTTAATTTTAACCCCGTTTCTTTTGCTTTTGTTAGCAATTTTCTTGATTGTTCAATAGAAAAAACACCTTTCTCACAAAATATATCGCAAAACTCTGCTAAATCTTCTTTAACAACTATAGGCAATACTTCTTCAATTACATAATCTATAAAAGCATCTTCATTTCCTTTATACTCTTTCGGTACTGCATGAGCACCTAAGAAGGTACTTACAATGTCTATCGGATGTACTTTATCTAGCTTTTTCATTGTTTTTAACTGCTTTATTTCTGTTACAAGATCTAGACCATAACCACTTTTGCCCTCAACAGTTGTTACCCCAAATGAAAGCATAGAATTTAGCCTGTTTAATCCTGACTCATACAGTTCTTCTTCTGTCACTTCTTTAGTCATCTTAACTGAACTAAGAATCCCACCACCACGTTTCATTATTTCCATATAGCTTTCGCCTTTTAGTCTCCACGAAAATTCTTCTGCTCTATACCCGCCAAATACAAAATGTGTGTGGGGATCAACAAATCCAGGCAACACTGCTTTATTCGTTGCATCAACTACTTCGTAATTAGCTTCATCATATTCTTTTAAAATAGCACTGGTTTTCCCTACAGATTCTATTATGCCATCTTCAATAACGACAGCGCCATTTTCTATGATGTGTAGTTCTGACATTTCACCCCCGCTTTTAGCTCTAAAACCACTGCACGTTACCAGTTCGTTTGCATTTATAATAATCATGTTTTTTTGCATGCTATCCTCCCATTATTCTTTTTTCTAAAACTTGATCTGTAGAAAAACCTTCTATTCCTAAGTAATATTCATCAATAGCGATTAGAGTCATTAAGAGCAGTCATTTTTGACTCAATTTCTTCTATTTCTCGCTCTTTCGAGCAAAAAGAACCGACCCTAACGACTCACGCTTTATACAAATACATTTTTCACTAATTTCTTTATAAATTCTTCATCTGGTAAAAATGGGATTGTAATGTGGTCTGTTTTTGTATTTACTCTGTTGTATTCAATGCTTGTAGTTATTGAATTTTCATTTCTTGCCCAAGCGCGCCTTGCCACTCCGCCCATAACATCCCACGGCATTGCAGTTTTTAATATTTCGTCAACGCGTTCGCTTCCATCAAGCACCATACCAAAACCACCGTTTATAGATTTACCAATCCCGACTCCACCACCATTGTGAAGAGCTATTAAGGACATCCCTCTAGCTGCATTGCCTGCAAAACAATGCGTAGCCATATCTGCCATTACATTACTTCCATCTTTTATGTTCGCTGTTTCTCTAAACGGAGAATCAGTACCGCTTACATCGTGATGATCTCTACCAAGCATAATTGGACCTACTTCTCTATTTCTTACCATTTCATTAAATTTAAGTGCAATTTTCAGTCTGCCCATTGCATCTTGATAAAGAATACGTGCTTGTGTTCCTACAACAAGCTGATTTTTTTGGGCGTCTCTTATCCAAATGTAGTTATCTCTGTCCTGCCCTCTTCTATTGGGGTCAATACAGTCCATAGCAGCTTTGTCGGTTTTAAGCAAGTCATCGTGTTTCCCGCTTAGACAAACCCATCTAAAAGGTCCATATCCATAGTCAAATAATTCTGGACCCATAATATCTTCAACATATGACGGAAATATAAATCCATCTTTTTCATCTATTCCGTTTTTAGAAATTTCTTTAGCGCCTGCATCATAGATAGCTTTCATAAATGAATTCCCATAGTCAAAGAAATACGTTCCTTTATCTACCAGTTTCTTGATTAACTCAAAATGCGTAATTAGAGATTCGTCTACTAATTTAAGAAATGCTTCTCTATCATTTTTAAGCATTTCGGTTCTTTTATCAAAGGTAATTCCCTGCGGGCAATAGCCACCTTCATATACTGCATGACATGATGTTTGGTCAGATAGAATTTCAATTTTTATATCGTTTTCTATTGCGTATTCTAAGAGATCTATGATATTGCCCATATAAGCTATTGAAATTATTTCTTTTTTGTTTTTGTAATCGTTTGCAATTTCGAATACTTCTTTTAGGTCACTTGAAACTTTCCCAACCCATCCTTGTTCATATCTAGTTTGAACTCTTGATTCGTCTACTTCTGCAACAATAGATACAGCTCCTGCTATCTCTGCTGCTTTCGCTTGTGCTCCACTCATTCCACCTAGTCCGGAGGATACAAATAGAACTCCTTTTAAATCGTCTTCTTCGCCAATCCCTAATTTTTGTCTGCCTACATTTAGTAATGTATTAAATGTCCCATGAACTATCCCTTGAGGTCCGATATACATCCAGCCTCCAGCTGTCATTTGCCCATAGTTTGCAACACCTATTTGTTCTGCAATTTCCCAATCAGCATGGTTGTCAAACATTCCAATCATGAGTGCATTGGTAATTATTACTCTTGGACTATCAATTTTTGATTTAAAAAGACCTAATGGATGTCCTGAAGAAATTACTAAAGTTTGTTTATTCGTCATCTCTTCTAGATATCTCTTTATTAATCTGTACTGCATCCAGTTTTGGCACACACTTCCTGTTTCTCCATAGGTCACTAGTTCATACGGATAAAGAGCAATTTCAAAATCGAGATTATTATCAATCATTACTTGAAATGCTTTACCTTCCAGACAGTTTCCTTTGTATTCATGTATTGATTTAGCTTTTATATTTCCTTCTGGTCGATAACGATAGCCGTAAATTCTACCCATTGTTACCAATTCATCTAAAAATTCCGACGCTACAGTTTCATGATGTTCTTCTGGTATATACCTTAGTGCATTTTTTAGTGCGGTTTCAGTCTGAGATGAGGTGAGCCTAAATCCTCTGTTAGGTGCTCTTCTTATTCCTTCAATGAATTTCATTTTTCTAGGAAGAGTAGCATCTAGTTTTATTCTCATTGCATTTGAAATATCAACATTTCTTATCAATATAACACAACTCCTTAACAAAATAATTTTGACACAAGGGTACGGTTCTTTTGTGTAGTCATTAACCTCTTACGCTGTCAAGCAAAAATGATTTTATTTTTTCGCACAGCTTTCTAGAAGCGTCTTAAACCTGTTTAAAGTCATTTGTTTAATTATAACAAAGAATCGTCAAAAACGCCAATAATTTAAAAAAATATTTGGTCCTAAATAAATATGCTCTATGTTTTTCTATTTTCGAATTTCAAATTAGATTTAGCATTTAAGTGCAAATCAGAAAATCTTCCGCTTATATAATTATAATATCCGGCACATCCAATCATTGCTGCATTGTCAGTGCATAGTTTAATTGATGGATATCTTAGTTCTAACCCATTTCTAAAACATTCTTTTTTCATTAACTCTCTTAAACCAGTATTTGCTGCAACCCCACCTGCTAGCACAATTAATGGCGCCTGCTTCTCAATAGCACATTTTATCGTTTTTTCAACTAATATTTCAATCACAGATTGCTGAAAACTAGCGGCAACATCTTCTATATTTACTTTTCGACCTTTCATTTTTTCGCTGTTCAAATAATTTAATACTGATGATTTCAAACCGCTAAAGCTAAAGTCATGACTTTCACGTTCAAGATAGGCCTTCGGGAAACGTATCGCTTCTTTATTACCCTTTTTAGACAATTTATCAATTTCAGGTCCACCAGGATATCTAAGCCCTAGCGCTCTCCCTATTTTATCAAATGTTTCTCCTGCTGCATCATCTCTTGTTTTTCCTAAAACTTCATAATCCCCATAATTCTTCATGTATATTAAATGAGTATGACCACCCGAAACAATTAAACACATAAAAGGTGGCTCTAGTTCTTTATGCTCAATAAAGTTAGCATATATATGCCCTTCAATATGGTTTACGCCGTTTAAAGGGATTCCTCTTGCAAAAGCTATGGCTTTTGCAGCAGATAAGCCTACTAACAATGCTCCTACTAAACCCGGACCATAGGTAACAGCAACGTGCGTAAGCGCCTCAAACGTCAAATCCGCTTCTCTTAATGCTCTCTCTATAACTTGATTTATATTCTCAATATGTTTTCTAGATGCAACCTCAGGTACAACACCCCCATATTTCTGGTGTTGGTCAATTTGAGAAGCTACAATATTTGATAACACTTCGCGTCCATTTTTCATTACTGCAACTGAAGTTTCGTCACAGCTCGTTTCAATTGCAAGTGTAATTACATTTTCATGTGCATCTTTGCTCATTCAATTCACTCCAATCTAACTAACATGTATATCTTTCACATACAAAACCCATTCGACTCCACTTTGTTTCACTCAGGGTGACAGGCTATGGGGTGAGAAAGAGGTAGGGTTATCACCCGCTTTATTCTTTATTCTTTTTCTGTCCAACTAACCAACTTTTTTCTTTCTCAATCCTCAATTGTCTTTCTTCGTACTGACACTCTGCATGCGATTTTCTCATATATACCGGTGTTATGTCTCTTACATTTTTTACTTTTCCTAACAATGCGTGCTGCCTCGTGATTTCACCTACAACGTATGCTCTCGGTAATAATAGATCCTCTGTGGGAAAAACTATATTAACATCCTTGTTTTTTTCTTCAATTCTCAACCGAAATTTACTTACTGCATCCCCTACAAAGTAAACAATACCACTTTTACTAGCCAACGCTGTATTCAATTCATCTATATGTAATATTGATGGCTTCTCAAGTTGAATTAATCTATTTGCACCCCACTTATAGGTCGCGGTATATACCGCATCGCGCTGCGCATCAATTATTGGGCATATAACTCCATCAATATACATTAGGTTGTACGCTAAAACTTCCAAAGAAGAGACTCCACATACTTTTTTATTCAATGATTGTGCCATAGCCTTTATAGTTGCTATTCCAATCCTTAGTCCAGTGAAAGATCCTGGACCTAATGACACCCCAAATACGTCAATATCCTCAGGTCGCCATTTACATGATTTAATAATTTCAGCAATCATTGGCATAAGCTTTTGTGAATGTGTGTTAATATTATTTATAGTATACTCCGCTACAAGTTTTTCGCCTTCTAGTATTGCTACAGTTGTAGCTGGTGAGGATGTATCTAATGCCAGTATTTTCACTATAACAACTCCTCTATCATTTTTTCATAATATATGTTTGTACCTTTAAAGCACATTTTTCTTTCATTCTCACCAGTCACGTTTATTTCTATCCAGAGTCCATCAGGGAGTATCTCTTCTATAATTGATGCCCATTCAATCACACATACTCCGTCTCCAAAAAAATACTCCTCGCACCCTAAATCGTGCATTTGATCTAATCTTTCAATACGATAAACATCAAAATGATACAGCGGAATTAATCCCTCGTACTCTTTAATTATCGTAAAGGTTGGACTAGTAACTTGTTCTCTCACACCTAACCCAGTAGCAAAAGCTTGAGTAAACAACGTTTTTCCTGCACCTAAACCACCTGTTAAGTAAATCAAATCTCCTTTTCCAACTAATTTGCTAAGTTCTTTTGCTATATCTTTTGTTTCTTTTTCTGATAAAATATCTATGCATCTCATTATATTAACTCCCACTCATTTAATAATTACCCTTGAGCTCGGAGCCTGCCCGAAAAGTCCTGCACGCGACTTTCCGAGCAGGCTCCTAGAATAACCTAGGTACATATATTTTAGCACATATTTGCTTCAAATATTATTTATTTTTTTCACAGAAAAAAAGAGCTTAGTTCGCTCCAAACCAACTGTCCAACTTTCCAACTTACTAACTTCGCCAGACATCGACCAAGTCGTTACAAATCACTATCTACTTTTCAATAACGGAGATATTTTTTTGTAAATTAACATGGTTACTAAAGAAATTATGACTCCCTTAAAAATATTAAATGGGGTAATTCCGTATAAGACTAAAGAGGGCATATCAGTTATCCTACTATTTATTATTGTACCCATGTTAATAATAACTTCTATTGGCAATATATTGGCATAGAATGGGATTAAAATATACATATTCGCTAATGCACCTGCTACTGTCATTGTAACAGTTCCAATAAAAACTCCTATTAAAGCATGTTTCTTATCTTTTTTCATATGGTAAATAAAAGCAGCAGGAAATACAAAGGACGCACCAATAATGAAATTGGCTAATTCCCCCACTCCTCCCGTACTTGTTCTTATAACAAAGTGGAGAAGCACTTTAATCAGTTGAACCGTAACTCCAGCTATGGGTCCAATAGCAAAGCCACCAATTAACGCTACAACATCGCTTAAATCAATTTTAAGAAAGGCCGGAAAAATAGGGATTGGAAACTGCACTAGCATTACTCCAAACGCTATGGCTCCAAGTATTGCAACTTTTACCATCGCATGTGTTGTAAATTTCGCTCTTGTTAACTTAATACTTCTTTCTAAGTTTTGCATAAACATAATTATTCCTCCTAAAGTTTTGTTTCTTCAGGCATAAAAAACCTGAGAATTTTCTCCTCAGGTTTTGGTTGTAAAAGCACGTTAAAAGATACTTCTACTCTTCTCTCATCCAGACTATACTGTCGGTACTGGAATTACAC
Source organism: Clostridiales bacterium (assembly GCA_021129775.1). Taxonomy (GTDB): domain Bacteria; phylum Bacillota; class Clostridia; order Peptostreptococcales; family NVVX01. Next base: position 11,440 of record JAJOKP010000152.1, read on the forward strand.
CAGTTCAATCGATAAACGATTCGCGGACTTTAACCGCCGGTCGGGAATTTCACCCTGCCCTGAAGAATAATATTTAATTACTACAATTATACTCGTAAACATATCGAAATGCAATAGCAAATTCAAATCCAGAAAAATTCAAGTTTTACATCTTCGACATATTTTCCGTCCCCGCTTGCCTTCCTTGTCTTCCAAACTATGTCCTCTTAATCCCCTTCATACTCATAGATATTTTACCTCTTTCAATATCCAGTTTAATAATTCTAACAGTTACTTCATCTCCAACTGACACAACATCCATAGGATTTTTAATGAATTTATCTCCTAGTTCCGAAATATGCACTAACCCATCTTGCTTTACTCCAATATCCACAAAAGCACCAAAATCAACAACATTTCTTACCGTTCCTTGCATTATCATATCTAGCTTTAAGTCTTCCATTTTCAAAACATCAGATCTAAATACAGGCTTTGGCATTTCTTCTCTTGGATCTCTCCCTGGCTTTTTCAATTCTTCGATGATATCTTTTAACGTAAAAACTCCTACTTCTAATTCTTCTGCTAAAGCCAATATGTTCTCCTTAATTGTTTTTCTGTTAGTTTCTTTAGGAGTATCGGTCTTGAGATTTAGGCTAGCCAAATCTTGTAGAGATCTAACAGTTTTTCTATTATTGCTTTTTGTGCTTTCCTCTTTTGCGTTTTTCTTCGTATTTGCTGCTTTATATTCAAATATTTTCTCGTCTATGTTCTTAAGTTTTCCCTCTCTAACATCATCTAATTCATAGCCGAGTTTCTCTAGTAATGTGCTTGTAACCGCATATGATTCTGGATGAACCGATGTATTATCTAACGCATTATTCCCGTCAGATATTCTAAGAAAACCTGCACATTGTTCATAAACTTTGTCGCCCAATCTCTTTACTTCTTTCAACATTTTTCTGTTTAGAAACTTGCCATGTTCATCTCTATATTTAACTATGTTCTTTGCCGTTGCTGTTGAAATACCAGACACATAGTTAAGTAGAGATGGTGATGCAGTATTCAAGTCAACTCCTACGCTATTTACGCAATCCTCAACTACATTCTTTAATGATTCTCCTAACTTGCTCTGATTTAAATCGTGCTGATACTGTCCAACCCCTATACTTTTAGGGTCTATTTTTACAAGCTCAGCAAGCGGGTCTTGAAGTCTGCGCCCTATTGAAATAGCCCCTCTGATAGATACATCAATGTCTGGATATTCTTCTGTAGCAAGTTTAGATGCCGAGTAAACTGAAGCTCCTGCTTCACTTACAATTGTATAATGTATTTCTTTATCCATTTCTGTTATCGTATCCGCTACAATAAGTTCTGTCTCTCTTGAAGCCGTTCCATTTCCTATAGGAATAATATCTATATCATACTTTTCAATAAAATTTTTCATGATTTTTTTAGATTCTTCTATTCTATGCTGTGGTGCATTAGGATATATAGTAGCATAATCTAATAGTTTGCCTGTTCCATCAATTACAGCTAGTTTGCACCCAGTTCTAAAACTAGGATCAACAGCTAATACTCTTGAATCCTTCACAGGCGGACTCAAAAATAGCGGTTTTGTATTCTTTGCAAATACCTTTACTGCTTCTTCTTGTGCTCTCTCAGTAAGGTCGCTTCTTATTTCTCTCTCAATAGATGGGGAAATCAATCTTTTATACGAATCTTCTATTGCTTCGCTTAATGACTCATATGTAATGGCCTTAGAGTTAAAAATCACTTCTTTTATAAGATAGTTAACAATCTCTTCATCTGGACTATTTAGCTTAACTTTCAGTATTTTTTCTTTCTCTCCTCTATTTAATGCTAGTATTCTATGATTGGCTATTTTATTAACAGCTTCACTATAATCGTAGTACATTTCAAAGACTGAGTCTTCTCCTTCAATCGCTACTTTTGAAATAATTATGCTTTTTCTCATATTTAGGTTTCTTATTTTGTCCCTGTATTTTGCATCATCGGCTATAATTTCTGCAACAATGTCTTTCGCCCCATTGATCGCGTCTTCTGTCGTATTCACTTCAAGCTCTTCATTAATATAAGCTTGTGCTAATTCGTCTAGTGATCCTGCAATTGTCTCTTGTTTGAGTATTATCTCAGCCAACGGTTCTAAACCTTTTTCTTTTGCAACAGTAGCTCTAGTTCTTCTCTTTTGCTTATACGGTCTATATAGATCTTCTACTTTTTGTAGTTTTTCTGCAGCTAGTATTTCTTTTTTCAATTCCTCAGTGAGTTTCCCTTGTTCTTCAATTAATCTGATAACTTCTTCTTTTCTTGCTTCTAAATTTCTTAAATACGTAAGCCTTTCAAATAAATTTCTTAGAACTTCATCATCAAGTGACCCCGTCATTTCTTTCCTATATCTTGCGATAAAAGGGATTGTATTCCCCTCATCAATAAGGTTAATAGTAGTCGCAACCTGTGACTCTTTTAACTTTAATTCTTTTGCTAATTGAATTGTTATATTCATATAATCTCTTCCTCTCACGTTGTCTTAGGTATATTATAACATAGCCGCGCGTATTTTCTAAAAACAAAAAAGTCACAACCACTATAATTTGCGATCACGACTAATGTTTATCTAATATAAGAGCCATTTAAAATCAAAATCTATCCATTCTCCCAACGTTTTTTGTTTGTAATAACATGGGTATTTATATTGGTTTTCCCATACGTCATTCCCGCTATTACAGCCACTTTCTCCAAGCTCTGTTCTTCACTAATCGTTCTGTTTGCAAGCTCTTTCCACGCTTCAAACAGAGGTTTTGTAATTCTTATTGCATCGTCAATCCCCTTGACGCTCTTTGTGTTTACAGCTTCAGTTACTAACTGATTTATAAATACATACAAGCTTCTCAAATTATTCGCTATATCAGAATTACCTTTTATTGTTGCTATCAAAAGGGATAAAATTTCTCTAGTCTTTTCTATTTCAAAATCAAACTCTACGCTTTCATCGTTAGCTAAAAACTGCCGTGCATCCTTAAGACTTTCAGCTAAACCTTCATACAATATTTCTACTAACTGACTTGGATTTGCCATTGTAATTCTTTCAGATAAATATTCTTTTACTGTCATTTATTCTCCCTCCAAATAAATATCATTTTTTTATATATATGTTCATGTCAATGGGTGTCAAATGAAACGTCTCCTTGTCACCCCCCCATTCTTAGCGACTAATTCCCTAAAAGTTGTAAAACCATCTGCGGTATTTGATTTGCTTGCGCTAACATCGCTGTACCAGCTTGACTTAAAATATTAAGCTTCGTAAACTCAGACATTTCAAGAGCCATATCTACATCTTCAATTCTAGAAAGTGCGGCCGTTAAATTTTCTGCTGTATTATCTAGGTTTGCAATGGTATGCTCTAAACGGTTCTGAACTGCCCCTAGCGTTGATCTTACTTCTGATACTGTTGTAATTGCTGTATCTATTAAACCTATTCCGGCTGATGGACTATTCACCAGGTCGAGTGCGCTTACGCCTAGTGCGCTTGCTTGTAAATCATCTACGAATACTCTAATAGTTTCACCCGCATTCGCGCCTATTTGAAATACGATCCCGCCTGTAGTACCTGAGCCTGCGAGTGAACCATCAATTAACTTGTTTTCATTAAAACTTGTGCCACTAGCAATGTTATTTATTTCTTCTAGTAACTGGTTCACTTCGTTTTGAATAGTTTGTAAATCTTCAGTATTGTACGTTTCATTACTAGCTTGAACAGATAGTTCTCTCATTCTCTGAAGCATAGCATGTATTTCATTCATAGCGCCTTCTGCCGTTTGAACAAGCGATATTCCGTCTAATGAATTTCTAGATGCCGCTTTTAATCCCTTTACTTGTGCTCGCATTTTTTCTGATATTGCTAAACCTGCAGCATCGTCAGATGCTCTATTGATTCTTTTTCCAGATGATAATCTTTCTAATGTTTTTGCTACCTCCGAATTGTTTCTTGTTAATAATCTGTGTGCATTTAATGCTGGAATATTGTTGTTTATTCTCATTATACAACCTCCGCCTTTTTTCTTTAGTTTAATTGTGTACCTTTATTTGTAAAGTAAAGATGTTGTCCTATATTATTAGCTACCATAGAAACACTAGTTGTCTAGCGAATTGACACTGTCGACCTCTTCAACAAAAATAAGAATTTGTGCTACAATTTCGTATAACTCCTTGGGGATTTCTGTGCCCACTTTAAACTGAATTAATTCTTTTACTAACTCTTCATTCTTATAGATCTCTACATTGCTATTTACTGCCGTCTCTATTATTCTTTCTGCTACAACACCTCTACCTGAAGCAGTAATCTGTGGCACATCTTGTTCTTCACTATTATATTCTAGAGCAATTGCTTTTTTGTCTTTATTCATGTTTTTTCTCCTAAATCGTAATATCAATGTAATGCCTCGTCTTAATCTCTTTTTCTGTAACTACCTCAATTATACTCTTAATACTCGCCTCTTCATCTACTCTAAACGATAAATTCTTTATATCATATCCAACTTCTTTCATTAACAACTTTAAATCGTTAATAGAGCTTTCTATAATATTTTTATGTTTTTGTTCTTTAACGCCAAATTTAATTACTGCTTGATTATTCTTAATTGCAATATATATATTAACATTATCCATACTATTTGTATCTATATTTAACAAAAGCGACATGTCCTTAGGATCAATTTTTTTGCTTCCTTTTTTATGATTCGTGACAAAGAGTTGCAAGTTCTTTGCAAATTCGCTCATCATAATTGGAAATTGCAAAACAAAATTATTCTTATTCATCTGATTTTGAAATTCCAATGAATTCAGCAGATTATTTAGAGTTTTTTCAAGTTCTCCACTCGTTTTACCACTAAAGCCAGACATCGCATCTTGTAAAAGCTCTATACTCTTTGCTATTTTGTCTTGAATTTTATCAAAATCAACATCTCCTAGTTTAATCTCATTTGTTATTTGAGTTAATAATTGGCGTATTTCTCGCGCCTCATTTTTTGCTACTTGCCCTTGCTCGTTTTCTAAATTGCTCAAAACATTTCCTATTTGCTCCCCTATTTGTTTCTGATTGTCAAACAGTAAAAACATATTCTCGGCTTCTTTTAAGATTAACGGAATATTATTCTTCATCAGCATAGGCAATATGCTATCCCCACTACTATTTATTCTAGGCAGTAAACTCATCATCTGATCAATATTATAAAATCTCTCTTGATTGATTATATACTCGTTTAACTTGCCTAGTTCCATGCCCATTATATTATCATTAAAACTGTTTTTAATCATCAAACTCGTGATATTGTGTTTTATATAGTTGAATTGCTTATTTATCTCAAACAATTGCTTTGTATTTAATTGATTCGCTTCTATATTGTTATTTATTAACGCTAGTCGTGCCCCCCTCTCACTGAAAGCACCAGCTATTACAGCATCTTTTGTATTACTATCCGTAAAATTAATACTACTTGCATTATCATTTGCTGAGTTATTGTTTGCTCCGCTACTTAGAATTGACAATGCGTTCTTAGTATCTTGATGTGCCAATACTAAGCTGTCTAACGAGGTCAAAGAACTAGTGCTTACCTGTTTTGCAATTGTGTCCATTCCTATATCTGCAAGCATATTAAAAGAATTAACTACTTCTACTATATTAGTATACGTGCTCTTTAATGCTATATCTTCTCCAAACGAGGTCTTTTGCGTTGTAGAGCTCAAAACTAATTTATTTAAAAGCCCTATCTTAAAATCGACGCCCTTTTTAAGAATTAAAATCATGTCTTTATCTTGCATGCTACCAAATTTATTTAAGCGACTAATGATACTACTAATTTTTTCATCATCAGTGGCTATACTATTTGCGGATTTGTCGATTATTTTCCCTTCCTCTTCTATACTATTAATTAACTCAACCAATTCAGTAACAGGTTCTTTCTCTACATTAACACCAGCTTTATATAGCAAAGCTAACTTTTCATGGCTTAATTGTTTTTGCAATGTCTCAATAGCTTCTTTGCTAAGGCGAATATTTTCGATGTTTTCCTTATTCACAGGAACCTGATTCTTTATAAGTTCTTTTGCTAATTCCACATTTTCTTTTGTACTTTTAATACCTTCTTTAACTAATAACTCCTTTATCTCATCTTCCATTACAGCTAATTCTTTATCTGTTATAGCTCTTTTGGCAGTTAAAACCTCACTCATCAAAAGTTTTTCATAGTTTGCAGTAGCTGCCTGACTTAGTTTTTCGTCAGCCACAACTGTATTTTTAGTAATATTATTCTTTGTTTTAATCAAGTTTTCAATATTTGGTTCCATGTTTTTCTTGATTGTTTTTACAATAGTTTCATCTTCATTGTTTTTTAGCTGATTTAGCTTCCCTAGAGTATCGTTTATTAGGTTTACGTTTCTTTTAGTAATTTCTGCACCTGCTTTGTGTAATGCTCCGATTGCATCTTTAACATCTTTCCCCATCTTACTACCATAAAGCTCTTTTGCTATACGTTCGCTATCTTGTGCTGATAATTTTTTTCCTGCTCCTATTAAAGTTAGCAACGACCTTTTCGGTCTTTCGTTTTTCATATTTTTGATATAATCCGAAATTTTTTGCAAAGGTTCCCTACGAATATCTACCTCTTCTCCTTGTAGCTGTTGAACAATATCAGTATTCAAATTCTTCGCAATGAAGTTGAGATTTTTCTTAGCCGATACAAATTCAAGCAAATTCTTTTTGCTTAAATTAACACCATGCTTTTCTAATACTTCTATTCCACCTAGTAAATTATCTTCTACAGGAAGGCCGAATTTATTAAGTAAGTTCATGCGATCTACTTTCTCACTGTGTGGCAAGGGGACGTTTTGTTTGCCACATTTTGAAACATTCTTTGCAGTATGGCAAACAAAACGTCCCTTTGCCACGTCACTTAAACTCGCGCTGTTTGAATATATCCTATTAAGATTAATTTTACTTCCAGCAGTGTTGCTTATCACATGAATCACCTCTTTGCTCTTATGCTTTTATCGTCATAATATTGTTGTTTCTTTAGTCAAATGAAGTAATTTGATTGTCTCAACAGGCAAAGCACATATCACATGCTGATATCAAGAGCACTACAACGACACGCGTTGGTTTACACCGCTTGGGATCATTAGTATCGGCATTTTTCGACTCATTGAATCCCCAAATACATCTCACTGACGAACTAAATTAGAGCTGAAATTACACTACAAATTTATTTGAAAAAAGCGGACATTTAATATTGCAATTTTCAAACGAAAAAAATCAATAAAATTTTATTGACAAAGTAATAGTATAGTGATAAAATAGGGTAAACGTTTAAGGTAAACGTTTACCCTATTTTATTGGATGGTGTAGTATGAAAATCACAATTAAAGAAATCGCTAGTATGTCTGAAGTGTCTACAGCCACGGTATCAAAAGTTCTAAGCGGAAAAGATGAAAAAATTAGTAATCGTACACGTAATCGAATTTTAAAGCTTGCTAAAGCGCATAACTACATCCCCAATCGCATCGCTAGTAGTTTGGTTACTAAAAAAACCCAAACATTAGGTTTGATTATACCAAATATTGCAAACCCATTTTTCCCTGAAATCGCGCGAGGGACAGAAGATTTCGCCCATGAAAAAGGGTATACATTAATTCTTTGTAACACCGACGATCAGCTTGAGAAGGAAGAAAGATACATTAATATGCTAGAAGAAAAAATGGTCGATGGAATTATCTTCACAGCATCCTCACAACGTCATGATAAGCTTGAACGTTTATGTAGAGTCAAGGTTCCAGTTATTATGGTTGACCGCGAGGTCGAGGGGCTAGCAGCACAAGGAAAAGTTGTTGTGGATAATATTCTAGGTGCTTATGACGCTGTGAAATACCTAGTGGAATTAGGGTATGAGTATATCTTGCATATCACGGGTCCTATGACAAGCAAGCCAGCTAGAGATCGCTTAGAGGGTTATAAAAGAGCACTCATAGATAGTGGAATTGTTTTTCATGATAATCGATTTTTTTCTCATGAATTTAACAGCGAATGGGGCTATAAAACTCTAAATCAGGTTATTGCATCTAAAATTACTTTTGACGCCATATTTTGCGGAAACGATTTGATAGCTATAGGTGTGCTAAAAGCTCTCCGCCAACAGGGTTTAAGAGTTCCAGAAGATGTAGGGTTAGTAGGCTTTGACAATATACATATGGCTCGAATGATGGATCCGGAGTTAACGACCGTTGATCAACCAAATTATGAAATGGGCTATCAATCAGCAAAAATGTTAATTAATATGATCGAAAACAAATTCGTTAAGTCTGAGCCTATCATTTTAGGAACAAAGCTAATTGTACGTCAGTCGACAAGCGCACGTTAAGATATGTAACCAGAAGAGCAAGGTGTTCAACAAAAGACTCAACTGCTATTATTAGACAGAAGAACGTCTCAGTCCAGTAATCAAAGCATGCCCGCTTCTGTTAAAAATAGTCTACAAAAGATGTATGTGAAGGAAGTGATTTCTTGTGAAGAAGATTCTCGTAATTGGTAGCATTAATATTGATTTAGTTACTAGAGTTCAAAAAACACCAAATATTGGTGAAACTGTCTTAGGGGAACATTTTTTTGAATTCCCAGGTGGAAAAGGAGCTAATCAGGCTGTTGCAATCTCACGCCTGGGTGGCGATGTTACAATGCTTGGTCGAGTTGGCATTGATGCTCATGGAAAGTCAATGAAAACGACATTGAAAAATAATGGAGTTGACACAAAATATGTAGAAATTTCCAAAACAAGCCACACAGGCATAGCACTTATTATGGTGAATGCAAATGGGGACAATTCCATCGTCGTAATCCCAGGTGCCAATTTCGATATATTGCCAGATGATATTACAGAAGAACTTATTCGGGAATTTGATATCATTGTAGGTCAGCTAGAAGTGCCTATGAACACGCTAGAGAGAGCATTTCGGATTGCAAAATCTTTCAATAAGATGACCATTTTAAACCCGGCCCCTGCACAGAATTTAAGCAGTACATTTATGTCAACAATTTCACTATTAATTCCTAATAAGTCCGAGCTTGAATTTATGACTAATATTCCAATAACTGACAACGAAAGCATTTGCAGGTCTTATGAAAAACTCAAAGAAGCGGGCATACAAAAACTGCTCTTAACCCTTGGAAGCGTTGGAAGTGCCTACATCGATTCACAAGGACTTAAGAGATACCCTGCTCGCAAAATCAAAGCAGTTGACACAACAGCGGCTGGAGATAGTTTCATTGGTGGACTGGTAACACGATTGGCTATCGGCGAATCCATGGAAAGAGCTATATTATATGCTACAAAAGCTGCGAGTATTTCTGTTTCAAAAATGGGAGCTCAACCCTCTCTGCCATACGAAAAGGATGTGATTTGAATGCGAAAAGGAATATTGTTAAATTCAGAAATTCTAAAAATAATTAGTCAGATGGGGCATACTGATACAATCGCCATTGGAGATTGCGGTCTGCCTATTCCCAAAACAACTAAACGTATAGACATTGCCCTTAAAAGAGGAATTCCAAATTTCTTAGAAACTCTTGACACCGTACTAAATGAATTTGAAGTGGAGGGAGTAGTTTTAGCAGAAGAGATCAAAGAACATAATCCTGCAATACTCGAAAAAATTCTTCTGCGTATTGACGGCTCTAAAATTATCTTTGTATCTCACAAGGCTTTTAAAAAGCTCACCGAACAGGCGAGGGCAGTAATTCGAACAGGAGAAAATACGCCTTATGCCAATATCATTCTCCAGTCAGGAGTTGTTTTATAGATGCTAACTCTAAAAGAACCTGTACTTCGAATGAAGAATGTCACAAAGGAATTCCCAGGAGTTAAGGCATTGGATAAAGTGAATTTTAATATTTATCAGGGTAAGGTCATGGGTCTATTGGGAGAAAATGGCGCAGGAAAATCAACACTCATGAAAATACTAGCTGGTATTTATCCAACATCTAGCGGTGATATTTTCTATAGAGAGTCAAAGATGCAAGTTGATTCGCCCAGAAAAGCGCAAGAATCAGGCATTGCAATTATTCACCAAGAATTGAACCTAGTCCCAGAATTTACAGCTGCTGAAAATATTTTTTTAGGACGTAACCCTATTAAATCTCTCGGCAATATTAATTGGAAAAAACTCTATGCCGATGCTGAAAAACTACTTGAACACTTAAATTTAGCTGGCTTGTCGCGAAAGTTAATTAAAGATATGAGTATCGCTGAGCAACAAATGGTCGAGATCGCAAAGGCTCTCTCTCTGAATGCTGAAATTATCATCATGGACGAACCTACCGATGCGCTCACCAGTACTGAGACAGAGAGCCTCTTTAAAGTTATTAGAAAACTTAAAAGCGAACAAAAATGCGTAGTATATATTTCTCATAAGCTTAATGAAATATCTCAAATTTGTGATGATGTAACAATACTTCGTGACGGAAATCTCGTATCTGAATGTGAAATCTCAAAAATTAATGAAGATGCTATGATTGAACTCATGGTTGGCAGAAGCTTGAGTGAACAGTTTCCGAAAATAGAATCCGCCTTAGGCGAGGTGGTTTTAAAAGTTAAAAACCTAACCAACAAATGGGTTTCTGACATCAGTTTTAATCTCCGCAGAGGAGAAGTACTTGGAATTTCAGGGCTCATGGGCTCTGGCAGGACAGAATTAGCAAAAACAATCTTCGGCGTCTATTCAACCAGCTTTGGGGTAATAGAAATCGAAGGAAACGAAATTAAAATCCGATCTCCGCAAAAATCCATTGAATCTGGAATCGTTTACATTTCGGAGGATCGCAAAAACGATGGTCTCGTGCTAGGAATGAGTGTTAAAGAAAACTTGTCTCTGTCATCGTTAAATCAGATTTCAACAACTTGGGGTCATCTGTTAAATCGTAAAGAGATTGATGTTGCAGAAGAGTTTATAAAAACCATGTCTATCAAAACACCTTCTCTCAACCAAGAGATAAAAAAATTAAGCGGTGGAAACCAACAAAAAATTAGCATCGGAAAAGGGTTGATGACTCACCCTAAAATTTTGATATTAGATGAACCTACACGTGGAGTTGATGTTGGTGCACGAAAAGAACTTTATACCCTCATTAACCAGTTTAAACTAGAAGGCATGGGCATCATCCTGATTTCTTCAGAAATCCCAGAAATTATAGGAATGTGCAACCGCGTTTTGGTAATGCACGAAGGCAAAATAAAAGGAGAACTGAAATCTAGTCAAATTACTCAAGATAATATCATGCGGCTAGCAGTCGGAATTACGGAGGTACATTCATGAACAGTAAAATCTTGTTCAAATATAAATCATTAATAGGGCTCATTGGCTTTGCAGTAATTATTTCTTTTTTAAATCCACGTTTCTTGACCACACCAAATTTGCTAAACATCTTAAGACAAACGTCCATAAATTCTCTTATTGCAGTAGGGATGACTTTTGTAATTATAACAGGAGGAATTGACTTATCCGTCGGGTCATCTCTCGCTCTAACTGGCGCCATTAGCGCATGGCTCATTATTTCAGGCGTCCATCCTGTAGTTGCCTTTGTAGCTACTCTTGGAGCAGGATCTCTTATCGGAGTTGTAAACGGTCTCATTATCAGCAAGGGAAAAGCGCAACCCTTTATTGCAACTCTCGCAGTCATGACAGCAGTAAGAGGCATAACTCTTTTGTTTACAGATGGCAGACCACTCGGCCTTGGACATGAAAGCAATGCTGAAGTTTTTTCTAAAATTGGAACAGGCTTTTTTCTAGGAATTCCCATTCCTGTCTACATTATGATAATCGCCTTTGGAGTAGCATATTATACACTTAGACATACACGACTAGGTCGTCGCGTTTATGCTCTTGGTGGCAACGAAGAAGCTTCCGTGCTTTCAGGCATCAACGTCGATCAAGTAAAAATAGCTGTTTACGGAATAAGTGGAATGCTCGCAGCTGTAGCTGGTGTCGTCATTACGGCTCGTTTGAATTCTGCCCAACCGACAGCTGGTTCAGGCTACGAGCTAGACGCGATTGCAGCTGTTGTCCTTGGCGGCACTAGCCTCACTGGTGGAGTGGGTTCTGTTCTAGGGACAATTGTTGGTGTGCTGATAATCGGGGTTTTAAATAACTCTTTAAACCTTATGAATGTCAGCTCGCATTACCAATTACTAATTAAAGGTGTTGTTATTTTGGTCGCTGTTTTAATCGACCGTAAAAAATAAACAAGCAAAAACAAGGAGGAACACACATGAAAAAAGCATTAGTAGTATTTATGATCGTTGTACTTACAATGGGACTATTTGTAGGATGCGAACAAAAAGAAGACACAGCAACAGATAATGAGCAGAAAATTGGTCTAATCATTTCCACACTGAACAACCCTTTCTTTGTAACACTTAGGGATGGCGCTGAGGCGAAAGCCAAAGAGTTAGGTGTCGAGTTAATTGTATTAGATTCTCAAAATGACCCAGCAAGAGAACTTGCAAACATGGAAGACCTTGTAACCAAAGGAGTGGATGTTATTTTAATTAATCCAACTGACTCAGATGCTGTCGGTAGTGCTATTAAAGTAGCAAACGAAAAAAATATTCCAGTTATTACACTTGACCGTGGCGCTAATAGTGGAGACGTTGCAACACACATTGCGTCCGATAACGTTGCCGGCGGTTTGATGGCTGGCGAATTCATCGTAGAACAGCTCGGAGGAAAAGGTAAGGTTGTAGAGCTAGAGGGTATCGCAGGCACATCTGCCGCTCGTGATCGCGGTCAGGGCTTTAATGAGGCGATAGACACTTCTGATATAGAGGTTGTCGCTCGTCAAGTAGCTGATTTTGATCGTGCAAAAGGACTACACGTAATGGAAAACATCATCCAAGCAAACCCTGAGATTAATGCTGTGTTTGCACATAACGACGAAATGGCATTAGGAGCTTTAAAAGCCGTTGCTGCTTCTGGAAGAAATATTATAGTTGTTGGCTTTGATGCTACTGATGATGCTCTAAAAGCGGTTGAAGATGGGGAAATGGCTGCAACCGTAGCGCAGCAACCTTCTCTAATCGGTGCACTAGGTGTCGAAAACGCTCTAAAAGTACTAGACGGCGATGCAATTGATAACTATATTCCTGTCGCTTTAAAACTTGTTATAAAATAGAAGAAATTTCGTATTGCATTTTTTCAAAATGATGAGGGCTGACTCGCTACCACTGCGAATCAGCCCTCAAACTTTATAACGACTTGGGCGAAGCCTGACAAAGTTTCATCAAAATCCACCCCTAAACCTTAGTTTAGATTTTGATATAACGACTTGGGCGAAGCCTGACAAAGTTTCATCAAAATCCACCCCTAAACCTTAGTTTAGATTTTGATATAACGACTTGGGCGAAGCCTGACAAAGTTTCATCAA
>JAJOKP010000152.1:24911-36616 GCA_021129775.1 Clostridiales bacterium
CTTAGTTTAGATTTTGATATAACGACTTGGGCGAAGCCTGACAAAGTTTCATCAAGAGTCATTAGGGACGGTACTTTTTGACTCATTGAATCTCCAAATGACTCTTCATGCAAAAAGCGAACATTTAATATTGCGATTTTTATATAATTATATTTTGCATAAACTATTGAATTCCGTAACTAATGACGATAGTATATAAAAGATAAAAGAGTCTTCGATTTTTAAGTAATAGTTAAGGTTCTTGATGAATTGAAGGAAGATTCTTACTAAGTCTATCTAGATTTTGCTAGATTGCCTGAATTGTTATAGTAAGTATATTAAAGGAGCAAAAACATGAATAAAATCAGCAAAATTAATACCGTTAACATCAATAATTTAGTTAATCAAAACACAAAACAAGTCAAAGAATCCCAGCAAACTTTTAGTACAAAATTTCAAAACATTAAGTCTGAACAAGTCAGAGGACATTTAGAGAAATTGTACTCGCAAATCGGTCAGCAAGCTGATAGACTTGCTGATAAATTAGATATTAATGAAGTAGTAAGATATAAAAAATTGGTGAAGGATTTTTTAGATATTGCAGTAAAAAACTCTCACCAATTTAGCAAGCAAAATTTCCTAGACCGCCGTGGCAGACACAGGGTTTATTGTATCGTTAAAAATATTGATCGTGAACTAGATGAACTTACAAAAAATTTTCTATCACAAGAAGAAGATCGAATGTCAATTATAAAAAGGTTAGATGATATTCGTGGTTTATTGCTAGATGTTCTTATGTAGTTACTTTCTATCCATCAAATTTTTCACTAAAAATTCATTAATGAACAGATCTATTTCACCGTCCATAACTGCCTGTACGTTGCCAATTTCAGCATTTGTTCTATGATCTTTCACTAAATTGTATGGATTAAAAACATACGAACGAATTTGACTTCCCCAAGCTATTTGACTTTGTTCGCCCTGCAAGTCTTCAATTTTATCTTTTTGCTGGCTTTCCTTTAATTCAATTAGCTTAGCTTTTAACATTTTCATTGCAGTATCCCTATTGCTATGTTGTGATCTTTGATTTTGACATTGCACTACAATCCCTGTTGGAATATGGGTTATTCTCACTGCGGAGTCTGTAGTATTAATATGTTGACCACCCGCTCCGCTTGCTCTATATGTATCCATTCTTAGGTCCGATTGTTTAATATCAATTTCTACTGTCTCATCTATTTCTGGCATCACATCAACCGAAGCAAACGAAGTGTGCCTTTTCCCCGAAGAATCATATGGAGAAATCCTCACCAGCCTATGAACTCCTTTTTCAGCTTTTAAATACCCGTAGACGTTCTCGCCTTCTATGAGTATAGTTGCTGCCTTTATACCTGCCTCGGGGTCTTGAATTAGATCAAGTATTTTTACTCTATAGTCTTTTCTTTCTCCCCACCTAGAATACATACGCATAAGCATTTTTGCCCAGTCCTGTGCGTCAAGTCCGCCAGTCCCAGCATGAATAGCAACGATAGCACTGCTACTATCGTATTCGCCATAAAGCAATGTAGTTACTTTCATTCCATATAAATCCTTTTCTAATTTTCCCAATCCTTTCGTAAGCTCATTTCCAAAAGAATAATCTCCTTCTTCTATAAACTCAACAAGCATTTCTAATTCTTCTAACTCACTTACTAATTTTAAATAACTGTCTATTTTGCTTTTAAAAGTCTTAGTTTCTTTTAATAACTCCTGCGCAGATTTTTGATCATTCCAAAAACTTGCATCTATCATTTTATTTTCGTTTTCTTCAATTTTTCCCATCAATTTTGTTACGTCAAAGAGAAACCCTCAGTTCCTTGATTTCTTCGCTTATCTTGCTTAATTGCTGTTTGCTTATTTCTATGTTAATCAAAATTTTCACCTCGTCACTTCCCACAACATCTTTTAAACTTTTTACCACTACCACACGGACAAGGCTCATTCCTACCCACAGTTTTTTCTTTTGTCACGGTAATTGTTTTATTCCTTCTCCCATGCATTGCTTCTGTAGGATTGGCTACTCTTTTTCTTTCAACACCTGCATCCTTATCAATACTAAACAAATATTTTATGGTTTCTTCTTGAATACTATTAATCATTTCCTGAAACATGTCAAAGCCTTCCATTTGATACGCTCTAACAGGGTCTTCTTGCCCAATTGCTCTAAGCCCAATCCCTTGCTTGAGCTGATCCATAGCGTCAATATGCTCCATCCATCTCAAATCAATAACTTGTAGCAGAATAACTCTCTCTATTTCTCTCATTCTTTCCTTAGTGAACTGCTCTTCTTTTTCCTTGTATGCTTTTTTTGCAACATCAACAATTCTACTCTTAAGTTCTTCTAAAGTCAAATCTTCTATTTTTTCAAATCTCAGATTCCCTTTAGGTAAAAACATCCCATATAGATGTTCCTCTAAGCCATCCAAATCCCATTCCTCTGGATATGCTATTCCTGCAGTATACATTGCTACAGATGAATCCACTATATTTTCAAGCATGTTCATCAGGTGATCGTACATATTTTCACCAGCAAGTACTTTCTTTCTTTCACCGTATATTATTGTTCTTTGTTTATTCATTACATCGTCATACTGTAAAACATGTTTTCTTATCCCAAAGTTTCGTCCTTCAATCTTTTTCTGGGCATTTTCAATAGATTTTGATATAAGACCGTGTTCGATAACATCGTCATCTTTTAATCCCATTTTATCGACTAAACCATGCATCCTATCTCCACCAAATAGTCTCATTAAATCATCTTGTAAAGAAATAAAGAATCTACTTGAACCCGGGTCGCCTTGTCTGCCTGATCTCCCTCTTAATTGATTATCTATCCTACGAGATTCATGTCTTTCCGTCCCAATTATGTGTAACCCACCTAAGCTAACTATCTTCTCGTGCTCTCTACTAGTTTCAGCTTTAAAATCTTTGTACAAATCTTCATATGTGCTTTTTGCAGCAATTAGTTCATCATCATCAGTAAATGCATAGCCAGTAACATGGGTAAGAATCTCTTCGGAATGCCCGCGTTTTTTCAGCTCTCTTAGCGCTAGAAATTCAGGATTCCCTCCTAACATAATATCTGTCCCACGCCCTGCCATATTTGTTGCAATAGTAATTGAACCTTCTCTCCCAGCTTGCGCCACTATTTCCGCTTCTCTTTCATGTTGTTTGGCATTTAAAACCTCGTGCTTAACACCTTTTTTCTTTAATAGTTTTGATATTTCTTCTGACTTTTCAATCGAAATTGTCCCAACTAAAACCGGTTGTCCTTTTGAGTACTTCTCTTCGATTTCATCTACTACAGCATTTAGTTTACCCACTTCGTTCTTATATATCGCATCCGCCATATCGTCTCTAATAATCGGAACATTTGTTGGTATTTCAACTACATCCATACCATATATCGCAAGAAATTCTTCTTCTTCCGTTTTAGCTGTTCCCGTCATCCCTGCTAGTTTATTATACATTCTAAAATAGTTTTGGAACGTAATAGTTGCAAGCGTTTTAGATTCACGCCTTACGCTTAACCTCTCCTTAGCCTCAATAGCCTGATGAAGTCCACTGCTATATCTTCTTCCAAACATCAATCTGCCTGTAAAGTCATCAACAATTACAACTTCGCCATCTTTTACAACATACTCTTTATCACGCCTCATAAGATTATGCCCTTTCAGCGCCTGAGTAACATGATGCGAAATTTCCATATTTGATATATCTGCAAGATTTTCTATTGCAAATGCTCTTTCAGTCTTTTCAACACCTTCTTCAGTTAACATTACTGATTTTGCTTTTTCATCTACTGTATAATCTTTTTCTATTTTAAGAGTACGTACAAATTGGTCAGCTATAGTATACAGCTTTGTCGTTTTATCACCATCTCCTGAAATTATCAAAGGAGTTCTAGCTTCATCGACTAAAATGCTGTCAACTTCATCTACTATAGCAAAATTAAGCTCTCTTTGTGTCATCTCTCTTTCATAAATTACCATATTGCTCTTAAGGTAGTCAAACCCAAATTCGTTATTTGTGCCATATGTAATGTCGCTATTATATGCTAAGCGTCTCTGTTCTGCATTCATTCCATGAACAATACAACCGACAGTTAAACCAAGAAAATCATATACTTTTCCCATCCATTCTTGGTCACGTTTTGCTAGGTAATCATTAACCGTTACAACGTGTACCCCTTTGCCCGAAAGTGCATTTAAGTAAACTGGTAATGTTGCCACAAGCGTTTTACCTTCTCCAGTTTTCATTTCTGCGATTCTACCTTCATGTAGAATAATTCCGCCTTCCAATTGTACCCTGTAGTGTTTCATTCCCAATACACGCCACGATGCTTCTCGCACAGTTGCAAAAGTTTCTGGCAGTATGTCATTTAGAGTTTCACCGTTTTTTAGTCTCTCTCTAAAATGCTCTGTTTTACTCTTTAATTCATCTTCACTCATTCTTTCATATTTCAATGCTAAATTTTCAATTTCTTCAACTCTTTTTTCTAGTTTTTTTAGTTCTCTTGAGCTATAACTCCCAAATACCTTCTCGAATATTTTTTTCAATTTTTCCACCCCAACCTATCTTAATTGATTTGCCAAACTATTTTATCATGATGTTACACATTCAAGCAACAACTGCTATCTATAATCGTATTTAAGCATTCTACTCGTTCTCCTATATACTTTGGACTGCATAATTTTTTGGACGTAGAAAAACAAGCCTAAAGATATGAACAAATCGCCAATGCTCATTACATGCTTTAGCGGATAAAAGTTAGGAAGCGCAAATCTCTTAGCCAGATACTCAGTGTATCTGCTAGCTTCTTGCAGAGATATGAAGTTTTGCATTTCTCCTTCTTTTATAAAATTGAACATGCTGTCTAATCCTTGTTGTTCTAATATCATCATATCAATAGGCATGCTCCCTTGATTTAAAACAATCGCAGCGAAATTAGCAATTGCACCTAATAATACTAACCACATTGCTTTGTTATGCAAATTAAAAAACAGGACAATAAACAGCAAGGAATAAGCCAGTATGTATATATATATACGATTGTCAATAACAGTCTTATTCCCAAAAAATGTTAACAATGAGGTTCCTATCATTAGAATAAATGATAATATTAGAATATATGGAACTTTAAAAAATACATAACCTAATCGCTTAAATTTTCCACCTCGCAATTTTCCAATAATTACACCTAAAAATAATGCCTCAAGTATCATCAATTATCCTCGCTTTCCTAAAATCATACATGCTCTAGTATCAATTAAACTCTCTAAATCCTTGCTTTCCCCCTCTGCTTGATGCTCATTTTGTTATATTTTCGTTTCCATTCTACCTTACAATTCTTCGCTGAGTATTATTATATCACATTCATAGTTAAATTCACTATTAAGCAATAAAAAAAGATGGCGAATTCACCATCTTTTTTTAAAAAACTATCTCTATTCAAAATGAGGTTCTATCAGCCCAAAATCACCATTTTTCCTTTTATACACAACATTCACTTCATCAGACTCAGCGCTAGCAAACACGAAAAAGTTATGTCCTAATAATTCCATTTGTAATATAGCTTCTTCAGGACTCATTGGTTTCATTGCAAATCTCTTTGTTCTCACAATCTTAGAGCCCTCTTCATTCCCACTTGCATCCATCTTAGGTATATTCTCAAACCGTATTGTTTCGTATTTATCAATTCGGTTTTCAAGTTTAGTTTTGTGCTTTCTTAGCTGCCTTACTAATTTATCCATAACTTTGTCAATTGATTCATACATATCACCAGTTGATTCTTCCGCTCTTAAAAACGCTCCGTCTATTGGTATAGTCACTTCAATAATTTGTCTATTTTTTTCTACAGATAATGTTACCTTTGCTTCCACTTCTTTCGCAAAATATTTGTCTAGCTTTGATAATTTTGATTCTGTCATGCTTTTTAATGCACTCGTAACAGCAACGTTTTTACCACTAACAGTGACTTTCATATGCCCATCTCCTTCGCTATTGTTAAGTATGTTTCTTATATCATTTTTACCCACATCTTTGCTCTCTAATCAATATGTTTAGACCTTTCAATTGTTTCCCAATTTAGTGTTGAATTTTCGATATCCTCTGATGCAACATCCATCTTTAAACCGCTCTGTGGATAATGTGCGTATGTTAGTCTTTTTGCTGTGGGTAATGTGCATAACTTTGTTAATAACTTGAAATTCCGTGGTCAAGCTTGTTAGTATTTTTGTTGATAAGAGTAGGAATAGAATTTCTAAACAATTAATCAAAAAACAAAACCCTTGAATTTATCAAGAGTTTATTTCGCCACCGAAGCTGACCTGGTCTTTTACCCCACACTCGCCTGCTGGAAGTTTCGCTACAGGGTCACTGTCACTACTACTTCTCTCGGTTTTCCCGGCAGGGCTTACTTCTAAGCCGCACCATGATCAACAGCTATTTTTAGCTATCTTACGTGGGTCCTTTTGCCTGCGACTGGCATGGACTTACAACCACAGACCTTCAAATAACATATACATTATACATCAATTAGCTTTTTTTATCAATAAAAACCGAGTACACTTCATCATTCTTTTTCCCATAGCTTTTAGCTATCTTCATACTATTCTTAACATTTTTCAATTCTCGTTTTGTTTGGTTTATATGCAAACCCATCTTCCTAACATTTTCGTCATCAATTTTCTTAATTTTTCTCGTAAGAAGAGTAACCTCCTCAGTCGTCTTTAGCAATTTTTTAAGCTCATCATTTGATTTCGCATCATATTGTTCTAATGATTTAATCCCTAGCTGAGCTTTTAATGCTTCGTATTCATCAACAAAATCAGAATCTAAAACATTTATCTTGTTTATCACTTCTTGCTTATTATCAATTAGTTCGGTCAGTTTAGCTATGTTTTCCTCAGGCTTTTCTACTGCAGTGCTTTGCCCCACGGTAAGCTCAAACAGTTTGTTTAAAAGTGCTAATTTCTGTTCGGATTTTTTAACTAGTTTATTGGTGCATTCCTCGCCTCTCATCTAGCTACCTTTTTTCTCAACTTAACAAGTTCCATAGCTTCTTTCCATGTATCTCTTAGTTCAGTAATCATGCCCTTCACTTCGTCTAGTGGTTCGGGGATTTTGCCAATATTCGCATCAACTAACCTTTCCCCAATGTACAAATATAGGCTTCTCAAGTTATGCGAAATATCATATTGCATATCTAACGTTGCATTAAGTTCATCAACAATATCTTGAACTCTCATTATTGAGTTATTTGCATCTTCAATTCTTTTTTGCTCCATATATATTTTGCTTTGTTCCACAAATTTTAATGCTCCGTTATATAGCATTAACGTTAACTCTTGTGGACTTGCTGTTTTAATATTATTTTCTTTATATTTTGCATACGGATTTTGACTTTGCATATTAACCTCCCTAATACATTTTACTGCGACATGCCTAGTTGTGACATTAACCAAGAGCTTTGTGCATTCATCTGCGATATTGCCTTTTCCATGGCAGTAAATTGCGCCCAATAGCGCTCTTCTCTACCTGCTAGAATGCGTTCTTCTCTCAAAACTCTTTCATTTATGCTCATAATATCTCTATCAATCGTACTTATTGAGCCATGTTGCGTGACGAAATCAATTAGCATGTTGGATCTTATATTTCTAAATAAAGAAGACTCATCACCAGGGCCTGACTTGTTTATTATTTCTTTCATGCCGTCTATCATCCCATCATACACTCGTTGTATAATTCCTGTATTGGCGACTTTTTCAGCTCCAGTCAATGATGCATCTGGTGTTTTAAAGAGTATATCAATAACTCCGTCAGGGTCATTATTGATTGCATCTCTAAGCTTTGTTTCGTCAATAACTAGTTTCCCTCCATCACGAAAATTACCTGTTGTAATACCTAGCTCAATTATATGATCAAACATCCCAGAAACACCTGCAACGTTCTCATACAAACTGCTTCTTATGTTTTGAAGCATTCTCGTTAAATGCTCGTCATTTCTAAGCATACCACTTCTTGAATTCTCTTGCCATAATTCAATGTCTCCATCAGTCATAGCTTCTTTTTGCTCATTTGTTAATGGCAGATATTCTCTGTTAAATTTCTGATTAAGCTGACCTGTTATATTGTCTATCATCTCATTGTAACTTGCCACGAAGCCAACAACTTTATCTAAAATACCTTCCGTATTAATATCCACTTGTATGTTTACTGTTTCTGTCGATACGGACTGTAGATTCAAACTGACTCCAAACACAGAAAAGTTGTTTGTTTCTTTCGAATCAACAGTCTGTCCATTAAATTCAAATATAGTGTTTCGACCCTTAACTCCAACGCCAACAACAGCACCTAGGTTAATCCTGTTTTCCGCGAATCCTCCAGTATCTGTAATCTGAATCAATCTATTTTCTCCACTATCTTTTGTTACAATCATTAGTTGATCTAGTGCCGAACCGTACGCAGCACTAAGTCCTAGATGATTTCCCGAAGCATCAGTTGCATTATTAATAGCATCTACTAATACACTATTGCTAAATACTATTCGTTATTTGAGTCAAAACAACTATGTTAAAAAAACGTTTCTTTGCACAAAAAAATCTGCAAATAATGCTTCCTTTTTTACAACATCCCCATCCTCTTCTTCATCGACAAGTACATTAGTCAAAGAAGTTACAAATTTAAATCCAGAGATTATACAGCAATTTATTGGATTGGCTTCTTCTGTAAACATTATTGGTGAGGAATCCAAGAAGAAATAGGTATAGAAGCCGACACTAGCAATGAATAATTGAATGGTATAGCGCAAAGTTGCCATAGAACAACCAAAAAATCAAAACAAAAAAGAAAAGTCCCAACTCGTATTGCTATAAAGGAGTTAAACAAAAGAGCAAAACAAGGAGGAACTTTTCTTATAATAACATTATACAACATTTTATTGTATTTGTGGTAAAAAAATTTGAAAAATACGGTTTTTTTCAATTAAGAAAAACTCCTAAATTGAAAACTATATTTCGCAACTCAAGACGGTCCATATTATAATCCATTATTTTCATATGCTTTTGATTTCTGAACGAAGGAAACATTCCTTCATACAACCCCAAAGTATATACTAGCAGAGATACTTCTGCGTACTTAGTATTGTTTACCGTTGCCAAAAAGTTATAAAAATCTATAAAAATCAAGATAAGTTATAATCATTGTTTGCTTCCCTATTCATCCTATCCCGTTTCGCTATAGCTACTTTGGTTTGATATAATAGTCCAAGGGCGTAAATTCGGATACAACGAATCCTACATATCAGCAACCGTTTTCTAATTCACTAAGTCACCAATTGTCCAAAAAGCTTGGTTTTCGCTATTTTAATACCTTGTATATTTTACGTGTAGAAGGCTTATTCTACACAACCACATATATACACTTTTCAAAGAACTTTATTACCTTTACAATATAACACATTATTTGTTAAAAGCAAAAATATTTTTCTTTTAAATTGATCCGTGCCCCTACTATTGTTAATGTCCTGACTTTATCTATAACATCCTCTAAACTCATTATTTCAGTACCAGCAATCTTTGCTCCACCTTCTGTAGCATCAATGAATTTGATTTTTGGATATTCCTTAATATAACTTTCAAACCATCTTAGGTACATATATAAATTTGTTAAAGTATATACTTTCTTCCCATCTACTCCATCAACTGTTCTTAAATTCTTAATACTATATCTATCTTCTCCCCTTGCAGTAGTTTTTGCATGAGTTTGCCCTTTATCGCTTATCGCTAAATCTTGCCCCACAAATATTAACGGATTTCCTCCTAATTGATTTGCAAAATCTAAAGCTGTTGTAGCTACCGAACCTCCTGTTTTAATAAGCCCCTTATTCAAATCAGTTTCAAGTTTAACGTAATAGGGGTCTTTGTCTGGAAACGCAACTATTTTTGGACCTTTATATGCTCTAAGCATTTTAGAATTTACGCTTGGTATAAATAACAATGGCACCCCTAAGTTTAGGTTCCCTTCTAACTGTTTGTATATCGCTTCGTGCGCATCAATTGAAACAATGTAGTCAGGCTTTATTCCTTTATTCAGTAATGGTTTCACTGCTGTCCCAACTGCAATAATTATACCTTTTTTACCTATTTTTTTCAGCTCAGTTATATTCTTATCTAAAGAAGGTCCTGCTGCAATAATGAAGATTGGCTTATTAATGTGCCTCCCTCTATATTCTATAATCGCATTGCTAGCAACAACTATTTCCATGTTTTCTTCAGCATTACTTCTTACCTTACCTTTCTGCATTTCATGTGATTTTTTATTGATGTCAATACGTTCTAAGATATCTCTCAATTTAATTAAATCATCTTGCATTGTTTTTACAGAAGGATTATGCATTATCATTTTAGTTTTATCTCTATCTATTTTACCTAAGAATTTAGCAATTTCATTAATTAGCTGATCACTGCGATTGTTAACTATTAATTTCAATCTTTTGTCTCCTAAAGCTTGTCGCAAGTCTCTTGTTTTAAGCATCTCCTTAAAAACGTCAATATTTACTACAACTACAACTAACTTCTGTGAATCATCCATTTTTTGCAAGATTGTTTCTACCAAATATCCGCATCCGAACCCAACAAGTATTATTTCTTTATAAAATTCTAAGGAGTATCCCCTAACTATTCTTTCTGCTTCCTTTTGCGGGTCATACTTGCTGTGGAGCAAAATTTCTCCACCTTGTAAATCTTTCATTTTAACAGTAATACATCCTGATTTTTTGCATTCTATTACTTGTCCTCTTGTAAAAACTTTTACTTTTACTAGTTCTGACCGAGTCCTCTGGCAAAGTCTTTCTAAGTTTTTCTTATAATAATCGTCTAAGTTTGATAGTCCTCGCTCCATTGTAATCTCCTTGTCAAAGCCTTCACTACTCTTTTTGCCCCTTGCCCGTCTACTAAATTGAAAATATGATTATCAGTGCTTACTTTCCCTTCAATGATTGCCAAAACCTCTTTTTCAATGTTATCATATTTAATCTCAGGATATTTCCCTAAATATATTACCCCTTTTTCTTCAAAATACTCACATGCTATGTCTTGATTGTCTGCAATACTAAAAACTAGCTTAACCGTATCATCTTTTAGTTCTTCTAGTTTGTTAACTAGTTTTTGCCCATACTCTGGACCTATAATTATAGATTTTTTATAAGGCAAATTTTTTATCGTGTTTAATATCTTCCATGAAACACCATATGAATCTGCACCGCCTGTTATAGTCAGCAGACAAGAAACAGGGGGTCAGTCCTTAACAAAGGACATTATTAATTGATTAGCATTAAAAAGCAGAGATCATAACATGTCCTTTATCAAGGACTGACCTCGAAACCTTTGTCTCCCCCTGATTTTTCATCCCAACTATCAATACAAATATTTCTCCACATCGCTCAACAACACAATTTCAAATATTTCTTCTCTTATTTTACTCAATTGTTCCGTATTGGCTAATTCTATTTTTTAAGTTATTTCATTCGGCAAAATATCTATTTTGAATTTTTTAGCCAACAGCAACATCACAGTTGCCTTTAATTCTTCTTCTCTGCCTTCTTCTCTGCCTTTGCGATGATATGATGTAGTTGTAGACTTGCTATTTAATTACCCCTAAATTATCAGAAAATTTTCAAATTGAAA
>JAJOKP010000135.1 GCA_021129775.1 Clostridiales bacterium
TTTCATAATGCAACATTTTTTTCATGTTTTTTCATAGAACTTTTGACACTACCTTCTAATTTTCCTCGTTTTTTCTAGCTATCAAAAAATTCAAATTCTGTTTTGTCTATTCTAACAGTGTCGCCTTCTTGTGCCCCATTTTTCTTCAACTCTTCATTCACTCCATGCTTCTTAATTATCTTTTGAAAATATGCAAGCGATACAGTATCTTCAAGGTTTGTTGAGTTTAAAAGCCTCTTAATAAAATCACCTTTTATAATATATACATCGTTTTCTTTTTCTATTTCAAACAGTTTTGCCTCATCTTTTTTTAACGTATACACTTTTTCTTCTGCCACTTCTTCTATGTGATTTTCTGCCGCATATTTTTCAATTTCTTTTAACTCTTGTGCTGCATATACCATAAGTTCTGTAATACCTTTTCCTGTAACCGCAGAAATTGGGAAAACCTTAATATCCTCGGGAAAGACAAATTCCTTAAGCTGATTCAACTTTTCATCTGAATTTGTAATATCCATTTTATTTGCAGCTATTATTTGTTTTCTAGTAGCTAATTTTTCATTATATAATTTAAGTTCTTCATTTATTTTTTTGTAATCTTCTATTGGTTCTCTGCCTTCAATTGCAGCTATATCTAATACATGAATAAGAAGTTTTGTTCTCTCAACATGCCTTAAAAAAGCATGCCCTAAACCTACACCTTGATGTGCCCCTTCAATCAGTCCAGGTATATCAGCAATGACAAAAGAGTCACCATGTTTTGTCTTTACTAAACCAAGATTCGGTATAATCGTTGTAAAATGATAGTTTGCAATTTTAGGATTTGCACTTGTGACTACTGAAAGCAATGTTGACTTACCTACATTTGGAAATCCAATTAGTCCTACATCTGCAATTAGTTTTAATTCTAATAAAACAGTAAGTTCTTCCCCTTTGCCTCCTGGTTTTGAAAACCTAGGGGCTTGTCTAGTAGATGTAGCAAAGTTTGCATTTCCCTTTCCCCCATGTCCGCCTTTTACCAATATTTTTTTGTCATTTTTTTCGGTTAAGTCAGCAATAGTTTCACCAGTCTGTTCATCCTTAATTATTGTCCCTGGCGGAACGCGCAAAATCAAATCACTACCTGCTTTACCAAACATGTTTCTATTACTACCATCATCACCATTAATGGCAGAGTAATGTTTTTTATATCTAAAGTCCATTAGTGTTTTCATGCCTTCATCAACAACAAAAACAATATCTCCACCTTTACCACCATCTCCTCCAGAAGGCCCTCCTGCTGGAACGTATTTCTCTTTTCTAAAGGCTACTGCTCCGTCGCCACCTTTACCTGCTTTTAAATGTATTTTTGCCTTATCAATAAACATTTCATTACCACATTCCATAATTTATTTAAAATCGTGTTTTCATCTACATAACAGTATTATGCCATATTTTCACTAAAAAAACTACCTTTTGTAATAGGCAGTTTTGGATTAAACATAGAATAAGATACGATAAGAGCCGCTTCACGCTGTTTAACTGTGCTTTTTTCGTTTTGGATTAAACATAGAATAAGATACGAGCTGAAAAACTGGTGCAAGAGATGGGACTTGAACCCACACGTCAATAATAACACATGGCCCTCAACCATGCCTGTCTGCCGATTCCAGCACTCTTGCATTCTAATTTTATAATTCCACTCGAATAAAGTATAACATTAAATATCATATATATCAAGTTTTTTTGGTTATCACAGCTTTATACAAATTTTATCATTAACTATCACTTTGCCACCTTTAACTACTTTCGTGAAAATTCCCTCTTTTGGCATAACACAGTCACCTATTTGCTGAAAAATTGCACATCCAGTATGACACTCTTTGCCAATCTGCGTAACTTCGTGAAGAGTATCTCCTATTTCAAGTCTTGTTCCAACAGGTAGCTCCCAGAGTTTAAAGCCTTCAGTAGTTATGTTTTCTGCAAATTTGCCTGTACATAATCCTTCTACTCCTAATTTTTTCATTTTATTTATACTCTCAATCCCTAATAGGCTTACTTGCCTATGCCAGTTGCCTGCGTGAGCATCTCCTTCTAATCCATGATCTAAAATAAAATTACCTTCTTCAATACTTTGCTTAGGAACTCCTTTTTTCTCACTGATGTTAATCGCTATTACTTTCATGAACAAACACTCCTAGTATTTAATTTTTTACAGTAGTTGACGGTTCTAATACTCGTTCTTCTACTCATTAATTTACTTCACGGTTCTTTTCTTTTCAATGTCTCTAATATAGAACTTATATTTTTTTCTTCTACCTCAACAAATGACTCTCGTTCAAGAATATCTCCTAATATATGCGCATCCGAATTGGTAATTTTTTTATATTTTTCTAAATACGGATGATCTTTCTTTAACTCGTTATAATTGAAGTTTCTAGATATTTCAACCGTATTTATTTCAAGCTCAGGGGAAATGAATCCGAGGTTAGACAAAATACTAAAACTACTTCTATCTATATGTGCAGGAATTATGACTCCATTAAGCTTCTTTACTTCTATTACTGCATTCTCTATACTAAGTTCTGTGGCGTTCATTAGCATTAGCTCATATTCACCAATAATTTCATCATTAATATCATAAATATATTGATTACCGAAAACATCAATCCTATTCTTAATATTAGAAATATTCCTATCTAAAACTTTTTGAAAGTATTCAGCTTTCACAATCGAATCAAACAAACAAACTAAATGAACTTCTTCTTTCGTTGTTAACTCGACCCCTGGCACTAAAATAATGTCTGTAGATTTTGCTATTTCCCAGGCAACACGTAAATTTTTTGTACAATTATGGTCAGTAATTGCAATTGCATCTAATCTTTTTAGCCTAGCCATATTAATAATATTATTCGGTGTCATAGTTATATCGGCGCACGGTGACAAACCACTGTGTATGTGTAAATCAACTTCCAAATTCATTTTGTTTAAGTAGCTCCCCTATTCTAAGTGCCAATTGATAGGAATTTAAAGAACTTCTAAGTAGTGGCATTTCTTCTGTATTAGCTCTTTTAATCGTATCCTTATCAATCATTGCGTTTTCTGTAATAATTACACACGATACATCTTTAAGGACCGCAACTGCAATAGTATTAGCATGAGTTTGTATTGTTATCCATACATTCCCATCGTCTACTTTTGCCATAACCCAGCTTAGCAAATCTCCAATGTATACGTCAGTTACTATACCAACCATACCATTTTCACCTGCAACAACTTCTAATTCTAGTTTTTCCACCAAATTCTTTACTGTAAGCATCTCTAACGTCCTTTCTTTATTCTCTGAGACCCGTCACTTTCTGCTTTGTTTCGGGCACCCACTAGATAAACAAACAAAGTGATTCACACGAAATCAAAGATTTCGGTTCTCTTTTTGCAGCTTGTCTAACTAAGCGATTCACTTAAAATCATAGATTTTAGTTCTCTGCTTATACTTTAAGGGGAGCCCCTACAGGTTCTTTATTCTTTTCTTAACCAACTGACCAACTAACCAACTTTTTTCCCTCTTTTTCCTTTTCCTAACCAACTTTCCAACTTAGCAACTTTCCTCTTTTATCTTTTCCGTAACTACAGATTGAAAACTACTTTAATTATTGTTGAATTCCCAAGTGAAGAATTAATCTCGAAATCATCTGCACATCTCTTTATATTCGGCAACCCCATCCCAGCTCCAAATCCTAATTCTCTGATTTGTGAAGTAGCTGTAGAATAGCCTTCTTTCATTGCCATTTCAACATCTTCTATTCCTGGGCCTTCATCTTCTGCAATTATCGTTATTTTCTCTAAATCAATTCTCAAATACATCTTTCCACCATGTGAATGAATTATTACATTCATTTCAGTTTCATATGAGGCTACAGCTACACGTTTGATAATATCTGAACTTATTCCAAGTTTGCGCAATGTTTTTTTTATATTACTAGCAACTGTACCTGCTTTCGAAAAGTCATTTTTAGCTATAACATAACTTAACTGAATTTTCCTCGCTCCCTTCTCAAATGTAAATAGCATATTATCTACGTGCAAGTTCAGCTCCCTTTATTCCATTCATAAATAGAATGCCACTACACGTAAATAGAATATTCTCTGTTGTCATTACAACAATACCTATTTCTTTAGCAAGCTTAATGGTCTCCTCGTCTGGCTCCTTACCACGCACAAAAACGACTGCACTAATATCCATCATTTCTGCCGTCCTAATTATATGTGGATTAACTAGCCCTGTCAGCAGAAGGGTCTTGTCCTCTTTAAAAGTTAGCGCATCACTCATCAAATCACATGCAAATGCAGTTTTTATGACGTTGTCCAAATACTTTTCTCCTGTCAGTACTTTTGCATTAATTATTTTTTGAATATCTCTTAATTTCAAAATAATTCCTCCTTAGTTTACCACATCAAATACCCTAAATAAGCTGTCTAGAAACAAGCTATGCACTTTATACATGTTTGCGTTTTCAATATTGCTTAATAAGTTTTCAAAGTGCTTTATGTTGTTTTCTTGGTGTTGAATCATGCTCTCTAGCTCATTTTTGTCAAATATAGTATTCTGTAAAGATGTACTAACAATAGTATCTGATAAATTGTCTAGTATCATTTGTTGCTTTGTTAGTAATTCCACATGCAATTCTGAATTTCCTTCTTTTTTATAATAATTATACAATGCTGCTGATTGCGTATCCATGAGAACTAACAAATCAGTGATGTGATTGATTATTTCTCCATCAACAATATTTACATCTGTTTTTGTAGATTTTATTTCGAAACTCGGTAAATTTTTTGTAAAGACAAATGCATCTGGAAAATAATTTCTAATCTCTCCTAAGTATTCCTCTACTTGCTCTCTCTTTGTAAATCCTTTAGTATAGATTTTATAACTGTTGTTTTTCTTATAGACTAAGTATGGTAATTCACGTGCATCTATTTGCTTAATCATTTGCTCAATGTTTTCTTTATCAGTTAGACTCGCAACTTGAATTGCATATACAGAAAAACTCCTTGTATCAGTAATTTCTATTTTCTCGTTTTTTCCTCGACAACGCTAGAATCAAGGGTTTTGCTGCTAGTCTCTTGAATTTTCATCGCTGCTATATCATCATCTTGATTCACTACAGTATCAAAAAAAGAAGTCCCTCTCTTTTCATCGTTTCTTAAAAATAAATATATTCCTAATAAAACAATAATTATTACAAACACAATAGGAATCATTGCGCTTTTTTTCTCATGATTGTTTTTTCTAATCGAACGCACTCTTCTCACAAAATCGCCTCCAAATTATTCTTTATGATAATATATATTACACTACTCTATAAAAGTGAACCTTAATTCAGAAAAATTAAAACCCATGCTTAAAAAAGCAGAGGTTTCTTGAATAAAAGTTTTTCGTTTATTCACTCCAATTGTGGTGAATGTCTTGCACATCATCATTATCTTCTAGCATATCTATTAGTCTCACCATTTTTTTCGCACTCGTTTCATCTAATTCCGCTAATGTTTGAGGAATATACACTACGTCGCAGCTTGCAAAAGAGTAATTTGCCATGCTCAGAGCAGTTTTCACTTTGTCAAAATCACATGAGTCAGTTATTACTTGATAAAAGCCTTCATTAACTATAATATCTTCTGCTCCTGCATCTATAGCCGCAAGCATCAGATTATCTTCACCTACACCTTCATTTTTTTCAATTACTAATTCTCCTTTTTTTTCAAATATAAATGACACACAACCTGAAGTCCCTAAATTTCCACCATTTTTGTCAAACGCATGTCTTATTTCTCCAGCTGTTCTATTACGATTATCAGTTAATATATCAACAATCACAGCCACTCCACTTGGACCATATCCTTCATAAGTTAGCCTTTCGTACTGACTGTCACTGTTCTCTCCAGATCCTTTTTTTACTGCTCTTTCAATATTGTCTCTCGGCATATTCTGAGCTCTTGCTTTATCCACTGCATTTTTAAGAGTTGCATTATATTCAAGGTCTGTTCCACCTTCTCTTGCTGCAACAGTAATTAATCTAGCTAGCTTTGTATATATTTGCGCTCTTTTTGAGTCTTGTTTTGCTTTTCTGTCTTTTATATTTCCTATTCTTCCCATAATTTTCTCTCCTAGTCAAATGTCGGGTATGGAGGCATAACTCTCTTATGCATAGATTTTTCATGTAGGCTTTCAATTATTTCTCTATCTTCGTCAGGGATAAGTTTATCTTCTAATAATGCGTCAATGTATTTATATGTTGTCCCCATCTCTTGTTCATCTGTTTGTCCTTCCCATAAACCTGCAGAAGGCTTTCTCTTAATTATTTCAGGTGGCACATCTAAGCATTTAGCCCAATCATATACTTCATGTTTTTTCAGTGTAGCAATTGGCAGTAAATCCACGCCACCGTCTCCGAATTTAGTAAAATACCCTGTATGCAATTCCGCTGCATTATCTGTTCCAACAACCAAATAACTTAATTGGTTTGCTATGGCATAAATAGTGCTCATCCTCAGTCTTGCTCGTAAATTCGCATCCGTTATTCGTTTTTTTTCTTTGTTATATAACCCTAATTCAGCTAACTCATAAATTGTTTTATCTAAAATAGTCTTATGCTCTTTATCTAGGTTAATTACTGCACACTTCAAATCGATTTTCATAACTACCGCTAAGCCGTCTTCTTCATCGTTCTCATTACTTCTTATTGGTAAAATCACTCCCAGTGAGTTGTTTGGAAAAGCTCTTTTTATCAAGTTTGCGACTACCGCAGAGTCAATCCCTCCAGATACTCCAACGACTAATCCTTGTGTCTCAGAAACACGCACTTGCTCTCTGAGCCAACAAATTGCCTGATCAATTTTTTTCTCAATATGTTCATTTATTATCATATTGTTCATAATCTAATCACCCTTTTCGATAATCCCATTCTTTCAAACTGCATTTGCTGTTGATTTTTCCTTCATAATATCTTTATATTTCTTGTAAGATAAGCTTACTAGTGATTTGTCTTGACTATATGTTATCATTTTTAGGGCTTCATCAATTGAATAGAATCCTCCATCTTTAAATTCTAATTTGTCGTTAAGCATATATTTCTTAGAATTAGATGTCATTATATACCATGTTATTTTATTGCATACCGGTTTGTTTCTAGTAATAGAAAAAAATTCATAACTTGTTCTTCCTGCTGTGGAGATGATTTCGGAATCTATTCCTGCCTCAATCTTGACACGCTCTTGCGCTTTATCCCACGGAAGTTCATCGCTACGAATTACCCCTTTTGGTAATACCCATTCATCTTTTTCATTTTTTAGTATAAAAACCTTATTGGCATAAAAAACCACACCACCTGCACAATTTCTAAAAAGCATTGTACATCCCTCCTATATTATATTATACTAATATAATACTTCATTTAGTGTGATTTTACAACTATTTTTCTGAAAATTAACTTTTTCTATCTTGACAAAACGATTCTCTTAGTTTAAGCTTCATACTCCTTGTATTTAGTATAATCAATTTTATTTAGTTTAGTTCTTAGCAAGACTCCTTCTCCTCTATAAATTGTTTCTTTGATAGAGGCACTTTTGTGCAGTTGAGAGATAAGATACCCTTTATTATGGGGAATAAGTAAGTTAACTTCAGCAACATCCCCTTCAATTTCTTCCCTTATTTTTTCAATTAATAATTCTATATTTGTACCTTCTTGTGCAGAAATGTTTATACTTTGTTCATCTCTCGGGATATCGCATATGTCTTCTACAATATCAATCTTATTAAATACATGTATAATATTTTTACATTCTGCCCCTAGTTCTGCCAATACCTTATTAGTTGTTTCTTTTTGCATAATGTAATTTTCATTTGAAGCATCTATAACATGAATTAATAAGTCGGCGTATTTCACTTCTTCTAATGTAGCTTTAAACGCTTCAACTAAATAATGTGGAAGTTTACTGACAAATCCAACTGTATCTATCAAAATAAAACTAAAATTATCGTCAAGAGATATTCTTCTTAATGAAATTTCTAGGGTTGCAAATGGCATGTCTTTTGCAAAAACTTGTTTTTCTAAGTCGCATTCTTCGCTCATTTTTAATAGAGTATTCATTATTGTTGATTTCCCAGAATTTGTATACCCAACCAAGGCTACTATAGGTATTTCTGTCTTTTCTCTTTTCGATCGTTGTACAGAACGTACTCTTTTAATGTCTTTAAGGCGTTCTCTAATTAAATCTATTTTCCTTAAAATATGTCTTCTATCACTTTCAAGCTTTGTTTCGCCAGGTCCTCTAGTTCCTATGCCTGCACCTAGTCTTGATAATTTTTTTCCCATACCCACAAGTCTAGGCAAGAGATACTTTAACTGCGCAAGCTCCACCTGCAATTTTGCTTCATTAGTTTTAGCACGTTTAGCAAAAATATCTAATATTATAGATGTTCTATCAAGAACATCTACTTCCAGAATATCCTCAAGATTTCTAATTTGCGAGCCTGATAATTCGTCATTGAAAATAACCAAGTCTATTTCCATAGATTCGCATATGTTTTTAATT
This sequence comes from Clostridiales bacterium, assembly GCA_021129775.1. Classification (GTDB taxonomy): domain Bacteria; phylum Bacillota; class Clostridia; order Peptostreptococcales; family NVVX01. The sequence continues at coordinate 8,575 of JAJOKP010000135.1, forward strand.
TCTTCTATCTTTCCCTTTCCTAAATATGTAGCTGCACGAACGGTTTCTCTATTTTGAATAGTTGTCGCAACAACCTCTACTCCTGATGCTTTTGCAAGCTCTTCTAACTCCTTCATTGATTCGTCAATTGATATGTTAGTTATTTCTCTTGTATCATTCATACCTGCTAAAATCGCACGGTTTTTCATCGTATCACCTCTATTAATTTTCTCCTTCATACAATGGGACTATACTCATTAATTCCCTCTCTGGAACATTAACGTAATTCACTGGAACCCGACCCACTATAATAGTTTCTGCAATTGGAACGTATGTTGTAACTTCAATAGTCTTCGAACTAAATGGAACAATTACTCTTACTGTACTATGAATAATCAAGTAAATTCTATGTCTAGTTTGATTTATCCCTGAATGCTCAAACTCGGTCCCGAAATTCACATTTACCATTCCAAGTGGTGTAACTGCCAATTCTATTTTAGGTCCGTGTTGTGCGAGTAATTGGCTTCCTAGTGCGTTCCCTAGTGGAATATACTCAGAAGTCGTCTTAATCCTACTAAAGTGGTCTTGTATCGTAAGCGCAACATCAGATGCAACTTTATTCATCAACATAGTATTTGCTTGCATCAAAGTAATATTCCCATCGCTATCTTTCTTTATTGAAATGAGATCTTCGTAGTCTATGCTTTGCTTTAGGACTATAGCAATAGATTGATTAATAGCCCTTGTTGTAATATCTTGTGCTCTTAACTCTCCAATAGCTAATACAGTAGGCATGATTTCTCTATCCACGTACATAAAAACATAAAAAGAGAAAGCAAATAGTAACGATAAACAAAACAACAGCTTATACTTACGCAACCTATTTCTTTTACGCGAAAACAAGCAAACACCCCCTTCTATACATTATATGCAGTAAAAAAGGATAAGTGCAGATGAAAATATAACATGAAAATTTAACTTTTTCCAAATCACATCTATACTACTTTAATAATTTAGCAAATTTTCGTTTTCCAACTTGAATTATCATTCCATCTTCAATTTCTAATTCACAATCACCAATTTTTTCCCCATTTATTCTAACTGCTCCTTGCATTACTAATCTTCTAGCTTCGCTATTACTTGGTGCGAATCCAATAAGGCAGATTAGTTTTGCAATTATTATTTTGCCGTCAGTAAGGTCTTTGTCTTCTACCTCCACTACTGGAATTTCATCAGGGATTTTCTTTTTTTGAAAAACCGAAATGAAATGCAATTCTGCTTCAGCCGCTTCTTTTTCAGTGAAGTATTGCTTCACTATTTCTCTTGCAAGTTTCATCTTTAAATCCCTTGGATTTATTGTATTTTCATTTATTTGCTTTTCCATATCTTCAATCTCGTCAGGATGTACATTTGTTGTAAGCTTAAAATATCTTATTATTAATTCGTCAGGAATAGACATTGTTTTCCCGTAAATATCATTTAGATTCTCGTCAATTCCAATATAGTTGCCTAAACTCTTGCTCATTTTTTTAATACCATCTATGCCTTCTAAAAGAGGCATAAGTATGACTATTTGTTGTTCTTGACCATACTCTTTTTGAATGGTTCTACCCATTAGATTATTAAATTTTTGATCTGTGCCTCCAAGTTCGACGTCTGCTTTAATAGCTACTGAATCATAGCCTTGCATCAAAGGATATAAAAATTCAAGTATTGATATAGGTTGATTGCTTTTGAATCTCTTCTTAAAGTCGTCACGCTCTAACATTCTAGCTACAGTATACTTGCTAGCTAGCTCACCGACTTCCATAAAATTCATTTTAGAAAACCATTCCCCGTTGAATTTCACAATGGTTTTTTGGGAATCTAGCACTTTAAAAATTTGATCTGTGTATGTTTTAGCATTTTCAATAACTTCTTCCTCAGATAATTTCTTTCTAGTCTCAGATTTCCCTGTTGGGTCACCAATCATTCCTGTGTAATCTCCAATGATTATTATTATTTGATGCCCTAAATCTTGAAAAGATTTAAGTTTTCTTAAAACGACAGTATGCCCTATATGTATGTCCGGAGCAGATGGATCAAGCCCTAGCTTAATTCTTAATGGGATATTTTTTTCTATTGATTTAATCAATTTTTTAACTAGTTCTTCTTCACTAATTAATTCAGCCACGCCATTTTTGATTATTTTCATTTGTTCTTGCACATCAATCATTATCATTCACCTCAATATTTAGTTTGCTATACGTTCTTATTATACTAATTTTTCTTATCGTAGCATAATTTATGCGAAGTATCAAGCATAAGTCTGGATAAATACACAAAGTATAATGAAGAAGAAAATAAGATTGTTAAATATTTTTTAAAATTTCACATAATCAATTGAATATGTTATAATGATTTTGATTTTAAACTCACTATAATGCAATTTGTATTGAAATGGAGGTTTTTCTATGTCTGAGAGAAAAAGAACAGATCAAAATAAAAAGAAAAACAAAACTAAAAAAGTAAGTATATTTAGAATCTTAATAGTGTTAATTTTTCTAGCAACTTTCGCTGCTGGAGGTGCTGTTTTAGGTTATGTTGCTTCAATTATTAACGAGACTCCACCTATTGATACAACGAACATTTCCGAACTGCTATACGTAACATCTTACATTTTAGATTCAGAAGGCAACGTGATAGAACAAATTAAAGGAGAGAGTCACCGTAGCATTATTAGTTATAATAAAATTCCGCAAATTCTAAAGGATGCTTTTATTGCGATTGAAGACGAAAGATTCCATACTCATTTTGGAATTGACCCTAAACGAATTTTAGGTGCAGCATGGACAAATTTTAGAACAGGTTCAAGACAAGGTGCAAGCACAATCAATCAACAGTTGGCTAAATTGCTTTTCTTGACTCGTGAGCAAACTTTAGAAAGAAAAATACGAGATGCTTACTATGGCATTTTACTTGACAAACACCTATCTAAGCAGCAAATATTGGAGTATTACCTAAATACAATATATCTGGGAAGCGGTGCTAGTGGCGTTCAAGCTGCCGCTGATATATATTTCTCAAAAGATGTTAGTGAACTTACCATTGCAGAGGCAGCACTAATTGCAGGGATCACTCGAAATCCATCTAGAAATTCTCCTCTTCGAACACTTAGAAAAGAAGATGTTACAACAGAGCACTATATTATAGATGATTCTGATTTAACTTATACCATCGTGTTTAACGAACCTGCTATTGCACGCCAAAGATTAGTCCTTGGTAACATGAAGCGGCTAGCTTTTATTACTGAAAAAGAGCATGCAGAGGCAATAGAAGAAGATATTCGAGCTAACCTTAACCCAAATCGTTTTGTAGCAGAAAATATATCGTCCTATTTCGCCGATCTAGTTGAAAGGGATGTAATTGATACCTTTCTTGAACTAGGTTACACTAGTGAAGAAGCTCATAACTTGTTTCGTTCTGGAGGATTAAGAATATATAGTACAATTGATGTCAATATGCAAAAAATCCTTGAGGAAGAGTTTGATAATATTGAGAATTTTCCCACCTCTTATATTAATGAAGATAATGAAACCATTTCTTTAATAGACGAGGAAGGCAATTTTATCTTGGACGAGGAAGGTAATGTACAACCTCAGGCTGCAATGGTCATTATTGATTATAAATCTTCTAAAATAAAAGCAATTGTCGGTGGAAGAATGACAGAAGGACAAAAAATATTTAACAGAGCTTTGCACCCACGACAGCCTGGTTCCGCTATTAAACCAATAACTACCTTTACCCCAGCTATAGATCGGGGATTTACAGCAGCAACTGTTATTGATGATATCCCTGTATATCACAATCTTGAAACCCCTGAAATACCATGGCCTAGTAATTGGTACCGGGACAGGTATCGGGGACTTATGACAATAAGAGAAGCCCTGCAGATGTCTAGTAATGTAGCTGCAGTAATACTTACTGACATGTTAGCTGCTGATAGAAATTCCTCAACCCAGGTTATGCTTGAGTACATGGAAAAAATGGGCATTACAACCGTAGTGAGAAGCTCCGACCCAATTATTCGAAACGGACAGAGATTTAGCGATGAAACTTATTCAACTGCATTAGGCGGAATGACACTTGGTGTTACCCCGCTTGATCTTACAAACGCATTTGCAGTTTTAGCTAATTCAGGTGTACGTAGTAACCCAATTACTTTTACCAAAATTTATGATAGACATGGCAATTTATTAGTGCATAATAATCCTACCTTTGAAAGAGTTCTGACTCCACAAGTTGCATATATTATGACTGATTTGCTAAGATCATCCATTACTGCTGGGACTGGCTCGCGTGCTAAGATTAGAGATCATAACTTAGAAATCCCAGTTGCAGGAAAAACCGGGACAACATCTTACAATAAAGATGTTTGGTTCATCGGATATACACCATACTACATCGGAGGTGTGTGGATAGGTTTTGATTTGCCTGCAGAAATGCTCGAAGGAAGCAGCGTAACAGCTAAGTTATGGCAAAAAATAATGGCTAGAATCCACGAAAACTATGAGGCAAAAGAATTTGTTGAACCAGAGAACATTATACGAGTAAGAATTTGTACAAAGTCTGGGAAATTACCAACGACTCATTGTCATAATGACCCACGTGGCAGCACTGTTCGCACTGAAATATTTATTCGCGGAACTCAGCCTACTGAGTACTGCGATGTTCACGTGCTTGCTGATATTCATGTTCCAAGTGGTAAACTTGCTACAGAATTTACTCCGCCGTGGGAAATTGAATCAAGGGTATTTACCCAAAGGCGTGTTCCTTTCATTCCTGAAGAACACATTCTTCGTGACCGCCAAGGTAATATACCTGCTAATCCTGAGGACTATGTTTTTATTAAACCAAGTGATTTTGTTTACGAATTGCCAACTGAATATTTCGACCCACTTGTTGATTGGTCACTAGACATTCCTTTTCAAGATTTTTTGCGAGACACAATTTTAGGAGATCCAGAAGCAGAGAACATTGAGGGAGCCGAAGAAAACATCGATGAGGAAATAAATAATACTCAAAATGAAAATAGCAACGATATAAACAATTAGTTTAAAAGGAGCTACGATTTTTACTCGTAGCTCCTTTTAATATTATCAATTCGATAACTAACAATCTCAGCCGCTTCGTCTGTATAAGCATAGTGAATATCATATAATCTGTAGGTTTATGTTCATGATTTAACTTTAGGGTCAAAAAGAATTGCCATTATATACCCAAAAACTATTGCCACTGCTATTCCTCCTGCTGTAGCTTCCACCCCGCCTGTGAATGCTCCCACAATACCATCCTGGTCTACGGCTTTGATTGCTCCTTTTGCCAAAGCATATCCAAACCCAGGAATAGGAATTGTTGCGCCTGTTCCTCCTATTTTTACAAACACCGGACCCTAACTTGGATATAACGCTTTTTAACAAAATTTTATCTATAATCACTTCATCCTCAATTACATTTTTGTCTTCAATTTTATCGACTAAGTAAACGGGATCTCCTTCATCTTGATAAATCACATCATGTAAATATTCTGGTTGCATACTTGAATCTAGTGCTACAACAATTTCTTCTTTAGCTATATTTAGATCCTCTGCTATTTCATGTAACTTTGCCTCGCGTCCAAGTTTTTTTGATAATTGCTCTTTAGAATACTTAATTTTAGTAGCTGTTTGTTTCAAAAATCGCGATACTTTTATTATACCGTCATCTCTTAAAAACCTCTTAATTTCACCGATTATCATTGGTACTGCATAAGTAGAAAATTTCACTTCAAATTTAGTATCAAATTTCTTTATTGCTTTAACTAAACCTATACATCCAAGCTGAAATATATCTTCTTTGTCATGTCCAGTATTTGTAAACCTCTTCATTACACTTCTAACAAGACCAAAATTATGTGTTACCAACACCTCCTGTGCTTTCAAATCGCCTGCTTGTGATTTTCCAATAAGCTCCATTGTTTCTTCATGCTCTAAAATTCTATTTTGATTGGTGCTATGCACTGGTAAGTTCATTTTACTTCCCTTACTTCTGAATCAAATTTTTCTATTCTTTTTGACAGTCTGATTCTTGTTCCTTCACCAACCTTAGAGTATACTTTTACTACATCCATAAAAGTTTCCATAACGGTGAAACCTATACCTGAACGCTCTAATTCTGGTTTCGAAGTATACAGAGGTTCCATCGCTTTAGCAACATTTTCTATACCCTTGCCATTGTCAGATACATCTATTTCAATCTCTTTTCCTTTAATTACAACAACAATTGTTATTAATCCAATTTTATTTTCGTATACATGAATAATTGCATTGGTTACTGCCTCTGAAACAGCAGTTTTTATATCCGTTATTTCTTCAATCGTAGGATCTAGTTGAGCTACAAAAGCAGCAACTACTACTCTGCCAAAAGCCTCATTATGTGATTTGCTTTCAAATTCTACTTTCATATAATTATTATATTCCATAATTTCACTTCCTTCACATGTGCTTAAGAGCTATGCTCGTATTTTCGTACTTGGTAATTACTCTATACAATCCTGACATCATAAAAATTTTATCGACTCTACTTGAAACATTTACCACTGCAACTTTACCCCCAATATTAAGAATATTCTTGTATCGTGCTAAAATCAAACCTATTCCAGAGCTATCTATAAAACGCAATTGACTCATGTCGAAAATCAGATTTTCTATTCTCTTTTTTAAAACTACCTGATCTAACTCAGTACGAATGCTTTTCGCCGTATGATGATCTAATTCTCCATTCAAAGTTACTATCAATTTATTACCTTGTACTTCGTAAAATGATTCCAAAATATCTCCTCCCTTAATTATATATTCAATAATTACATTTCAATTTCAAAATAGAATTATCCTTCAAAGAAAAAGCACTAGTTTTGTAGCTTCATACTTTTTTTTGCCGTAATTTCAAAGTATGGCAAAAATCATTTTTCGTTTCCTAAAATCATAAAGCAAAAAAACCAATTGATAAATTGGCAATTGGTTTTAAACTCACATGCATTTTTAATCTAAAACCTTTTCGCTATTAGATTTTAATCATCTTTCGTCCCAACTAAACTTCCTATCAACATATTTACAATGCTGATAAAAATTGATCCTAGTATCGCCGTCATCACACCTCTTACTTCGAATCCCGCAACTAAAACTGCTGTTAACTTTAACACAAATCCATTAATAACAAATGTAAACAACCCTAAGGTTAAAAGATTTACAGGTAAAGTTAAAATAAGTAACAAAGGTCTAATCAGAGTATTCACAATACCAAGAACCATAGCCGCTACTAAAGCAGGCACAAACCCCGTTACGTGAATACCAACAAATAGTGATGCAATAACATAAATTGAAACCGCACTTACAACCCACCGAAAAATCAATTTTCTCATTAAAATTTCTCCCTCTAAGTATTTTTTTTTCTCCATTTTTTTAAATAACTTCTTAGGTCTTTTACTTTACCACTAAAAACAAAAACTATCATAATTATCTTCCCCTCTCGTAATCGTTTCATTATCACGCCAAAAACAAATACTTCGCAAGCGTACAAATGTTCTTAAATATATTGTACACGAACATTCGTTCTTTGTAAAGGGGTATTTTCAAAAAAATTGTTGATCACTATCTATCTTATTAATAGCCCATTTAGCATATTCTCTTATTTCTGCTCTGGCATCACTTAAAAACGGAAATATGTAAGGCAAAGCATCTTTATTTTTCTGATTTCCTAGTGCAATAATTGCATTTCGCTGCAGTATCTTTTTCCCCCTCCATCCTGCAGAATTCTTACTAAACTTTATTTTGAACTCTCTATTTGAGATGTTCAATAATTCTATTAAATCAATTTGATTCCTACTAGATTTAAACTCCTCAAGTGCCGTTATTTTAACATCAAAATTTTGCGGACACATGTTTTGACACTTATCACAACCATACAAACGTGTTCCTAAAAGTTCTCTTGTAGCTACATCTATATTCTCTTTGCTCTGCAGTATATACGAAATGCATTTCTTCGGGTTAATCAAATAAGGTTTTTCTAATGCCCCAGTCGGACATTCTCTAATACACAAATTACAACTACTACAAAATCTGGTTTCTTTCGGTTTATCAGGTTTAAGCTCTAAATTCGTTAATATGTAACCAATCACAAACCAAGAACCAAACGTTTCATTTATCAAACAATTATTATACCCAAAAACGCCCAACCCAGCTCTCCACGCTAAGTGACGATCCACTAATGGACCTGTATCTACAAAAGATAAATGTTCATAATTTGGATACTTGTTTGCAATAAAATTTGACAAGGAATCCAATTGCTTTTTAAGAACTATATGATAATCCTCTCCCCAAGCTATCCTTGCCAAATCACCTTTAAATTTTGACTGTTTAATTAAATTTTTATTAATCATATTATTATTAAAATATGATTGTCCAATTACAATTATAGACTTAGCTGTTTTTAGTGTCATTCTTGGGTTTGTTCTTAGTTCTAAGTTCTCTTCTTCGAATCCTGACAATAAATTCTTTTGCTTTCTTTCTTTAAGAATGTTTCTTAATTCATCAAAACTGTCGGCTGTAGTAAAACCAATTAAGTCTACATTTACTGAATGAGCATATCTTATAATTTCATTTTTCAAATCCTGCATAGTACCTTTACTGCTCACAATAGCCATCTTAAGTCAGTCCCTATAATTATTCTTCAACTAGTTTGTTAAGACGATTTATTTTTACTATCGGAATACCTAATGCTACTATATTATATGGATGTACTCCTTCTCGTTCTTCGTCCTTTTTATTTTCTAGATAATCAGTGATATGTGCATCAACACTCTTCATTAACTCTCTAGCCTCATCATCAGTCAAGTAGGAATCATTATGATGTCTAATGTATTTAGTCTTTGCTACTTGATTTTCTACAGCCCTATAGAAGTCGGTACTTATCTTTTCAAAAATCGAAACGGAAACTTGATTTAACGAACGTATAACATCTTCATCAGTATTATTCAAAAAATTCCTATCAATTACTATTACTCTCGCTGCAGGCAAATAATATTTCTCAATAATACCTGATTTTACTCTCTCTTCTACAAGATTCAGAATACCTACGTTTAACAAATTTTTGATATGATAATTTACCTTAGCATGAGGCTCTCCTAATTTTTCTGCTATTTGCTTAGCCGAACGTGGTTCTTCATGCGAAAAACTTTCTAGCACTTCAACTCTATATGGATGTGATATTGCTCTTAACTGTTCTAATTCCCTCAACACAAATATTTCTTTCATAGTAAATTCTCCTCGCCCTTTTTCTTAGCACATTTTTAAAAATGTTTAGTAATTAATTATTCTACATCTAGCACAAAAGTTCCTGCATAAACAGGAACTTTTGACATAGCAAACGGCATATATTTTCTAAATATTAACTCATCGGAGAACTTGGCGTAGATATTTCTCCTAATGCTTTTCCTGCTTCATTTTCATGTGCTTTAGTTACCGACAAGTCGCCAATTGATAGCATTCCTATTATTTTCTTGTTTTCCACTACGGGAAGTCTTCTTTTTGATTTTCGCCCATAATCCTAGAAGCTTCATGAATTTGAGTATCAGGTGAAACACAAATTAAATCTCTCGACATAATACTTTGTACACTCTCGGTATCCTTTACTTCATCACTAACACATCGAGTAGTAATATCTCGATCAGTGATTATACCTACAGGTTGGTTCTGTAAATCGCAAACTGGTATTGATCCCACATTTAACTCTTTCATTTTCTTTGCCACTTGTTTAATCGGTGTATTAACATCTGCAACTGAAATATGCTTTGTCATAATGTCTTTTACTTTCATTAAAACGCCTCCTTATACTTCTCCTATATCATTGGCGATTTTGATAATTTTTATCCACTAATGCAAATTTAAGACTTTTAGTCATTCCTGTATCAATCAGTATTAAAAAAGCTAATTTTATCAAAAGGGAATAGTCGAACAAAAGCTTTACCTACTATGTCTTCTATATCAATTAGACCGACTACATTATCTCGGCTGTCCATGCTATTGGCTCTATTATCACCCATAACAAATACCTTTCCTTCTGGGATAATCAATTTTACACCTTCTACATCTTTACCATAAGTTTCGATATCTTTTAGGTAAGTCTCATTAATAGGGGTTCCATTTAAGTAAAATCGTCCCGACGAAATTAAAATTTCATCGCTAGGTACAGCAACTATTCTCTTTATTAATAATTTACTTTCTCCCTCTGCAGTTTTTAAGTTTGAGTTAAAGACAATGATGTCTCCTGCTTTTGGATTGCTTTGCTTATACAATAATCGGTTGACTATCAAAAAATCGTACTCATTCAATGTAGGATACATCGAATGTTGTCTTACTATTGTCGGATTAATAAAGGTTGTAATAATTAAAGCAATAATAACCGATATAACTATTGCCTTTACCCACTCGAATATTTCTTTAGCCATTAAGGATCCCCCAGTCATCAATCTATGTTAGTTCATAAATTATTCTACCACTCTGACACAATTTAAGCAACTTTTTTTACAAGAATCAGTTGTTTAATGGTCTGAATGTATTTTTTTTACATTCAGTTACAATCCCTTCTAAAGTGGTGTTTACGAAAATGCTGTAGAATTCGCGAAGTAATGTAAAGATTTTTCATATCATTTTTGTAATAAATTACTTGCCCTCTCTTTTAACACTAACTTAACATTCACAATTAATAATATGCTATAATGACTATGCGAAGCGTACAAAATTTCATCAAAATCAACCAATTAAACATAACTAAAGATTTTGATATAATTTATGTATCTTTTAAAATATATTCTAACTAAGGTGGGATTTTATGTTAAGAACTACAAAGAAAGAATGGAGTTGGATCTTCTACGATTGGGCTAATTCTGCATTTGCAATCGTTATGTTAACCGCTATATTGCCTTTGTTTTTTAAAGACATGGCAACTCATGCAGGCATTGATGGTTCGACTTCTACAGCATTTTGGGGTTACGCAAACTCTATTGGAACATTTTTCGTCGCAATATTAGCGCCGATTCTTGGAACAATTGCAGACTACCAAGGGTTCAAGAAACGTTTTTTTATTTTCTTCTTTGTTTTAGGAGTCTTCTTTACAACTGCTGTTGCATTTATTCCTATGGGACAATGGTACATAGTATTGCTTTTCTATATTTTTTCGCTTATTGGGTTTTCAGGTGCAAACGTTTTTTATGATGGCTTTTTAACTGATGTAACTGAAAATAAAAGAATGGATAAAATATCAACTATGGGATTTGCATATGGTTACATCGGCAGTACAATACCCTTTATTCTAAGTATTGTCATAGTGTTTTTTAGTGATAACCTAGGTATTTCGACTACGTTTGCTTACAGATTTGCTTTCTTAATCACAGCTTTGTGGTGGGGATTGTTCACTATCCCAATGCTAAAAAATGTTAATCAAGTTCATTATATCCCCAGAGAAAAAAATTCTCTTAAAAAGAGTATTGCCCGGCTTACTTTTACTATAAAGAACATCAAAAAACACAAGGCTATTTTCGTTTTTTTATTAGCATACTTTTTTTACAATGATGGAGTTGGAACAATAATTAGAATGGCTGCCGTCTTTGGTGCTGACGTAGGTGTTGGTTCAATAGACTTGCTCGTAATTTTACTCGCTACACAATTCGCTGCTTTTCCTTTTGCTTTGCTCTATGGAAAATTAGCAACAATGTATTCGGGCAAAACAATGCTTCTAGTTGCAGTATCAATATATGTTGTAATTTGTGTTTATGCATACCAAATTGATTCAACGCTTGATTTTTGGATCCTCGCCATGATGGTCTCTTCGTCTCAAGGAGGTATACAAGCACTTAGTCGCTCATACTTTGGTAGATTAATACCGAAGAATCGTTCAAGCGAATTTTTCGGAATTTACAATATTTTCGGACGATTTTCCTCTATATTAGGTCCGACTTTAGTTGGAATAATATCACAAACCACAGGCAATACCAGATACGGTGTTTTTAGTGTAATTGTATTTTTCCTAATAGGAGGATTCTTGCTTCTTAAAGTACCTAATAACGTTCAGTCAATGGATGATGAAGCAGCTCCTGTTAGTTAAAGTAGTCAAATGCAATATCTGCTTATAATTAATTAACCACAAAAGAGCACAATATTTGCGCTCTTTTGTTTGTACATTTTTACAAATTCCAATTTATGCTATTGCAGTAACTATTGAAAGCATTCCCATTAAAATAATCATAACAGTAGTAACATTCTTAAATATTTGATCTTTTACTTTGTTACCAAAATGTACTCCTAGTAAAACTCCTACTATCAATGTTGGCATCGCAATACTAGTCATTTTAAACACTTCGCCAGTAATAAGGCTATTAAAATAGAATGTGATTATTGTAACAATATTAAGAATCCAGAAAAAAGCTGTCAGAGTTGCTCTAAATACTTGTTTTTCTACGCCTTGGTTTGTTAAAAAAAGTATAATAGGAGGTCCACTTAAACTAACGCTTCCATTTAATAATCCACTCATAAAACCCACAGGAATATGTGCCAATTTTTCGTTCTTAATACTAACCTTATATCCATAATGCATAAAAACAGCAGAAAAGCTTACAATAACTCCAACAACAACTTGCAACACCTCTTTATTCACGTTAATTAACAGTTTCGCCCCAAGTGGCGTTGCTAGTGCAGCAATAATAATTAGTACATATATATCTTTTAGCTTCATGTGTCTTCTTATCTTATATAGAATTATAGAGTTCATTACAAGGCTAAATATTACTAACATTGGGACAATTACTTTAATATCTATTATCATACTTAGAATTGGTAATGATAATAGAGAAAAACCAAAACTGGTCATGCCTTGAATACACCCTGCAAGAAATATAACAAAAAATACTATTATCATCATTAGAATCTCATTTTGCAAATTGGAACCCCCCTTTTTTCTTTTATCAACAACACATCCATAGTATATATTTATTCTCATCGTTTGTAAAATAATTTCGTTTACCAAAGTATTTTTTCTTCCATATAGTTTTTTTAATATGGGAGTTGTGGCATCATATAAAAGAACAATATAGAGAATCTCTAATCTTCATAAAACATAGGACATTCATGAGTTCTAAAAATGGGAGTGATAAAAATGAGTTTAAAATGGAATCTTAACAAGCTTTTGGAATCGTTTAATAGCAAAGAATTCAAAGAGGCTTACTCAAAAGCTGAAGAAGGTTCAGCTGTATTGACTGAGTTGGCTAAAAAGAATTTTAAGGACACAAGTAACGCTAAAGAAAAGATTGAACAAACTTTACGGCTAATGCTAGAATATATGGAGCCTCTTTACAAAATCTTTGCGTATTCTACTTTAACATTTTCTGTAAATAGTAAAAATGAAAAAGCTGTTCAAATTTTGGGGCAAATGAGAAAAATTGATTCTAGTTACACTAAGCCTACAATTTTATTTGAAAAATGGCTATGTAAAATCGACAATTTAAATGAAGTCATAGCATTATCACCATTCTTAACTGAAAACAAGTTCTATCTTAACGAAATTGTTAATAATGCTCAGTATTTACTAGATGATAAAATAGAAACGCTAATTTCAAGCATGCAAAATACTGGTTCTAAAGCATGGACAACACTGCAAAATAAAGTTTCTTCATCAATACTTGTAGATATAGAAGTTGATGGCGAGCTTAAGAAAATGCCGTTGTCTGCTGTAAGAAATATGGCATATAGTCCTGACAAAGAACTCCGAAAACGCTCGTATCATGCCGAGTTAAATTCTTATAAAGTATATGAAGAAGCTTCCGCCTCAGCACTTAATGCCATTAAAGGCGAAGTTCTTACTTTATCAGAACTAAGAGGTTTCGATTCTCCTTTAGCTGAAACTCTTCACAATTCCAAAATGGACAAAACAACTTTGGATACAATGCTATCTGCAATTGAAGAATTTTTGCCAGTGTTCCATAAATATTTTGAGCGTAAGGCTAAGATATTTGGTCATAAAAAAGGATTGCCCTTCTATGATATGTTTGCACCATTGCCTGTTGGAAGTTCAACCTTTACCTATGATGAAACAAAGGAGTTTATAACAACTAACTTTAGAAAATTCAGCAACGAGCTTGCTGACTACGCACAAAGAGCATTCGATAAAAACTGGATTGATGTCGAACCTAGAGAAGGGAAAAGTGGCGGAGCGTTTTGTTACAACCTGCCTATAATCAAGGAAAGTAGAATTATGATGAACTTTGATGGCAGTTTAAAAAATGTTACCACTTTAGCTCACGAACTTGGTCACGGGTATCATGGTTATAACCTTAAAGATGAGAATCTTTTTAATACAAGCTATCCAATGCCTCTTGCTGAAACTGCCTCTACTTTTTGTGAAACAATCGTGCAAAATGCAGCAATAGAGTCAGCTGATGCTGAAACTGCTTTAAGTCTTTTAGAAGCATCTATACAAGGATATGCTCAAATAATAGTAGATATTTACTCAAGATTCTTGTTTGAGTCCGAATTGTTTGAAACTAGAAAAAATCACGAGCTATCAGTCAATGAACTAAAAGATTTAATTATTAAGTCACAAAAAACTGCTTATGGCAATGCAGTTGACCATAATTTTCTACATCCTTATATGTGGATGAATAAACCTCATTACTATTCTGCCGGCAGAAATTTCTACAACTTCCCATACGCATTCGGATTATTATTTGCAAAAGGACTTTATGCAGAGTATTTAACCAGAGGTAAAAGTTTTATTAAGGAATATGATGCCCTTCTTAATGCGACAGGTAAAAACAATATAACTGATGTTGCAAAAATAACGTGGGGACTTTTCTTTTGGCGCATTTCTTGTAACTCTTTCTATAATACTTCGTCACATCCCTGTGACAGCAGACAGCTATCTTATACTTACCCCTTCTAATTATTCAAAATACTATTTATTCAAGTATCAAACTATCAATTATCCCACCACCAAGACAAACTTCTCCTTCATAAAACACTGCTGATTGAGCAGGGGTTACAGAACTTTGTGGTTCTTTGAAAATCACTTTGCATTTATTATCGTCCATGAAATACACTTTAACTTCTCTGTCTTTTTGTCTGTATCTAAATTTAGCACTACATTCATAAGGTGACTCTGGTTTTGTTTTACTTATCCAATTTACATCTGCGGCAAACAAACCTACA
The DNA here is from genome assembly GCA_021129775.1 of Clostridiales bacterium. Lineage (GTDB taxonomy): Bacteria > Bacillota > Clostridia > Peptostreptococcales > NVVX01. The sequence goes on from JAJOKP010000135.1 coordinate 23,826, forward strand.
GAAAATAGCGCGGGGTGATTCTCTCCTTGGACTACGTAGAGAATGTTGTTTTTTATATCTTTTTTTGCAACAAACCACGGTTCGCCTGTTCCCGCTCCACCTATGCCTAATCCTTTTCTTTGCCCTAATGTGTAGTGCATTAATCCTTGATGTCTTCCTTTTAGTTCACCTTCCATGGTTCTCATTTCACCCGGTTTTGCAGGGAGATAGTTGCTTAGAAAATCCCGAAAATTTCTTTCGCCAATAAAGCAAATTCCTGTACTATCTTTCTTCTTGGCATTGATGAAGTTGTTTTCTATAGCTATTTCTCTAACTCTTTTTTTGAGTAAATGTCCTATTGGAAACATAGTTTTCGAAAGTTGGTATTGCCCAAGTACATTCAAGAAGTATGTTTGGTCTTTGTTTGAATCTACTCCTCTTAACAGTCTATATTCCCCATTAATATAATCAATCTGAGCATAATGTCCTGTTGCTAAGTAGTCGGCTTCAAGTTTGATTGCATAATCTAAGAAAACCTTGAATTTAATTTCTTTATTGCACATCACATCTGGATTAGGTGTTCTCCCAACCTTGTATTCATGCAGAAAATATGTGAACACTCTGTCCCAATATTCTTTTTCAAAATTAACCGTATAATATGGGATTCCCATTTGGTCACAAACACGTCTAACATCTATATAGTCATCTGTTGCTGTACATATTCCATCCGGATCTTTTTCATCCCAGTTTTTCATGAAAATTGCAACGACATCATAGCCTTCTTCCTTTAACAAAAAGGCTGCAACCGTTGAATCAACACCACCCGACATTCCTACTACAACTCTTATATCTTTTTTTTCTTTATTCAAATTTGCACATCCTTATTTTCCTGAATTCATATCTGCAGTTACCTGTTGATAAGGGGAAGTTTCATTTGACACTACTCCACCCAGACTTTGCTCTCGTAGAGCAGAGACTCGTTCTTGCAAATGGGCTCAGTATGACAACTAAATAAGTTCACTCAACACAATACACAACTTTTCTACATCTTCTTTGTTAGTATTCAAGTGCGTAACAAATCTATACTCCCCATCTTCCGTGCCATTTACTTTAATACTTTTTTCTAGTAATCTACCAACTAATTCTTTTTCTTCTATTATTCCATCTTCTATTTTGAAAAAGACCATATTGATGTCTAGTCTATCCCAAATAATTTCAACTCCTTCTATCCTAGACAACAAGTCAGCCATATATTTAGCATTCTCGTGATCCTCTTGTAGTCTCTTGGTCATTTCTTCTAGCGCAATAATCCCCGCAGCAGCAATAATTCCAGCTTGCCTCATTCCACCGCCCATGAGCTTTCTATTTTTTCTCGCTTTAGTAATAAAAGCTTTTGTCCCTATAAGCACTGACCCTATCGGAGCGCCTAGTCCTTTTGACAAACAGGCGTTGATTGTATCTGCATGCTTAGCAATATCCTTTACACTAACACCTAGAAATGTTGCTGCATTAAATATCCTTGCTCCATCTAAGTGAACTGGTATGTTTTTCTTCTTAGCAGTCTCATAAACTTCTCTCATGTTTTCTAAGGAAACTACTTTCCCAGAACCATGTGCATTTTCCACACAAATTAAACCTGTAGTTGGATAGTGAATATCGTCAGTAGATCTTATCTTTTTTTCAAGCTCATAAATGTCAAAATGCCCCAAAACTGAATTAACTAAGTTTAGCTGTACTCCCGCAATTACAGCAGCTGCCCCAACTTCATGCATAATAATATGCGAATCATGCCCTACAAGTATCTCATCGCCTCTATTAGTATGTGTCAAAATTGCTACTTGATTAGCGAAAGTCCCACTTGGTACAAACAATGCTGCCTCTTTTCCTAGCATTGATGCCGCTAATTCTTCTAACCTATTTACCGTAGGATCATCACCATAAACGTCGTCTCCTACAATTGCTCCTGCCACTGCTTTTCTCATCTTATCTGTAGGCAATGTAACGGTGTCGCTTCTAAAATCTAAGCACTTCATTTAACTTCACTCCTCAAGTATTAAACTTTCATAAACCTATACCCCACACCCCAAATAGTTTCAATATATTCTGGATTTGATGGGTCTGCTTCTATCTTTTCTCTTATACGCCTTATATGAACTGCTACTGTGGATATTTCACCGAAAGAATCATACCCCCAAATTCTATCAAATAATTTATCTTTACTAAAAACTACATTCGGATTCTCTGCTAAAAGAAGCAACACATCGAATTCTTTATTGGTTAGAATAGCTTCTTTTGCATTTACATAAACACGCCTTGATTTTAATTCTAATCTTAGATCCCTTATTTTAATATAGTCTTCCTCGTTAGTTTCTTTTTTTGATGTAAGTCTTTCGTACCTCTGAATGTGAGATTTCACTCTTGCTACAAGTTCTTGGGGACTAAGCGGTTTTGTCATATAGTCATCTGCACCTAAGCCTAGCCCTCTAATTTTATCGATGTCTTCCACTCTTGTTGATACCATCATAATAGACACATCTTTATGTTTTCTAACTTCCTTGCATATTGGAAACCCATCTATCTCTGGTAACATTAAATCTAATATAATTAAATCATACTCGTTATTAACTGCAAGATCTAGCCCTGCCTTGCCATCATTTGCAATTTCAACTTTAAATCCGTTAATCTCTAAATAATCTCTTTGCAGTTCCGCTATGCTTTTTTCATCTTCAATTATTAGAATTTTTCTCATTCCTCTTCCTCCAGTTTTATTAGTGAAAAACTAATTGAGGTTCCTATCTCTAAATCGCTGTCTGCCCATATTTCACCACCATGTGTTTCTACAATTTCTTTTGCAATTGTGAGCCCAAGCCCGCTACCTTCCGTAGGATTATTTCTTGAATCATCGGCTCTATAAAATCTGTCAAATATATATTCTATTTTGTTCTTTGGAATTCCTGCTCCATTGTCCCTTATTGATATAATATAATCCGAACCACTCTGCCCAAGAATAATCTCTATTTTGGAGTTGCTTTTGTCTAGATGATTTACAGCATTGCCAATAATATTGTTCATTACTCTCTTAATATGTTCTCGATCTATACTTGCTTTTGCCTCTTTAATATCATTAAATTCAACCGAAAATAGTATATTCTCACTGTCAATAATATATTGCCAATCCTCAAAACAATCACGCATATACTTGATAAGATTAACTTCTTCATATTTAAAATCAATTTTATCAACATCTAACTTGGAAAGCATTGTGAGTTCGTTTATTAAGCTATCCATATTTTCTGCATTTGATCGAATTGTTCTGCAATATTTTTCTACTTTCTCCGGTGTATTTGCTACTTTATCAATTACCCTATCTGCATACCCTTTTATTGCAGTGATTGGTGTTCTAAGATCGTGGCTGATGTTTGCAATTAAATTCTTTCTATTTTGTTCGTATTGTTTTTGCACCATCTTTGCTTCTTTAAGCTGTAATCTCATTTCATCAAATGCCAAGAAAACTTCGCCTATTTCGTCTTTATCTTTATATTCAATTTCAAAGTCTAATCTATTGTCTTTAATTGCATTGACTGCTGTTTTCATTTTGTTTAGTGGTTTTATTATTAAACGTATTACATAAGAGATAAATATTAAGTGAATCACTGTATAGAATATAAAAGACAATGCTCCTGTTCTTAAAAATCTATCTCTTATTCTATTCTCAAACACACCTTTTGGCGCTAATCTATAACTGCTAGTTCCTCGCTCTTCAAAATTAGATTGCCTAAACTCTTGATTAATATCTTGCCTTACTTCATGCATTATGAAGAAGCCTGCTATTGAAAATAGTAGATATGGAACCATTATTAAAATGACGTATGACAACAGTATTTTTTTCTTCATATTGCTTTCTCCATTCATTAAAATATTATTATTGTCAGACACAGGGACTTGTCTGGTTCTAATGCGGGCACCCACAAGAGATGCCCCTGCTGAGTCAGACGAGTCCCTGTCCCCATGTCTGACTCCCATGTCTGACTGCTAATTATTTACTCGTATCTAAGGGCAACAATTGGATCTAGTTTTGCAGCTTTATTAGCAGGATAAATCCCAAAGAATAAGCCTATGCCAATTGAAAATGATGTTGCAATTATTATTGCTTTTATTGATATGCTCGTAGGGATATTCATTGCATCTCCTGCAAATGTTGTTATGAGATAACCAAACCCTATACCGAGTAGTCCTCCTAACAAAGAAACCGTTACTGCTTCAATTAAAAATTGTAAAAGTATGTGAACGTAATAGTGTTTCTTCTTTCTCATAAACCCCTACAATTAAAAATGCACTGCTAGTTTTGCCAGTTTGAATAAAAACTCTTTTTCCTATTGGGTTACGCAAACCAAATAAGCTTTCTGATAAATCCGCGTCAATTACTATAGAATTTTTTCTGTCCTCAATTTCAAATTCATTAATGAATCTCCCCATTGAGAGAGTCAAATCTTCAAGCTCATCAAATTGCTCTGACACACCTTCCAAACTGATTTGAGTATCATCAATATCTTCTTTAATTGTAACTGATCTTGTGATTTTAGGCGATATAGACTCAATCTGTCTACTAAACCTTTCTAGTATTCTGTCAGTATCATCTAGCGTTAACTTCTCATCAGCTGATAGTGTTTCGCCTCTTGCATGCATAATTGATATTTTGTTTAAGCCTAAGGTCGCTAGCTCTTTTTCTACAGATGCCATACTTGCATCTCCAAGAGATATTACAGCAATTACAGAAGCAATTCCTATTAGTAAACCTAAAAGAGTTAGTAATGTTCGCATTTTATTAGCATATATAGCACTCAAAGCAATTCTAAACGCTTCTATAAATATCACTATACTACTTCCTTATCTTCAATAAGATATCCATCTGCAAATCGTAAAGATCTTTTAGTAATGGCAGCAACTTCGCTTTCGTGTGTAACGATAGCTATTGTAGTTCCTTCATTATTTAACTTGATTAACATTTGTAAAATTTCTTTTGTAGTCGCTGAGTCTAGGTTCCCTGTAGGTTCATCTGCAAGTATTAATGCTGGATTGTTGACCAAAGCTCTTGCAATCGCAACCCGTTGTTTTTGTCCGCCAGATAACTCATTGGGTTTATGGTGCATTCTATCTCCTAAACCTACTTTTTCAAGCATTTCTTTCGCAATTTTTTTCCTCTTTGAATGTGGTACACCTGCATATATTAAGGGAAGCTCAACATTGCTTAATGCATTTAGTTGTGCAATTAAGTTAGAAGATTGAAATACAAACCCTATCTTTTTATTTCTAATTCTTGCAAGTCCTTTCTTATTCATTTCTTGCGTTGAATTGCCATCAAGAGTGTATTCTCCATCTGTTTCACTATCAAGACAGCCTATGAGGTTCATCAATGTAGATTCCCCTGAGCCAGACTTCCCGACAATAGAAATAAATTCTCCCTTATCAATTGAAATGTCAACATCTAGTAATGCTTTCACAGATATATCGCCCTTACCGTATATTTTTGATATGTTTTTCACTATTATCATTTTTTTCACTCCTTACCAATAAAATAGTCTGATTTAAATTATGCTTACGGCGAAGTTGAAGGTGTTTTCCCTCTGCCTCCACCACCGCCGCCACCGCTACTAGGCGCTATCCCTGGCATCATTCCAGGTACTCTTACAGTTTGTTCATCTTCAGTTGATTTAATATATACTTCAAAACCTTCATTAATTTCATCACTAATCACTTGTATATGCATATCGCCTCTAACACCTGTTTCTACAGGTAGCATTCTCATTTCTTCTCCATCTTTGATCATAATTCCGTGCTTTCCCTCTCGAATGCTCACTAGAGCTTCATAAGGTATAACAAAAGCATTTTCTACTTTGTTTATTATTATTTCTAAGGCCGCATTGAAGTTAGGTAACAAGTCTTTATCCTCGTCTTTTATATCAATTAAGACTTTCACCGTGGCTTCTCCACCAACAATTTCTGCGCTTGGATATATTTTAGTTACAACACCTACATAATCCTTATCTCTATTTCCTAATGCAGTTACTATTACTTCCTGATTCAAGCTGATTTTAGATATGTCATACTCACTAATGAATGCTTCAACTTCTAAGGTTTGCAGATCTTTAATTTCAAATGTTTTTGAATTTTGTTGCACGAAATCTCCTTCGCTTATTTTGATGTCAGTAATCACGCCACTAATTGGCGAATTAATAATTGCATCTTCTAAGTCCTGCTCTAGCAATCTGATATTAGTTTCGATTAGTGTAATATCGTCTTCTAATAGAGCAATTTCTTGATCTATATTAAATGCTTCATGTTTTGTTTTTGCTAAGTCAAAATCATCATTTGCTTTGTTTTTAGCTTCTGCTGATTTATCCAACTCATGTTTACTTATTGATCCCACTTCATATAACACTTTATTATTCTCATATGTTTCTACTGCATTCTCATACGTAGTTTGGGCGCTATTCATGTTGTTTAATAAACTAATATTTCCCTCGCTCTTTAAACTACTTAATTTGTTTAATGCACTATTTCGCTTGTTTTCTAAGTCTTGAATAGATATTTTTATATCTACATCGTCTATTGAGGCTAGGATATCACCTTCCTTTACTTCATCTCCTATTTCCACTTTAAGTTTGGTTACTCTCCCTGCTATTTTTGTTGGCACAGTTTTTACTTCACTTGACTGGACAACACCCGTAGTAGAGAGAACTTCAGTTAAATCCTGCTTAACTACCTGTAGTACCTGCATGCTTGGAGCTTCCTCTTCTTTGCTCGCAAGTTGGTCCTTATTGTAAAAATAATAAGTAGCCGCTGTAGCTATAATTAGCAAAGTAACTATTAATAATATTCTCTTCTTAGACATAATAAACCTCCTATATCGTTTGTCTATATGATAATAAAGGAGGCTTAATTTGTAATGAACTAATTATTAAGTTTTATTTAACAAAAAACTCCAACACCTAAAAGAAATTTAAAACAGTCGCAAAAAATGGCTCAATAATTTGATAAATTATAGGAATAAACATTGATGGCAACATATTTCCCACAGGTATTTTCTTAATCTCTAAAATATTAATCGAAATCCCCATAATAAGAATTCCGCCAATGGCAGACATTTCTAAGATAACTCCTTCTGTCAGCAGCCCTCCTATTAAAGATGCGAATAGCGTTATTGTCCCTTGATATAAAAATACTGCAATGGAAGAGAATACAACTCCTATGCCCAAAGTCGATGCAAATATAATCGAAGAAATACCATCTAAAAACGATTTTGCAAACAAAGTAGAATGATCTCCTGTCATTCCACTCTCAAGCGACCCTACAATTGCCATAGCACCTACACAGTAAACTAAGCTAGCAGTAACAAATCCCTTAGCAACATTTCCGTATTTTGAAGACAATTTCATCTCTAGCCAATTTCCTATTTGCTCTAGCTTACTCTCAATCCCAAATTTTTCTCCTATTATACTACCTATTGCTATTGAAAAAATTATAAGTAAAATATTATTGCTTTTTAGTGCACCTGACACTCCAATTACAAATACACTTAAAGCAATCCCTTGCATTATTGTGTTTTTATAATTTTGAGGAATTCCTCTTTTAAGAAGAACTCCTAGAGATCCACCAATAATTATTGCAATTGCGTTTACAATGGTTCCTAACATATAGTTCACTTCTTTCTGCTATCTTTTTTCTTCTATAAATCTGTTTCAGCGGTTTTTTTCTTAGTAGTTTCATGCAAAGTTATAGCCCTTTTAGCCATTTCATCAGCTTCATCGTTGAATTCATCGCCAGAATGAGCTTTTACTTTAACAAATATAACTTCTAGTTCTTTTGAAATTCTAGCATATATTTTTTTATATTCTTTAGTTCCCTCTTTCTTTGCTTCCCAAGCATTAGTCGCCCATTTTTCTATGCCGTCATAATCAAAGTTTAGGTACAGTTTTTTCGCTTTATTTTCTAAAGCATACTGCATAGCAAGTTCTGCCCCCCTAATTTCTCCTGCGACATTTCTCATGTTGAGTAAACTAAGTTTGCCTTCGGCCCCACAAAAAGAGTATTTCTTATCATTTTTAAAAATAACTACTCCATAACTATATAATTGCTTCTTTTCGCTATAGCTTCCATCGACATATGCAATCATTTCATTTTCTTCTAATTGATCAATCGTTTTAACAATACTTGTTTTAACTCTAGCATCAAAATATGCTTCAGCTTGGCTAATACTCTCAAAACTTTTGTACTCTGCGCTAGAGTATCCTTTAATCGATTCTTGGCACTCCGCCCAAGTCTGAAGTATTCCTGTTTTTCTTCCTTTTCTAACTGCGTAATATTTTTTTTTTGCCACTATATTCCCCCCTTTACACGCTTTCTATATTTTCAAGTCAATTCTCATAGCATATACTTCGTTCCAGAACAAAATTTTTCTAAGCGCAAACAAAATAGTGTCATTTTTAGGTTCAATATTTTTAGAAACAAAGACCTTCATATTACTTACTTCAAAAACATTAAAATTGTCAGTAGCCAACGGCTCTGATAGCTTGATATCAGCGACAAGCACCTGCCCAGCTCAGCCGGCTTTACATCTTACTAGCTCTACACTAATGGTATTCTTTCCTTTTTTAATCAAGTAATCTTCTACTTCTTTTTTAATAATGATTTTCATGCTTATCCACCTCTCGTTTTAAGTGTTAGTAAGAAAATAATCGATAATATCGTCAACTAATAGCTTAATATATTTCAACTCTATTATGGCACTCTTTAGCTAAATATTCAATGCGAATATCATTTCAAAAATGGCAAAACAAATAGAGAAGCCACAACTCTTAATTATAGTCATGGCTTGCGGTTTCTTATTCTTTAAACTAATTACTAATAGTTAGTTTCTTTAATTTCAAAATGCTCTTTAAGGTGCAAACAGGCTGGACATACTTCCGGTGCTTTAACATTTCGATGTACATACCCGCAATTACCACATTTCCATGCAGCTTCTTCATCTTTTTCAAAAACTCTATTATTTTCAATGTTTTCTATAGGTTTTCAGTATCTTTTTTCATGCTCAACTTCAACTTCTGCAATTTTTCTAAAAGTGGTTGCAATTGCTGCAAATCCCTCGTCTTCTGCAATTTGTGCAAACTTTGGATATAAAATCGCATGTTCTTCATGTTCTCCTTCTGCAGATTCATACAAGTTCTCCAAAGTTGGGCCTATTATTCCTGCAGGATAAGTAGCTGTAATTTCTACTGGTCCGCCTTCAAGGTGCTTAAAGAATCTTTTTGCATGTTCTTTCTCATTGTCAGCTGTTTCCGTAAAAATTGCCTCTATTTGCTTAAATCCCTCTTTCTTAGCTTGTGATGCATAAAAAGTATATCTTGTTCTTGCTTGAGATTCACCCGCAAATACTTTCAATAAATTCTTTTCTGTTTCAGTTCCTTTAACACTTTTCATTTCATGTGTCTCCTATTATATGATTTTTTAGCCTCTTTACTATTATACCCAACAAACAAGTGAGCGACAAGCCTTTTTCGCTTAATTATTGTTTCTAATGTAGTAAAATAGATACTGTTGTGCTATTCCGCAATGCTCACCAAAATAGGCTTGTGCAAATTCATTAATTGCTTTATTGTTTTTCTTCTCAAGTTGATAATAGTCTTTCAACAGTTTTTTTACCCAAGTATCTATGGGAAAAGCCGTAGTTTGTTCGCATGAAAAAAGCAAAATACAATCCGCTACTTTATCTCCAACACCCTTTAGTTTTTTCAATTCTTTTCTTGCCTCATCTAAACTCATTTTCTTAATACTGCTTAAATCGACCTCTTTTTTTACAACCAATTGGGTTGTTTCAAAAATATATGCATCTCTATATCCTACACCACATTCTCTTAAATCAGCGATAGTAGCTACACTTAATTGTTTGGGGGTTGGAAAAGCATAGTATTTTTCTCCTGCAATTAAGTCTATCAAATCGCCATATTTTTCGGAAATCTTTTCAATGGATTTCTTAATCCTCGGGATGTTATTATTTCCTGAAATAATGAAGGTTATTATCATTTCCCAAATATCTTGGTTTAATATGCGTATTCCATTGCCGTAAACAATCGCATTATCTAAACTTTCATCTTTGCCTCTAAAGTTTTCAATTACAGTTTTGTAGTTTCTAAGCAAGTCAAAATAGTTTTCCCAAATAAGCACAAAATCCTCTTTGCTAGCACCATAAATAACAATTTCACTGTCTTCTTTCACAATTTTAACAACTTTTCCAAATGCAATTATCGTATAGCTACCATTTTCATTTTCCTGCCACCTAAAAGTTTGTCCGCTATCGGCGATTTGTTTTAGTGAAAATTCTGTTACATCATCAATTATTATTCTATTCATAACAACCTCAACTTAATGCATTTTAAAGAAAGTTTAAACAAAGGCTCTCTAAAAATACTACAATTATTTTTTGTTTCCATTAACTCTTACAAAGCCTGCGCAAATCTTTTCCCATACTCAAAAGCCCTATCCAACTCATCTTTTGAAGGTTTCATAACTATCTTTAATCCTTCATCAAACTGCTTTAATTTCAACATTTTAAATCTTGCTTCAATATTAGGTACTCCTTCGCCACTCCACCCGTAGCTACCAAAAGCTGCCACTAGTTTTCTTGTATGCGTAATTGGTGACATGTTCATTAACAAATCCCAAATTGGTGGCAACGCATCTCCATTAATAGTCGGTGTGCCAAATAAAACACCGTCTGCCCATTTAATTTGATTTAGTACAAATTCTTTGTCTTCAACTTCCATATCGTACATATATACATCAATGATTACTTCTGACTTAATACCTTTTTCTATTGATTCCGCTATAGATTTAGTATAACCGTAAGCAGATACATACGGTATAATTACTGTTTTTTTATTGAAAATGTTCTCTTCTGTAGCCCATTCCTTGTATAAACTCACAATATCCCAAGGATTTTCATCGAGTATTGGCCCATGCCCCGTTAAAATCATTTCAATATTTTTATCCTTAATTTTTTCAATAGCCTTTAACACATGAGGTTTAAATGGTCCCATTATCATATCAAAATAGTATTTTAAAGCAAACGTATAATCTTCTTTGTTAGCTACTTTACTTATTAGCATTTTTTCAAAGCTATAATGAGCACCGAAACTGTCACATGTTATTAAAACACGGTCTTCTTTAATATATGTGTACATTGTATCTGGCCAGTGTAAAAATGGAGCCATGATAAATTCCAGCGTTTTATCTCCTAAGTCAATAGCATCTCCCTCTTTAACAACAATACTCTCAAAATCGCCATTAACAATTTCTTTTAGAAACCTTATTGCGGCTCTTGCGCCAACAATTTTAATATTCGGATTTAGCTCCAACATTTTTTCTACAGATCCTGCATGATCTGGCTCTGTATGACTTACAACAATATAGTCGATTTTAGCAATATCAACAATTTCTTTTATCTTATAAATGTATTCTTCAAAAAACTTAACCTTAACAGTCTCAAATAATGCTACTTTCTCATTCCCTTTTACTATGTATGAATTATAAGTTGTGCCAAATTCAGTTTCCATTATTATATCAAAAGTTTTTAGCTCGGGGTGCAAAACACCGACCCATGTTATTCCATCTTTTATTCTTAAAGTTTTCATAGTGCCTCCTATTTGATTTCCTTTATCTTGATTCTGTTTTACCTTGATTGCAATGATTACATTTTTAATTCTAATACTTTTATTATCCTATGTCAATATGAAAAGCAAATGAATTCTATATTACTACTACCTCACATCATATTTGATTTTACCTAACAATAAAGTCTATTTGTTTTTTAATCGCTTGCCTAATATCGTTCAAATTAACGTTATCACCGTATACATACATCATTATAGATGCGCCAAATATTGAAAACAATGTACTTGCACATTCATCAACAGCAAAATTTTCTTCTAGTTTCCCTTGATCTGCTAAATTGGAAAGCATTTCTCCTATTGTTCCTATCATATTATAGTCTAGCTTAATCATCACTTCTCTTATTGTTACATGTTCAGAGCTAGTGCCAAAAAAAATTGCAAATATTTCTTTTAGCGTCTGTTTATCAATTTTTTCAAACATATCAATATAAGTATTTATGAATACAAAAACTGTTTCAGCCGCACACATACCTTCTTTTCCCGAAACCGAAATCACATTATCTATTTGAGGTGATTCAAATAACTCACTCATAACATGTATATATAACTCTGCTTTTGAACCAAAGTAATTATATACTGTTCCCACACCAATACCAGCATGTTTTGAAATTATTCCGATTGTTGTATTACCATATCCATGTTGAAAGAAAATTTTCTTTGCAGATTCCAATATTAGTCGCTTACATTTGTTT
>JAJOKP010000160.1 GCA_021129775.1 Clostridiales bacterium
ATGAACGAAAATCCTTCGCAACATTGCACAGCTTATTTCATCACAAGCCCTAAGTGTATCTGGTAATAAGTTTTAAAACCAGAGTATTTTTGAAGGAATCAACTTTTTATGCATTAAGTTTTAGGACTGTGGCTCAAAATCGTAGGTTCTTTTAGTAAAATCGAGAGGAGAATACTAATGAAAAGGAAATTTGCTTTATTTTTAGCTTTAATGTTAATTGTTTCACTATCAGTTTTTGGTTGTGCAGAAAAGGTAGATGATACAGAAGCAGACAAACCAGCTGCAGAAGACACGGATACGGATACAGCTAAGGAAGATACAGAAGTTCAGTTTATAACGATTGCAACAGGTGGAAGCGCTGGTGCTTACTTTGCGTTAGGTGGAACAGTAGCGAGACTACTAAATGAAAACCTTGACAATGTAAACGCATCAGTTCAGTCTACAGGTGCTTCAGCAGTGAACTCAACTTTGATGGGCGAAGGAAAAATTGAAGTAGCCTTTGCAATGAATGACGTTGTAAGTTATGCTTTTACAGGCACAGAACTTTTTACGGAAAGAGGAACATTTGATAACATTAGAGGGATTGCATCTCTATATCCTAATTTTGTACAAATTATAACCTTAAAAGAATCAGGAATAACTGAAGTAGAAGATATGAAAGGAAAAAGAATTGGTGTAGGTGCACCAGGCAGTGGCACGGAAGTTAATGCACGACAAATACTTGCAGCACATGGAATAACTTACGATGATATTGATGCGGATTTCTTATCATATGCAGAAGCTGTAGAGCAAATGAAAAACGGTGCTGTTGATGCTGCGTTTTTAACATCAGGAATACCAAATGCTGCAATACTTGATTTAGCAACGACAAGAGACGTAGTAATTGTACCGATTAGAAAAGAAGTTATTGAAAATGTTTTAGCTCCAGAGTTTCCGTTTTATTCGCCAGAGGCAATACCAGGTGGAATGTATGACGAAGAAGAAGCAGTTCCGACAGCTGCAGTTACAACAATTATGATAACTAGAGCTGAATTAAGTGAGGAATTAGTATACAACATCACAAAAACAATATTTGAAAACTTAGATGATTTGGCTAATACGCATGCATCAGGTGGGAAAATCTGCCTTGATAAGGTGAGAATTGCAATGCCTGTACCTTTACATCCAGGTGCAGAAAAATTCTTCAGCGAATTAGGGAAATAATTACAACAAGACACTAGGGACGTTTCATCTGTCTTATTTTTCATCGAAGTGAAAATGCTTAAGACCAAAACAAGACAAATGAAACATCTCTGGTGTCTTACCAAGATGCATATTAGTATGATTAGTGGAGGATGAAGCAGATGGAAAAAAAATCAGTGGATGTGACTATTGATAGCAATGAATTATTAAGAGAATTTGACACAGAGGCAAGATATAGGAAAATAAGCAAGGCAAGTCTAACAGGTAAATTTATATTTTTAGTATGTGTTGCGTTTGCGTTGTTTCATTTATATACATCTGCTTTCGGTCCTTTAACTACTCTAGTTCACAGGGCGGTGCATACTGCAGTGGTAATGGCACTTGTCTTCTTGCTCTATCCACATAATAAAAAATATATGAAAAGTAAACCTCTAATTGCCGACTGGCTATTTGCTGCGCTTTCTATCGTGATGGGTTTATACATTATGATATTTTTTAAAGACATTGTTATGCGAGCAGGGATGCCAAATACTATGGATATAGTTTTTGGATTAATGACAATTTTGCTAGTTTTAGAAGCTGGTAGGCGCGTTGTTGGAAAAGAGATAGCAATACTAGCGTTAGTTTTTATGCTTTACGCACATTTTGGGCGGAGCATACCTGGCATCATGGCGCACAGAGGGTATTCACTATATGCAATTGCTGAGTATATGTATCTTACTACGGAAGGAATATTTGGAATTGCGATAGGAGTATCCTCAACGTACATTATCTTGTTTATCTTGTTTGGAGCGTTTTTAGCAAAGTCAGGCATGGGTCAGTTTTTTAATGATTTAGCAATGGCAATAGCAGGTGCTGGTAGTGGTGGACCTGCTAAAGTGGCAGTAGTATCTAGTGGGCTGTTAGGATCAATTAACGGAAGTGCTGTAGCAAATGTAGTTACAACAGGAGCTTTTACAATTCCGCTTATGAAAAAGATAGGATATAGTAAAGAATTTTCAGGAGCTGTTGAGGCAACTGCCTCTGTTGGAGGACAGATACTACCGCCTGTTATGGGCGCGGCGGCATTTATAATGGCGGAGTCCTTAGGGATTAAGTATATTACAATCGCGGCGGCAGCAGTAATACCAGCTTTCTTGTACTATTTAGGCTTAATCGTAATGATACATTTAAGAGCTAAAAAAGATGGTTTGGTAGGTCTTCCTAAAGATCAATTGCCAGAAATTAAAAGAGTATTAAAAGAAAGAGGACATTTGATTTTACCGATTCTAGTGTTGTTATATCTATTAGTACAAGGTTATACACCGATCTTTTCTGCATTTTATTCTATCTTGTCAACAATTGTGGTGAGTTTTTTTAGAAAAAACACCAGAATGACCATTAAAGATATTATTGATGCTTTAGAAGATGGAACGAGAACAGTTTTGGGTGTTGCAATGGCTTGTGCTGTCGTAGGACTAATTATAGGTGTTGCAACGCTGACAGGCTTTGGGCTAAAACTAGCAAGCATAATACTAATGGTTGGGCAAGGTAATTTGCTATTAACGCTAGTATTAACAATGATAGCATGTATCGTTTTAGGAATGGGATTACCGTCAATACCTGCATATATAATTACTGCTACAATGGCTGCTCCAGCCTTAGCGCAAATGGGCATACCCCATCTGGTTTCGCATATGTTTGTGTTTTACTTTGGAATGCTGGCAAATCTAACGCCACCAGTGGCATTAGCTGCATTTGCAGGAGCAGGAATAGCTGGTGGGAATACAACTAAAACGGGTATACAAGCAGTGAAATTGGCTTTGGCAGGATTTATTGTCCCGTATATGTTTGTCTATTCACCAGCGTTGCTATTGATAGATGCAACAACAATCCAAATTATACTAGCAGCAGGAACTGCAGCAATAGGAGTTATAGCGCTTGGTGCAGCGGTGGAAGGGTATTTGCTTACTAAAATCAATCCGCTTTTTAGAGTGGCATTAATAGTAGCAGCATTAACCTTAATGCATGCTAACATACTAACCGATGCGGTAGGGATAGTGATTGTATTAGTAGTATTTACAATGCAAAAAGCAATGATAAAAAAAGAGATTAATATTGCCTAATAACCACATCCTCATAAAAAACCAATCAATCTGCATTTGTTAGTGTAGATCGGTTGGTTTTTTTTATGAACAAAGCTAATGGGGATAGTTCATATTTGCCTATAAAGAACAGCTTTTTGTGCGATTTCGAACTCACTGTCTTAGTCTTTGACAAATTGGGGCTATTCTTACATTGTTTTTTGTAAGCAGGGAATATTTTTTACGGAGAATTGGTCTGCGACTTTAGTTTTTCAAGCATATATTCATAGAGAGCAATCTTTTCAGCAAAAATTTTCACAGGAGTATCAGAAGCAACGTGTTGATATAACTTCAAGGTCGAATTATTAAAAGTAAAAGTATGTTTAGAAGTAGTAGAAATCCCGTAAATAATAGAGGGCATTGTTTTATTAATTTCGCTAAATGTAATAAATCCATCTTCCACTATGGTTTTATTTCCTATGATATGTGGCACCCCCGCCCCAAAAGCCTTAAATTTCGTAGCAGTGAGTATAATACTTAGCTCCTCATCAACAGAAAAAAGCTCAGTCCAAGGCTCAAGCTCTACAGAGTGAATCCACTGCATGCTAAAAGTGTCTTCAGGTGAGACTTTGAAAATAGAAATGATTTCGTTCGTATTAACATTTAAAAGAATTAGTGTGTCAATTTTAATGAAAAATGAAGATAAAAAAAGCAAAAATAGAATAATGCACAAATAAAACACTTTTACTTTGCTCATAAAAACTCACTCCTAAAAAAACAATGCCCCTATACGAGAAAATATACCGCCGAGTAGAAAGGCTATGCCTGTTGTGAAAACGAACATTTTTACAGCCGTAGAAAGGTCGAATTCGCGTGCTACAATGGCTACTATAGCCACACAAGGCACGTAAAACAGTCCCACTATCGCTCCCACAAAAAGCTGTACTGTAGTAAGATCCATTTCCAAAAGAGGCAATACTGTAAGCTCGCGACGAAAAAGTCCTAGAACTAAAGGAACGGCTACTTCTTCAGGAAGTTGCAACCATCCTACAACTAAAGGACTAAGCAATCTGCCTAAACCCGCCATAACACCGGTCTCGTATAAAACTGCTGCTAGACCGACAGCTGCTATCAAAGGTATTCCTCCTTGAAGAATAAAATTCTTTATTCTTAGTCCAATCTTTTTAGCTAAAACAGTGATTTTAGGAAAAAGCAAATCTGGCACTTCCATCAAAACTGGTTGAAGTGTTCCTTTTAGAAAATAATCCAAAATAATGCCAGTTAAAATAAGAGCAAGCATAGAAACAAAAAAGACAGCCAACATAACAGGAATAGATCTTGCTGCTAACAAAGATATAAAGGCACCTGTTTGTGAAATGCAGGGGATAGTTAAGCAAATCATAGCAGTAATTATTTTTCGTTCTTTTAAAGAACTTAAAGTTCTTGTAGCCATAATTGCAGGAATACCGCAACCATAACCTAGTAAAAGAGGAATAATACCCGAACCATGCACGCCGATTTTGTGTAACAGTCCATCTAAAAGACAGCCGAGTCGCGGTAAATACCCGCTATCCTCTAAAAGACTCAAGGCAATATAGAAAGAAATAACGTACGGTAATACCAAAGTAAAAGGCCATTCTATTCCCTTTACCAAAAATCCAAACTCTCCAATAAGAATGTTTTGAATTATACCAGAGGGGATTATGTTTTCCACAACAAATACTACTTGAGGAATAATTAAACCACGAAATAAAGGCAGTAGCACTGCCTGCCGCAAACCCATTCCCAAACCAACAATTATGCCAAAAGTAGTTGCTAGAATCAAGACAGCAAGTGGGAGACCAGGCCAAGGCAACATTAACAAATCTCCTATTTTTTGTCTTTTAAGAGGAACGTCAAGAACCGTATGTTGTGTGACTTTTGCTATTAGTTTTTCTGTTTTTTCCCAACGACTTTCTTGACTGCCCCTTATAAGCGCCGAGTAATCCGATTTTTTTTTATTTGTGGTAACTTCTGCCAGGGTAGTTTTTAATTTTTCTATTCCTTTTCCAGTAATTGCAACAGTCGGTTCGACAGCTATACCTAGTTCATGAGAAAGAAGTGTAACATCAATAACATATCCCTTTTCATGTGCTAAATCAGTACGGTTTAGAGCTACAAGCGTTGGTATTCCATGCTCCAAAATTTGCAAAAGAAAATACAGACCAGGTTCTAGATTGTTGGCATCTAGTACATATATAATTGCGTCTGGTTTTTGGGGTAGAACTTCTCCTGTCTCAGCAGAGGAATCACAATGACCCAATTTGCCTTTCTCGAAGGAAGATTTCCCCGACAACATTTCTATAGCTATTTTTTCAGCATCGTTTGTCGCGTCTAATGTATATGTTCCAGGCACATCTATTATTAAAAAATTATTATCTTTTATAGCTGTATTTCCTATTGTAAAATCTACTGTAGTTCCTGCATAGTTAGCTACACTTGCATTTAGTCCAGTAAGTTTGTTGAAAATTACGCTTTTACCGACATTGGGGGTGCCCATAAGTAAAACAGTGGCTTTATCTTGAAATTTCAAATTTGCGTTATCTCCCTTCTTATCCGTCCTTTGTCTTTCAGAGTTAAGACTCCCACTTCTTTTAAGTGGGAACTATCAATCAGGTGGGGTAGAATCCCCATCTGATTCCCCGATGTTCAGCGTAGCTAGACGAGTTCACTGGCGTATCACTTATTTGAAGATATTTGATCTTGATTAAACGATACAATCTACTCCACAGCTAATTTTATTTGCTGTGCCAGAACACGCCCTATAGCGATGTTTCTGTCTTCAATCTTAATAATGATTGGTCCGCCAAAATATTGCCAGCCTAGTACTCGTATTTTTTTATTAAGTCTGAGACCAAGGGAAGACATAATAGACTGCTTAGGAACAAAAGTAATAGAAGCTTCATTTCCTTTTGTCATCTGCGCAAGAGTCAATTTTTCATTGTTAGTCTCATGGTTGTTTTTAGAAACTTTCTTAACCTGATTATATTTCCATTTATTAAACAAAACACCACTCCTTTTCAAAGTTTTTCCTTCAGTAATTGTTTTCCGACTAGTAAGCAGACAACATTTAGGCACTTGAAAAACAAGCTAATTCTCAGGCTAAAAGTATAGTTGTTTTTTTGATCTGCTTTATAAAAAAAAGATTCATGTTACTAAAATTTTGATTTTTTGTTTGCTTTTAGCTGATAAGAATTATCACTTACGTCAACTTAAAATAATTATACTATAATTGAAAACTATAGTCAATATCAAAATTTATCGACATATCAAAATCTATTGGGTTTATGGTACTGTTCAGAGGCGAATACGTTTCGAATAGCCTGAGCGCCCCCCAACATGTCACCCTGAACGAACGCAGTGAGTTGAATGGGTCTCAAAAATAGATAATTAAGCAAAAAAAGAAATATTAAATTGCTTTGGCAAAGGAGCAGACCCGTTCGACTCGCAAAAGCTCGCTCAGGGTGACAGTCCATTACCTCTGAACAGTAAGAAGAGGTTAAGTTTAATCATAAATTTTTTGATAAGAAGCTTGACAAAAATTTAGAAAATGCTATAATAATTAACAAGTGATGATAATGAATATTATTCACAGTTCGATATCATTACTTGTTGTTGGACAAATAATGGCAGACACATATTATAATATTAAAGAGGAGGGAAGCGTTGGCAATAGTAAGGTAGATTCGTAATTATGCTTGATCTGGCAAGGATGTTGGAGAGGGTAGAATAATTGTACCTGAAATTTAAAACGATAAGAACAGAAAAAAGGAGTGAACAAATTATATGAAAATTAAAAAAAGTTTGTTGCTGATGTTAAGTTTGATGTTGATTGTCTCTTTAACTGGTTGCGGAGAGGCACCTGTTGAAACGCAACAGGAACCTGCTGTAACACAACAGGAACCTGCTGTAACACAACAGGAACAAGATGAGAAACAGGAAAAAGCACCAGAAATAGTAGAAACTTCACTTCTTGGGCAAGCACCAGGTTCAGTGAGAAAAGACTTTGAACATGCGGTTTTAAAGTTTTTCCCAGAAGAAACAGGACACAGGATTTCCCAAACATGGTTTCGTGGTTGCTTTGACAGTGCAGACGATTTTTGGGAAGGAGCAAACAAGGGAGAATTAAATGCAAATGTAATTATGGCTTATGGTCGTACAGGTGAAGCGCCAGAAGGAACAGACATTTATGGTGCTTGGTATGTCAGCCGTCCTTTGTTGAAGTCAATGCCTAATCATATCACTCTAAGGCCGGAATTTGAGGTCTTAGTCGATCCTGAGGCACTTTGGCAAGTCCCATTCGTGGATACAATGCTAATTATATATAATCCAACGCTGATTGATCGTAAAGACGTACCTACAAGTTGGGCTGGATTAGCCGATTTTGATAAACAAATCGCTATACCTGCTTGGGGTTGTTTTGCTATGAGAACACTTACTTATCTGTATGAGATTGTAGGTGAGGATAAATTCACGCAAATTATGGAAAACGGTGGAGTGCCAGCATTAAAATTATGCCGCGATGATTCGAGAGACGAGTTAGATAACCCACTAGCTGCTGGTTGCGCAGTTAAGGCAGTACTATCTACTGGAACAGATGAAATAAGACGAGGATTTGCAGGCAAAGATATTGCAGTTGGAATAGGATCGCTTCAAAGAGAAGAATTGAGGCTAGGATTAGAAGATGGAACATTAGGCGCCATTTGGCCAGAAGAAGGGGCAATGGCATTTCCTTATCTAATGGCAGTACGCAAAAACCCAAATGCAGCAGATTTGGCACTTTTCGATTTCTTGACTAAGGGTGAAACCATGCAAAAAATCGTTTTTGAGGGAGGATGGAGTTCTACACTTGTTGATGGACCAGTTCATCCCATTGTAGAAGAGAATAAATTTAACTATTATTTTGTATCTTTAGAAGAATTAAGAAATGAAACCACGCATCGACGCATTGAAGAAATTGTTGCAGAACACGGTTTGCATAAAAAAGGTTGCGTTTGCTGCCCTTAATTGATAAGTCGAATGTAGTCGATTGTTGTAGAACACGTTTCGTATAAGCTGTAAGCTTTTCAAAATGTCCTCGCTATTAGTAGTGGGGGACATTTTTTGAGCATTTAGAATTAAAACTGTTTTCAGAGTAAGAATCATGTTGTTTTTTTAAGAAAGAATTATGTTACTTTGCAAAGCTAAGTTCTTTAATATGGAGGGACATCAATTAAACACAGAAGCTGCACAAATAAGGACTAAATTTTAATAAGTTTGTTAGGATTCGCATTTGATCAGTGCTGCTCTTGTTTTCAAAGTTAAATAAGTAGTTGCTCCGACAGACAAAAACAAGGGGAACCAAAAAGTTACCAATCTTGATAAAAGAGCTATAGATATTCCTTCTGCAAATGAAAGATCAAAGTGAGTAAACATAAAAGCCAAAGTTCCTTCATATGACCCTAGTCCGCCTGGCAAGAGGGGTATTATGCTGACCAAATAAGCAATATAAGTAGCGATAGACACCGAAATAACGTCTGTATTTAAGTTTAACATATAAACTACCATATAAATTTTTAAAGGATAGAGAACCCATATAAACAAAGAAAACATAATTAAACAACGACGTTCTCTAGCACTAACGAGTTGCCTAGAGTAGTGGATTGAACCTCTTATAAAAGTCTGCGTTCTTTTGATTTTCTGTGTTATTAATGTAAGCAAGTCATTTTTTTTAGAGCCCTGTGTAGATAGATTTTTTTTTATTTTTGAAATGACTTTATCTTCACTTTGACAATCAATAGAGTGGTAGAACCTAACTGCAGTAATAACAAATACACACAAAATTGGTAAAATAAAATACAATTGCCAAGGCAACTGCATACTAAATATCGACCACAAAAGAATTAAAATACATAGCAGAGCAAAAGGTAATAGTGAAAAATATTTGTCTAATAACAATATCGCTGTTAATTGTTGGTAAGATAGAGAAGTATGTCGCTTAAAAAGAAAAGCTTTTACTGTTTCTCCGCCTAGTTTACTCGACGGCGTTACACTTTCTACAAAACTACCTGCTAAAAAAATATTAAAAGTTTTCCAGAAACTAATTTTATTATAAAGTTTTCGGAGTAAGTAATGCCATCTATAAGCGATCATCATTAAAGTAATTATCTGTAATAGAAACAAAGCTAGCAACCAATACAAATTGACTTTTAAGAAAGTTATTTTAATGTTTTCCCAGCCAGTTGCAAATACAATTGCTGCTATAACTAGAATACTTAATATCCATGCATAAACCTTCTTTTCAGACACTTTTACTCACCTTCCCTTGGAATAACAGAGTTCAAATCAGTTGCTGCTAAATATTCACAATAATTGTGAATATGTTTACAATTTATTAAACTATTTTACGTACAATACAGAACTGTCGAAGGTTTTCATATTTTGCTTTACCATTCCAGTAAAAGGATAATCTTTGGGCAAATGGTCGTAATGGTCTTTAAATTTTTTGCTTGGTTTCCGAAATACCAAGCGTCCTCCTTGTGTTGTTGCCTTAAGCAAGTTGTCCAAGAGAAGTTCCTTCGGCTCCGCCTGCAATGCTACTATTGCCACTGTAAAATTTAAAGGAATGCCTTTGGAACCGTCAGCTATTATAAATTTGATTTGCTCCCTAAGACCTATTTTATTACAATAGCAGCGAGCTTGTTCTATAGCCTTTCTATCTTTATCAACAGCCCACACTTTTGCTTTGGTCAATAAGGCTAAATAAATGGCGGTAAAAGGTACGGCTCCACATCCAATATTTAAAATCACATCATTATTAGTTATTTGTGCTAGTGTAATTTCTTTTTGCACCACTTGTTGGTAATATTGAGTATACAAATTAGCCCCAAATGGTATTTTACTTAATAATTTTTCTCCTCGTCGCGCCAGTAGTTGAATTAAAATATCATCATCCCCCATCTTTTATCAACAAATAAGATGCCTTTAAGGTTAATCCGCAATGGAATACCTTCTTTTTAACATAAGATTTACATCCGCCGAGCGGCTCTATGTCGCCATAAATTGCAGAGAAAATTTTTTTGGCTTTCCGGTAAACTATTCTTGTACCAATCTGAGAAGTATCAAGCACATTTAATAATACGGTTTTCTTAGGAGCGATACTTAGAGATATAATTACAACATCAAAGTCCGCTGCTGAAAATTTTGAACCGTCGGCTAAAACAATTTTGACTTTATCTTCGCAACCATATTTCCTTAACCATTTAAGCGCTGCGTGCATTACCTCATCATTAATTTCTAAGACTGTCACTTCGGCTCCCGTTAAAGAGGCGATTATTGTTGCTGTATATGGAATTCCACCACCGATATGTAAAACTTTTGACTTGCATTCTATTTTTGCCATATCAATTTCTTTTGAAACAAGATTTTGATATGCTTTTAAGTAAATTTTGCCAAGTAAAGTGTGTTGATAAAAAGAGTGTTTTTCAAGAAATTTGGTTTTTTCAAGAAACAATTGTCGTAAAAATGCAATTATTTTAGATGAGCAAAATGACTGTTGCATATGGATAACCTCCTGTTTAGAAAATAGATGTTATAACTCTTTTGCTTACTTTTTCTGATAGCAATTATCATCAGTATTTAATCAAGCTGATTATATTACAACTGAAAACTGTTGTCAATACAAAAAGTTATTGACATGCAAAAAGTTATTGCATATAAACATGGCGAAAAAATAATAATAAAACATATTGAAGCCCAATGGAATCAATAAGTGCAGAAGATGGGTTTTATAAAAGGGCTACAGAAGTCGCAGTGATATTGTATTTCCGCTACTAATGCAAAACAATAAATCATTAAAAACTCATAACAACTGTTGTCATTAGAGCTTTAATAAGATATAGTTATATATGAAAGTAATGGTTAAATAGAAAATATCACGAACAAATTGGAGGAACACTAAATGAGCAATGTGCATGAATTAAAATTCTTAAAAGAGAAAATTGAGCAACTTAAAGGAGATGGTGTCTATAGACAACTACCAGTTTTAGAAGGAGCAAATGAAGCAGAAATTATTCTAAACGGTAAGAAAGTAATAAACTTATCTTCAAATAATTACTTAGGCTTTGCAAATCATCCTAAGCTTAAATAAGCAGGAATTGAAGCTATAGAAAAATACGGTGTAGGTTCTGGCGCAGTTAGAACAATAGTTGGAAACATGGATATTCACGAAGAACTAGAAAAAGTATTAGCTAAGTTCAAAAGAGAAGAAGCGGTAATGGTATACCAATCAGGATTTAACTGTAATGCAGGAACAATTCAAGCAATTACAGAAAAAGGCGACTTAATAATATCAGACGAATTAAATCATGCAAGCATAATAGATGGAGTAAGACTAAGTAAAGCTGACAGAGCAGTGTATAAACACTGTGATATGGTGCATTTAGAAGAAATTTTAAAAGAAAGAAGAGACAACTACAATACAGTTTTAATTATCACTGACGGAGTATTTAGTATGGACGGAGACATTGCACCACTTCTAGAGATTGTAGAACTAGCAGAAAAATACAGTACATTGACTTATGTAGATGACGCACACGGTTCAGGAGTTCTAGGTGAAAGTGGTAGGGGAACAGTAGACCACTTTGGACTACACGGAAGAGTAGACTTTTGCATAGGAACACTATCTAAAGCAATAGGAGTTGTAGGTGTTACGTAGCGGGGAGCAACACAATGAAAGAATGGTTAAGCCATAGAGGAAGACCAATTCTATTTAGCACATCATTACCACCAGCATCAGTTGCGTCAATTACTGCAGCAGTTAAGCTACTAATGAGTTCAACTGAATACACTGACAAGCTTTGGGACAACGCAAAATACTTTAAAGATAAAATGAGCAAATTAGGATACGACATAGGAAAAAGCGAAACACCAATAACTCCAATAATGATAGGCGAAGAAGCCAAGACAATGAACTTCAGTAAAAAGCTACTAGAAAACGGAGTATTCGCATCAGGAATAGTATTCCTCACAGTTATAAAAGGAACAGGCAGAGTAAGATGTATGGTAACAGCAGGACATACAAAGGAGCAATTAGACAGAGCAGTAGAGATATTTAAAAGTGTTGGGGAAGAGATGGGTTTGTTGACTTTGTAAGAGATGTATTACCAGATAGATATAGTAGATTAAGATGATATTAAATATACTCGAAGATTCTTTTATAATGGAGGAGAATTTAATGGATAATAGAGCGTTTGAGATTGTTGAGTATAATCAAGTCGAAAAAGCGAAACAGGATTTATTAAAAAGCTCAAAACTATTTATTGATTATTTATTTCAGTTTATAACTAAAAAAAATTTTATAATTGTTTTAACAGATGCTGAAGCAAATGTGCTTGATGTTGTTGGTGGAGTATATATGATGAAAAAGTTTCAGAAGAATTTGAATTTTATTCCAGGAGCTCAATTGTCGAAAAAATTAGTAGGAAATACTGCAATAAATATGTCTATTAATCAAATGAAGCCAGTAACCTTGCGTGGCGAGAAACATGAAAATATAATACATCGTGACCTTTCATGTTATGCCGCACCAATTGTTTATGGGAATGAAGTATTGGGAACATTATGTATTACTGAACATAATAGCGATTTTAACGAAAATGCGTTAGGAATGGTTGTTGCCTCAGCTAAAGGCATTGAGAATCAAATATATAATCAAAGAAAAGCAGAGAAAATTATTGAACAATCAAAATACCAAAATGCTATTGTAGAAAACATTGAAGAAGGTTATTTAACTATAGACAACGAAGGGAAATTGACATACATTAATCAAAAAGCAGCAAAGATGTTGGCTTTTAACATTGAGGAAAGCATAGGCAAATATATAGGGCATCTGGTGCCATTTAAACCCATTATTTTAGAAGTTCTTGAAACAGGCAAAGGTTACGTTAATCGTGAATATGTTTTAACAAATAAAAAAGGTCAGAAAATGCATCTTGTCAAAACAGCAACGCCAATTAGGGACCAAGATGGTAATATTACAGGGGTTATAGATATCTTCCGAGAGATTGAATATATAAAAAAGATAGTTAATAAAGTAGTAGACGCGAGAGCTAGTTTTAATTTTGACGATTTAGTTGGTGAAACAGAATTGTTTAAAAAATGTATAATAAACGCAAAAAAGGCTGCGAAATCTGTTTCGAACATTCTAATACAAGGTGAATCTGGAACGGGGAAAGAATTATTTGCTCACTCTATTCATAATTGTAGTCCTAGGAAGGGGCAACCATTTGTTGTGATAAACTGCGCAGCGATTCCAAAAGAATTGATCGAGAGCGAGTTGTTTGGATATGCGCAAGGTTCCTTTACTGGTGGGGTCAAAGGTGGACGTCCAGGAAAATTTGAACTTGCTAATGGGGGAACCATTTTTCTAGATGAAATTGGAGAAATGCCCATTGATGTTCAAGCCAAATTACTCAGAGTGTTACAAGACAAGAAAGTTGTGCGTGTTGGCGGAGACAGTATTTTTGATGTCGATGTTAGAATTATTGCTGCAACAAATAAGAACTTATACGAAGAAGCAAAAAAGAATAATTTCAGGTGGGATATTTATTATCGGCTTAATGTGCTAAGTATTAATATTCCATCACTTAAAGAGAGAGTAGAAGATATCCCTTTAATTATTGATGCATTGGTAGCGAGGATTAGTCGTAGATTAAAAATTAGAACACCTAGAATTGATAAAGAAATAATTGAGGTTTTATTGAAATACTCTTGGGAAGGGAATGTCAGAGAATTAGAGAATGTTATAGAGCGGATGATTAACATGAATAATGGTGACATAATTGGAGTTAATCATCTACCAGACGAATATAAAAACAGCTTAGAATCAACTAAGGAGCAAGAAATATATAAAATCCAAACTTTTGAAGACGCAGAAAAAGAGAATCTATTAAAAACACTAGAGTACTATAAAGGCAATATATCGAAAGCAGCAAAAAATTTAAAGATAAGCAGAAATACACTCTATAATAAAATAGAAAAATATGAGCTGCGTGCGTAAGAGACATGTCCTATATTTGAACATTGCTCAAATATAGGACATGTCTGTACGTCGTTGCTATTTTAAAGTTTTGTATAGACAAATCTATAACATGCTCAAAATTTGAGCATGTTATAGATTTTGGGAATTTATGTATAAAGATCATTAAATATTGCAAATACTAACGTAACGCAAAAAAAAAAAAATTGGCATGTACCTTGCAACATATTTGAGTGAAACTATTTAGAGGAGGTGCATAAAGTGAGTAAAGAATTATACATCCAATTTTATAGAACGATGTACAAGATTAGAATTTTTGAAAAGCGCATTGAAGAATTTTCATTAAAAGCTGAGATTCCTGGATTTGTACATTTGTATATCGGAGAGGAAGCTATTGCCACTGGTGTATGTGCTAATTTGACTCATGCCGATTATATACAGAGCACGCATAGAGGTCATGGACATACAATTGCAAAAGGGGCACAAGTGGATAGAATGATGGCTGAGCTATTTGGGAAAAGCACTGGATATTGCAAAGGCAAAGGTGGATCAATGCATATTGCAGATTTTAGTGTGGGCATGCTTGGTGCAAATGGAGTTGTAGGAGGCGGATATACTTTAGCGGCAGGAGCTGCGCTTGCAGAAAAAATCAGAAAAACAAACAATGTTTCAGTTGTTTTCTTTGGTGATGGCGCATCTAATAGAGGGACTTTTCACGAGGCGTTAAATATGGCTGCAGTTTGGAAGTTACCTGTGGTATTTATTTGTGAAAACAACGAATGGGCTTCTACCACACCGTATTTGGATGTAACTTCAGTACAGGATATTTCTGTTCGTGCTGTTTCTTATAGTATTCCTGGTGTTATCGTTGATGGTAACGATGTCATGAAAGTTTACGAAGAATCAGGGAAAGCAATAGAAAGAGCAAGAAAAGGTGAAGGACCAAGTATTGTTGAAATGAAAACATATAGGATAAAAGGTCATTATGTTGGTGATCCAGAAATGTATAGAACAAAGGAAGAAGTAGAAAAAAGATTTGACGCTAATGATCCAATAAAAAGATTTAAAGACAAAATAATATCAGAAGGTGTCTTAAGTGAAAACGATTTCAAGGAAATTCAAGAAAAAGTAATTAACGAAATTGACGAAGCTGTGCAATTTGCGCTTGATAGTCCATACCCTGAGGTGGAAGAACTATACAATGATTTGTATATAGATTAGGAGGTGAAAGCATGAGAGAAATTACGTTTTCAGAAGCAACTTTAGAAGCAATGAAAGAAGAAATGGAAAGAGATGATACTATATTTGTTATGGGCGAAGATATTGTTCGTCAAGGTGGAATTTTTGGTCAGTTTAAGGGGCTTCCAGATAGTTTTGGGATTGAAAGGGTAATAGATACACCAATATCAGAAACTGCGATTGTTGGAGCCGCAATTGGCGCTGCCTTGGTTGGAATGAGACCTGTAGCTGACATGCATTTCGCCGATTTTATGGGCGTTTGTATGGACGAAATTGTTAACCAAATGGCAAAAATTAGGTATATGTTTGGTGGACAGGCTAGAGTACCAATGGTTATACGCGCTCCAGATGGCTTAATCCGCTCTGCTGCAGCTCAACATTCACAAAGTATTGAAGCGTGGTTTAATAATATTCCTGGGCTCAAAGTTGTTACTCCGTCAAACCCTGCAGATGCAAAAGGTTTGTTGAAAGCTGCAATACGTAGTGATGATCCAATCATTTACTTTGAGAATAAAGACTTATTTAGGCAAACAGGAGAAGTTCCAGAAGATGAAGAACTATTAGTAGACATTGGAAAAGCTAAGGTTGTAAAAGAAGGAACTGATGTTACCATTGTATCTTATTCGATTATGATGCAAAAGGCATTAGAGGCTGCGCAAATTCTTGAGTCGGAAGGATATAGTGTTGAAGTTATAGATTTAATTACTTTATCACCATTTGATGAAGAAACTGTTCTTGAATCAGTAAAGAAGACACATCGACTACTGATTGTACATGAAGCAGTAAAAATTGGTGGTCTTGGTGGAGAAGTGGCTGCGGTAGTGGCAGAAAAAGCGCTTGATTATCTTGATGCGCCAATAATTAGAATTGGTGCTAAATTTACTCCGGTACCATTTAGCCCAGTCTTAGAGGAGGCTTATAGACCCAAAACTGAAGATATAGTTGAGGGTGTAGAAGGAATGTTTAAATAGTAGCTACAAAAACATGTGTGTGTTTTTTGATAAGCTAAAAATTAAAGAGGAGGATTTTAAAATGAAAAACAGATTAGCATTGTTATTAGCTTTAGTCATGGTATTATCTTTGTTTGCAATAGGTTGTGCCCCTAAAGATGAGCCGACACCAGATCCAACTCCAGCTACTGAAACTGGGGATGCAGAGCCTGCTTTTGAGTTTCCATCGATGAAACTTAATATGAGTGTTTCTACATCAGATATATCATCTTGGTACAAAGGTGCAGTAAAGTTTAGCGAACTTGTTAGCGAAAAAACTGACGGGAAAGTTAAAATTACAGTTTTTCCAAACGAACAATTATCAGGTGGAAGTCAGACAAAAGGGATTGAGCAGTTACAATCAGGTGTTACTGACTTATCTTATCACTCAACGATTATTTATTCAATTCTAGATCCACAATTTGGCGTTGTTTCTCTACCATGGTTGTTACCGAATGAAGAAGTAGTTGATAGAGCGTTAGCTGGTGAAGCTGGTGATATGATCAATGCAATTTTGTTGGAAAACAATATTAAATCTTTAGGTTTTGGTGAAAATGGATTTAGACAAATTACTAATAACAGGCGTGAAATCAGAACACCTGCAGATATGAAAGGCATGAAAATTAGAGTTCCAGGAATCAAAATGTATATAGACTTATTTAAGGAACTAGGGGCAGACCCAACCGCTATGAACTTTGCTGAAGTGTTTACATCATTACAACAAGATGTTATTGATGGGCAGGAAAACCCACTTCCAATCATCACTTCAAGTAAATTGTATGAAGTTCAAAAATATATATCGCTTTGGAATTACTCTTATGACCCAATTATTTTAGGAGTGAATTTAGATTTGTTCAACGATATGTCTCCAGAACTGCAACAAGTTTTCCAGGATGCTGCACAGGAAGCAAATGCATATCAAATTCAATTAAATAGAGAAGAGGGAGCAGCAGCTATTGAGTTTTTGAAAGCTCAAGGAATGATAGTTACTGTTTTAAGTGATGAAGAAATAGCCGCTTTCCAAGATAAAATGGGTCCAATTTATGATAAATACGAAGAAATTGTTGGTAAAGAGTTACTTGAAGCATTTAGGAGAGCTTCAAAATAGTTTTAAAAATGTATAGTAGTTAAATTGATGTGCGATGTGCTTAAGGGCACATCGCAACTTATAGGTGGTGACCGAATGATTAAACTATATGACAATTTAGAAAAAGTATTTAAATGGATATTAGTAATAAGCCTCTCAATTATGGCTATTATTAATTTTTCAAATGTAGTATCCAGGTATATTTTGCATGCTTCGCTTGCGTTCACAGAAGAAATAACAACGAACTTATTTGTCTTTAATACGTTCATTGCTGCTTCGATTGGCGCTCGACATGGAGCACATTTGGGTCTCTCTATTATTTCAGATAGAGTTTCTGCAAAGATTAGAAAGCCTATGTTAGTTAGTGTGAATATAATTGCGTCGTTATTTTTTGTAGTTTTGATCTACTTTGGCTCTAGCATGGTAAAATCTCAATTTAGATTTGGTCAAACAACTGCTGCGTTAGGATTGCCAGCATGGTGGTTTGCAATGGCAATTCCGGTAGGATCTTTATTTATCGTGTTGAGTTTCCTTGCAGCTGGATTTGAGATTTTGACAAAGGAGGAATCTTAATGGATATAGTCGGAATTACACTATTTCTACTGTTTTTCGTATTATTATTGCTGAACATTCCTATTGCAGCTTCGTTGGGGTTGGCTTCAGTAATAACATTATTTGTTTTTGATTTGCCATTAAAAATTTCTTCTTTTATAATGTATGCTTCTATAGCAAAATTTACACTTTTGGCTATACCATTTTTTATTCTTGCCGGAATGATTATGGAGAAGGCAGGTATATCCAGACGACTAATTGATTTTGCTAACAAATCTATTGGGCATATTAGAGGCGGACTTGCAATAGTTTCAGTTTTAACGTCTTCATTTTTTGCGGCAATTTCAGGTTCTGGTCCTGCTACAGTTGCGGCATTAGGGACTATTCTAATTCCTGCTATGGATGAAGAAGGGTATGATAAGGGAATGTCGTCCGCTTTACTAGCTTCTGCAGGAGCAATTGGAATTATTATACCACCAAGTATTGCATTTGTTGTATACGGTGTTGTTGCTCAAGTTTCGATAGGCAAGCTATTTATTGCAGGTATTATTCCTGGGTTGCTATTTGGGCTATCCTTAATTGTTGTAAGCTTAATTGTCTCAAGAAAATATACTTTTAGAAAACGTAAAATCGCTACTCCTAAGGAATTATTTGAGTCGTTCAAAGATGCATTTTGGGGTCTTTTAACACCATTTATTGTATTGGGAGGTATTTACGGCGGGGTCTTTACACCAACAGAAGCTGCAGGAGTTGCAGTTTTCTACGGCATTTTTGTAGGCTTTGTTATTTACAGAGAACTAAAACTTAAAGATTTATTTGATCTTTTGGTTAAATCTTCAATCAGTTCTGCAGTCGTTATGATGATTGTTGCTTCTGCATCTTTATTCGCATGGATTATTACAACACAAGGAATAGCCGCAAATATTGCAGCAGCAATGATTGATTTTACATCAAATAAGATATTGATTTTACTGATGATAAATTTTATTCTGTTGATTGCTGGAATGTTCATAGATGCAATAAGTGCATTTTATATTTTGCTTCCTATTTTTATTCCAATATTAAATACAATTGGAGTTGACTTAACGTTGTTTGGAGTAATAATGACTGTTAATTTAGCAATCGGTCAAGTGACACCGCCTGTTGGAGTTAATTTATATGTAGCTTGCAATATTGCAGATATAGACCTTGCTAGAATATCAAGATCAGTCCTACCGTTTTTAGTTGCATCAATTATTGCCTTGTTAATTATAACTTATATTCCAGCTGTATCACTTTGGTTGCCAGAATTGTTGGGGATGTAAATATGAAGTACAAACAGACTATAGGAAAAACAGGGAGAGTAATTATTGCAAGAATTTTGCCAGACGCTGAAATGATAGAAAGTATTCAAGAAATTTGCAAGAAAAATGAAATAGAAACAGCTTATATCAGTACCTGTATAGGAAGTTTAAAAAAAATTTCCTTTGTATATGCGCTAACAGATCAAAACCGCTTTTATGGAATAAAATATTCAAAAACAGTTGAAATGAAAGGACCTATTGAGTTCTTAGGTGCGCAAGGTATTATTGCTAAAGACGATGAAGAAAAGTATCAAATACATTTACACGCTCACTTCAGCGACGAATATATGAATGTATATGGTGGGCATGTATTAAATAGTGGTAATATTGTTTTAGCTACAATTGATATAGTTATTAACGAAATAATTGACGTGAATATCAAGCGAAATTATCATGAAACAAGTGGGTTTCACTTTTTTGAACCTGCTAGCGAGGAGTGATTTAAAATGGCAAATATTATGCTGATGCCTAAACTGGGTCTTACTATGACTGAAGGTAGAATTGGAGAATGGCTAAAAAAAGAAGGCGAAAAAGTAGTTTTAGAAGAGCCATTATTACAAGTTGAAACTGACAAAATTGCAAATATAGTTAATTCAACATTTGAAGGAACATTGCTTAAAATTCTTGTTCCTAGAGGAGATAAGCAAGAAGTAAAAGGTGAAATTTGCATTATTGGAGAATCTGGAGAAGATATTTCTAGTCTCTTAGGAAAAGGTATAAGTGAAGACGAAAATGCGGTTGAAAGAAAAATTGAAGTTAAGGAAGTTAAAAGAGAAAATCTTGATGGTGGTATTGTGTTGGCGTCACCATTGGCAAAAAGAAGAGCGAGAGAAAAGGATTTCGAATTAGCTCAAATAATAGGAACTGGACCAAATGGGCGAATTGTTGAAAAAGATGTGTTAAATTTTAAATCAGGGCCAAAAGTATCTCCAACAGCTAAGAACATAGCGTCTAAGATTGGTGTGGATATTAGTAAAATAAAGAAGTCAACACGAATAATGAAAAAAGACGTTTTAGACGAAGCACAGAAGAATTTGCGTTTAAGTGGAATAAATCCTTGCGAAGAATACATCGAGATGTCGCAAATGAGGGTGGCAATATCAGAGAGCATGATAAGGAGTTGGCATATATCACCTGCGGTCACCTATGAGTTAAAAGTTGATACAACCATGCTAAAAGCATTTAAAGAGCAAATTAAAATTAGTTATAAAGTGACTTATACAGATTTGCTTGTAAAGATTGCTTCGCAAGTATTAATCGAATATCCTATTTTGAATTGTGCAATAGACGAGAATCGACTAGTCCTAAGGAATTATGTAAATATGGGTATAGCAGTTGCACTTGACGAGGGATTAATCGTGCCAGTTGTTAAACATGCTAATGCAATGGGGCTTAGAGAGTTGTCGAGTGAAATAAGACTATTAGTAGAAAAAGCTAAAAATAATGAACTTGAGACCGACGATTTGCAAGGTGGAACATTTACAGTTACAAACCTTGGAACATACCAAATTGATGCTTTCTCACCAATCATTAATCAACCTGAAGTTGCGATTTTAGGGATTACAACTATTAAAGATACAGTTGTTGCAAAAGGTGGTCAAGTTGTAATTTTGCCTATGATGAACCTTTGTTTAACCGCAGATCATCGTGCAGTAGACGGCGCTGTTGCAGCCCAGTTTATGGCAAGATTAAAAGAAGTCATAGAAAACCCAGCATTGTTGTTATTGTAAATCATGGTTTCTTGGAATAAGTGCAGAGGTTGCATTAAGCTGATCAAAATTAAGTGTTTATTATGAGTTTTTGAAAAACGTTCAGCTTATTCTGGGAGGCTACATTAAGTAGTGGAGGTTACCAATGAAAATTGTAGTCTTAGGCGGAGGACCAGGCGGTTATGTTGCTGCTATACGTGCGGCACAACTTGGTGCAGAAGTTATAATTATAGAAAAAAACAAATTAGGCGGAACCTGTTTAAATGTCGGATGTATTCCTACAAAAGTTCTCCTTCATACAGCGGACGTTGTTGAAACACTAAAACATGCTGAAAAGATTGGTGTTCAGGCAGAAAATGTTACAATTAACTGGGAACAGTTAATGAC
The DNA here is from genome assembly GCA_021129775.1 of Clostridiales bacterium. Lineage (GTDB taxonomy): Bacteria > Bacillota > Clostridia > Peptostreptococcales > NVVX01. The sequence goes on from JAJOKP010000160.1 coordinate 21,608, forward strand.
TAGAAAAACTGAAGTTGTAAACCAACTTGTTGGTGGTGTCGAGGCATTACTTTCATCCAATGGCGTTGAGATAATTAATGGGTTAGGTGTTTTTGAATCAGAAAAATCGATAAGAGTTACAAAAGGTGATGATCGCGGACGTGTGATTGAATTTGACAATTGTATTTTAGCACTGGGAAGTCAAGCATCTCTTGTACCTATCCCAGGCATCGAAAATGAAGGCGTTATTATTAGTGACGAAGCGTTATCACTAGCAGAGATTCCGAAAAGATTAGTTATTATTGGTGGTGGTGTTATTGGATCTGAATTTGCTCAAATATATTCTAGTTTTGGCTCGGATGTAACTATTGTTGAAATGGCAGAATCAATTATTCCATCAATCGACTCTGAAATTACTAATTTTGTTAGAGAAAAGTTTATTAGTAAACGAGTTAAAATCTATGAAAAATCTCGCGTTTTAGAAATTAAAAAATCGAAGTCGCTAATAGTTACAATACAGCAATTGGATGGCACTTTTGAAATTGAAACAGATAAAATTTTAGTAGCGGTTGGAAGGAAACCAGCTACAGAATTTGTTGGACTTGAAAAAATAGGAATAAAGACAAATAATGGTATGATTTCGGTAGACTCTCGAATGAGAACGAACAAAAAAGGAATCTATGCAATTGGCGATTGTAATGGTGGAATTATGCTTGCTCATGTTGCATCAGCTGAGGGTATAGTCGCTGTTGAAACAATCATGAATATGAAACCTCAGATTGATTTTAAGACAATACCATCTGCAGTTTATACTCAACCTGAGATTGCTTCAGTTGGGCTAAGCGAGCAAGAAGCTCGTGAGAAGGGTTTGAAAGTTAATGTTGGGAAATTTCCTCTCATAGCGAACGGAAAATCAATTATTATGATGGAAGAAGGACTTGTTAAAATTGTTGCAGACGTTGACACCAAAGAGATTTTAGGAGTACAGATAGTTGGCCCTAGAGCTACGGATCTTATCGCCGAGGCAGCAATTGCACTTCGGCTAGAAGCTACAGTAGATGAACTGATTAGTACAATACACGCTCATCCAACCGTTTCTGAAGCAGTAATGGAAGCTGGACACGGAGTGTTTGATTACCCAATACATTTGATGAAATAATTTTTTTCTAGAACAAGGTTTGCTTCTATATGATAGTTGCTCCAGAAAAACTTTATCTATTTTGTTTTAGAGTTAAGACTCCCAATTATAGATGAAACAACAAAGTGATTCACATGAAATCACAGATTTCAGTTCTCTACTTTTATAAGTGGGAACTTCAAATCAGGTGAGGTAGAGTCCCCATCTGACTCCCCGATGTTCAGCGTAGCTGGACGAGTTCACTGTCTTAGAGGGATAAGCGACAATTTTGTAAGGGTGCCCCTTGTGGGTACCCTGATTTTTTTCGTTCCCGAAGGGACAAGTGGACATAGTATAAAAAGAAAAAATTTTTGCCCTTGACATGATAACAACTATCAATTAGATTAAAAGTAGTATTACTGCACATTATTTTAACGCTTTATTGTTGCGAACTTTTAAAGTGAAATCTGATATTTTATTGTTTTGGTTATAAAATCAATAGAAACGGATTAGAATAATGGGTATAAAGGCGAATATGAAGGAGATTGAAAAAACTATGATTAAATCAAGCTTTAAGTATATTCTAATTGAACTAAAACACCATATACCATTTACTGTAATTAGTACAATAGTGGCGCTGTTTATTTTTGGAGTAATTTCAAGAGTTTTTCTTCAGGGGCCATAGTAGGCGAACAGTGTGGCTGTTGTGGTGGATCTAGTAGCATTGTTGGAAGTTTTTTTCATGCTATGCATCCTCTACCTATGCTATTTAGTGCAATGGCAACAACAGCAATGTTTTGGAGGCATGAGAAAAAACTAATAAAAGCAATTTTTATTGGGTTTGGAGGGGCGATATTAATTTGTGCAGCAGGAGATATTGTATTACCGTATTTCGGAAGTTTGCTTATGGGAAAAAACCCAGAGTTGCATATATGTGTATTAGAGCATCCTGAAACAGTAATACCGTTCGCTATTTTAGGAGTAATAATAGGGATTCTTGCCACAAATAGAATCACAGGAAGGCGGGTTACCTTTTTTTTCGCATAGCGCTCATGTATTTGTTAGTATTTTGGCAACAATGTTCTATTTAACAAGCTATGGCGGTGTAGATTTTTTAAGTTACCCAAGTTGTGTCAGTGATATTGTGTTCCCGCTTCTAAAGCAAAATAATAAATTGTTAAAAACTTATAACAACTGTTGTCATTAGAGCATTAATAAGATATAGTTATACATGAATGTAGCGGACAAATAGTCAAATATCACTAACGAATTGGAGGAATAAACAAATGAGCAATGTACATGAATTAAAATTCTTAAAAGAGAAAATTGAACAACTAAAAGAAGATGGTGTTTATAGACAGTTACCAGTTTTAGAAGGAGCAAATGAGGCAGAAATTATGCTTAACGGTAAGAAAGTAATCAATTTATCGTCAAACAATTACTTAGGTTTTGCAAATCATCCAAAATTAAAACAAGCAGGCATTGAAGCTATAGAAAAATATGGTGTAGGTTCTGGCGCAGTTAGAACAATAGTTGGAAACATGGATATTCATGAAGAACTAGAAGTTGTATTAGCGGAGTTTAAAAGAGAAGAAGCAGTCATGGTGTACCAATCAGGTTTTAACTGTAATGCAGGAACCATACAAGCAATTACAGAAAAAGGTGACTTAATAATATCAGATGAACTAAATCACGCAAGCATAATAGATGGAGTAAGACTAAGTAAAGCAGATAGAGCAGTATACAAACATTGTGATATGGCACATTTAGAAGAAATTTTAAAAGAAAAACGAGACAATTACAATACTGTCCTAATTATTACAGATGGGGTATTTAGTATGGATGGAGACATTGCACCATTACCAGAGATAGTAGAACTAGCTGAAAAATACAATGCACTGACGTACGTAGATGATGCACACGGATCTGGAGTATTAGGTGAAAGTGGAAGAGGAACAGTAGATCACTTCGGACTACACGGAAGAGTAGACTTTTGCATAGGCACACTATCAAAAGCAATTGGAGTCGTAGGTGGATACGTAGCAGGAAGTAACACAATGAAAGAATGGTTAAGTCATAGAGGAAGACCAATTTTATTTAGCACATCATTACCGCCAGCAGCAATAGGAGCAATCACTGCTGCGGTTAAACTAATAATGAGTTCAACAGAATATACAGATAAACTTTGGGACAACGCAAAATACTTTAAAGATAAAATGAGCAAATTAGGATACGACATAGGAAAAAGCGAAACACCAATAACTCCAATAATGATAGGCGAAGAAGCCAAGACAATGAAATTCAGTAAAACACTATTAGAAAACGGAGTATTTGCATCAGGCATAGTATTCCCTACAGTTGGTAAAGGAACAGGTAGAGTAAGATGCATGGTAACAGCAGGACACACAAAAGAGCAACTAGACAGAGCAGTAGAGATATTTGAAAGTGTTGGGAAAGAGATGGGCTTGATATAAGGCGGCGAAGTACTGCATTCGTGAAAGAAGAGTCTTGAAAAAGCAAAAAGTAAATTTTGCTTGTAATTACTAGGAATATGTAAGATAATAGTGTTATTATTGAAATGAAATGAAATTACAGAGTTTGTCGACCCCGCGTAGCGTAAAAACCCCCAGAGGTCGACAAACTAAAAACCACCTCAACCCCGCATAACTTCGCCAGAAAGAAAAAAAACAAAGCATTCTTGAAAAACAAGAATGGCTATTTTAAAACAAAGTGCTAGCTTTTAATCGTACCAGAGTGGAATTGAAACTACAGAGTTTCACGCCAGACTAGAGAACGGCACTATCTTTTAATCGTACCAGAGTGGAATTGAAACGATGAACTAATAGATGATCTATTAGTTCATCTAAAATTTTTAATCGTACCAGAGTGGAATTGAAACTCTACTAATATCTGCTTCACTAAAATTGACACCTGTATCCTTTTAATCGTACCAGAGTGGAATTAAAACGGTCCCACTCTAACGTGTCTAGATAATCAAGAACTGATTTTAATCGTACCAGAGTGGAATTGAAACCTATTCTGCACTTGTCTTAATCCGATTTCTTCAACCCTCTTAATCGTATCAGATCAGGTAGTATAGAGGGCGATTCTTTCTGTACTTCACAAATGAGTTCGCAGATTTCAAAATCCAGTTGAAGAACAAAAACATTTACAAATAGTGCAATATTGAATACAATAGATGGATATTAACTAACTGGTGGTGCTTTAATGCGTAAAATGCTAAATGAAGAGCAAATTCTGAGGTAAATTGAATATTGGGTAGAATCATCGGAAGATGACTACAAAGCAATGAATAACTCGTATGCTAGTAAAGATTATGTTTGGTCATTGTTCATTGGACATTTAGCGATAGAAAAATTATTAAAAGCAGTATACTCAAAAAAAGTGAAAAAATTGCTCCAAGAATTCATAACTTGTTAAAACTAGCGGTCGACTCTAAGATGAATTTAACTGAAGAGAGAGAAGATATACTAGATAAAATAACTACTTTTAATATAAATGCTAGGTATCCAGACTATAAGAAAAAGTTCGGTGATAGATGTACTTCTGGATACACAAAACAAAGTATAGAAAAAATTAAGGAGTTGAGAACATGGCTATTGAGTCACTTGGAAAAATAACTGAAGCAGTGGATAAATATGTAGCGAAGATTTTAGAAAAAGATGCACGAATAATAGAAGTCTACTTGTATGGTTCTTTTGTAAAAGGAATAAAAAATGAAACAAGTGATATTGATATAGCTATAGTACTAGATGGTCTAAAAATTGATGTGTTTGAGGAGCAACTTAAATATATGAAATACAGAAGAAGCATAGATATGCGAATTGAGCCTCATATTTTCATGCGAAGTGAATTAGAGGATAATTTATTATGGCAAAGTACTAAAGACGATTTAGTAAAGGTTGCCTAGTTATAGTATAGTTAACTTGCGAAGGAATAGCGACACGTTGCCCAAGCACATTGTTTCAAGTGCGAGTATTGTGAAGACACTTAAGAATGCCAGTCATTTGTATTGGAGTTATCTAAGACTTAAAAAACCAACATGGAAGTAACATACTAGTAAGTATTCTGGTGAATGAACTACTTCGAAAGGAGTGGAAAAAGATGTATGACTATACTATTTGCAGGCACGCTGATGAAGAAATTTTTGTTAAGCAATGTATTGCAATGGAGAAGAATATTTCTGGTATCGTAAAAGATAAATTGCTGATAGATGTCGACGAAAGTAAAATTCAAATATATACATTAAAAGGTAAAGAGATTATAATACACAATTCCTACTACATTGACGCAGTCTATGTTAAATCAGAAATTGATTTAGCGCCATACTTTAGTGAAAAGACAAATAAAATGAAATAAGAACGTTGAAATGGCATTTGTATTTCATTTTATATAAAGGAATTAGTTAATCAATATAGAAAAGTACATAGATAAGGGTGGGTGAAATATGGATAACGCAAAAATAAAGCAATTGATAAAAAACGGTGAGAATGTATATGTTGAATTTAAAAAAGAGATAAACAAGTCGTTCGCTGAAGAAGTAGTTTCTTTCCTCAATACTGAAGGAGGAACGATTTTAATTGGCGTTGATGATAACGGTGAAGTCGTTGGTATAAATAAGAATTTAGAAGAAATAATAATAAATATTTGTAGAGACTCAGTGATACCCGCAATCTATCCAACATACTTAGAACAGGTATATGAGGGTAAAAAAATTGCGATTATAAACATAGAAAGAGGAAACAACAAACCATATTACACCATTAGTAACAAGTACTATATTAGAGTTGGAAGTACTAAAAGGATAGCTACAAAAGATGAACTATTGAGACTCTTTGAAGTGAGCGGAGCATTTCACTTTGATATTTCTGGAACTAAGGGAACTGGAATAAAAGATTTGAATATTGATGAAATTCGAGATTTTTTTATGAGCTATAATGCATTTGACCTTTATGAAGAAGAAAAAGAAAATGTTAAAAGAATACTTATTAATGCTGATATATTAAAAGAAAGTGACAATGAGATTTTATGCACAGTAGGAGGTCTATTAATTTTTGGGAAAAGACCTGAAAAAAATCTATTTCAAAGTGGAATATCATTCGCACATTTTGATGGGAATGATGTTAGTGTAAGTTTAATTGATAAAAAAGAAATTTGTGGAAGAATGAAAGATGTCGTAGATCAGACAATGACCGTAATAAAGAATAATCTTATAATAAGCTCAACAATTGAAGGTGCTTTAAGGAAAGATGTATATGAGTATGAAGATGTTGTGCTAAGAGAAGCGATAGTAAATGCTCTAGTTCATAGAAATTACAGCATACAAGGTTCAAAGATTAGAATTCTCTTATTTGATGATAGAATCGAATTTCACAGCCCTGGAAGAATTCCTAATACAATAACAATTGAAAAGATGAAAATAGGTGTTTCATATGCAAGAAATCCATTTCTTGTAAAATATATGGAGAACATGAGATATATTGATAAGCTAGGAAGAGGAATACCAATGATATTTGCTAATGCAAAAAGACTAAACAGAAAGCAACCGAAATTAGAAATGTCAGGCGAAGAATTTATTCTAACTTTGTATAGATGAAGTAGGAGAACAGCTTGTCAATCTACATAGTGGTAGATAAACTATCTTGACAAACACCTCTATTGACCAACCAAACAAAATAAACTAAAATAGATATAACAACAGTAGGTGTATTTAAATACTTAATAGGGAATTGAGCAAAAATCTCAAGCTGCCCCAGCAACCGTAATGCTGATGAAAATCACGAACCACTGCTTTTAGCGGGAAGGGTGATTAGTAAAATGAAGCTAAGCCGGTAGACCTGCCACTGTTAGCGTAGTATCTCCTGGGAGTGAGAACAAACTATCGGTATAGTGCTGACTAGTTCATTCCTTTGGGATGGACTTTTTTTAATGGAAGAAGGTTGGTTATGGCAAAAATAATGATTCAAGGAACAGGTTCTAGCGTAGGAAAATCTGTAATAACAGCAGCGCTACTTAGGATTTTTCATCAAGATGGATATAAAGTTGTGCCATACAAATCTCAGAACATGTCTAACAACTCTTTCGTGACTGTGGAGGGAGATGAGATGGGACGAGCGCAGGTACTTCAAGCTTATGCAGCAAAAATAAGACCGCATTGTATTATGAATCCAATATTAATAAAACCATCTGGTGATGTAAACGCACAATTAATTGTTAATGGTAAAGTAGAAGGTAATTTTTCGGCAAGTGAATATGATAAAATGAAGCCAAAGTTTAGAAAAATGATAAAAGAACAAATTGAGGAACTTGAAAGCGAATATGATATTGTTGTAATAGAGGGAGCAGGAAGCCCGGCAGAAATAAACCTTAGAAAAAACGACATTGTAAATATGGGACTTGCAACTATGATGAATTGTCCAGTTGTACTTATAGGTGACATTGATAAAGGAGGAGTCTTTGCATCTATTTACGGTACGGTAAAGCTTCTTGCTAAAGAAGAACAAGATTTAATCAAGGGAACAATAATTAACAAATTCCGTGGAGATGTTAACTTACTGCTTCCTGGTATTAAACAGATTGAAGAGCTGATTTCTAAAGAAAACCTAGGTGTTATTCCGTATTATTATTTTGACGTTGAAGAAGAAGATGGAGTTGCAATATATAAAAAAGAAATCACAAATGCCATTGATATTGCAGTAATTAGATTACCACATTTGTCTAATCACTCTGACTTTGAAGCTCTTAAATATGAAGAAGACGTATCGACTAGATTTGTAAGAAATGCAAGTGAATTAGGTTCGCCGGATATACTTATTCTACCAGGTAGTAAGAACACAATATTTGACTTGGAATGGATTAAAAGTACAGGATTATTTGATAAAATCAATGAATTAGATAAAACAATAATTTTTGGAATATGTGGCGGGTACCAAATGCTAGGTGAAGAGATTTTTGATGAACTACATATTGAAGGAAAAACAAGCTACATTAAGGGATTTGATAAAATACCAATGAAAACGGAGATGGAACCTGTTAAAGTAACTGTTCAAGTTTCGGGTAATTTAACAGAAGATGAGAATATTAAAATATATGGATATGAAATTCATATGGGAAGATCAATTTTCACTAAGAATGTAGACAACTTATTTATTATGAATAATAGGGAGAATGAAGGCTATGTTTCTGAAGATGAAAAAACATATGGAACGTATGTGCATGGAGTGTTTGACAGTCCATCTTTTAGACAGCTTTTCCTAAACTCAATTAGAAGAAAAAAAGGCATTGCAGAAAAAGACAGCGTTGATTATGAAGTTATCAGAGAAGAAAGCTTAGACAAGTTGGCGGATATAGTAAGAGAGAATGTTGACATAGACAAAATTTATGAAATTATGGGTGTGAAATGAGATATTTAATTGTTTTAGTATTAGACATTGTTTTTGGTGATCCCAATTGGTTAATGCATCCAGTTCAAGTAATTGGAAGCTTAGTCAACCGACTAGAGCTGTTTTTAAGAAAAAACGCAACGAAAATATCCTTAAAAGTCAAAGGGTTATCTTTAGTTTTAATTGTATCAGGATTATCATATTTAGTCCCTTATTTAATATTAAATATTCCATACATTAATGCATTTGCATGGTACTATTTTGCATGGACAGGCATCAGTGTAAACAGCTTATATAAGCATTCAAATCATGTTTTAAAGGGATTAAGCAATAACTTAGAGTCAGGGCAAAAAGCACTTAGTATGATAGTAAGTAGAGAAACCAATAGCCTTAGAGAAACTGAAGTTATTAAAGCGACCGTAGAAACTGTAGCGGAAAACACTAGTGATGGAATTATAGCTCCATTGTTTTATCTATTTATTGGTGGTGTTCCACTTATGATGATGTATAAGGCAGTAAATACAATGGATGCAATGATTGGAAATAAGAGTGATAAGTATATTGATTTTGGATATTTTGCAGCTAAAATAGACGATTTAATGAATTTAGTTCCTGCTAGAATAACAGCTGTTTTATTAGTTGTAAGTGCTTTTATTTTAAAGCTAGATGATATGAGAGCAATAGACACTATTTTAAAAAATGCAAAAAAACATGCAAGCCCGAATGCAGGATATCCTGAAAGTGCAGTGGCTGGAGCACTTAATATACAATTGGGCGGTCCTAGTTATTATCATGGGAAACTATATGATAAAGCAAGCCTAGGAGAACCTATAAGAGAAATCGAAATAGGAGATATTAAAAAAACACAAAAAATGATGACAATAGCTGCTTTGTTTGCAGTAACATTCATGAGTTTTTTTGCGTGGTAAGGAGAGGGTTAAATGCATGGTGGAGATATTTACTCAAATGAGCACCCAAGTGGTAGAAATCTGATTGATTTTAGTTCAAATAGCAACCCTTATGGACCACCAGATGGAGTGAAAAATAATTTGAATCTGGCATTAGAGCATGCGCAGAAATATCCAGATATTGAGTACCGTTTGCTAAAAGAAGAAATTCGCAAATATCATGAACTAAAAAAGAGCAATCTTATTCTAGGAAATGGAGCAGGAGAAGTTATAGATTTGGCTGTAAAGAGAGTGAAATTACTACTAATTCTAAATCCCGCATATTCAGAATACGAAGAGAGCGCTAAACGTTATGGCGTTAAGGTGTTTCATTCAAAGTACAAGCATTGTATTGTTGAGGATAAAAGATATGGGCTTGAGATTAATGAAGAAGATTTTTGGGATGAATTTAGTCTAGTAGACGCATTAGCTTTAGCTCATCCAAACAATCCTGACGGAAATGTACTTGATTTAAACAAAATGCGTAAAATCATCGATTTTGCAAAGAAGAATAAGAAAAAAATTATTGTTGATGAAACATTCTTTGACTACACCAATAATCAGCTGTCTTTCGTATCATTTTTAGAAGAAGATGTCGATTTAATAGTTATTAAAGCTATTACAAAATTTTATGGGTTACCAGGTATTAGATTCGGTTATGGTCTGTGTAGCAAAGAGAATATTTCCGAGGAAATAATAAAATATCAAAGACCTTGGAATATTAACGCTTTTGCTGATAAATTTACGATTATTTGTTTAAATGACAATGAGTACAAAACAAGAATGAACAATATTAATAAAAAAGAAAGGGGTTGGCTGACAAATGAATTAACCAAGTTAAATACAGTAAAACGTGTATACTGTAGTCAAGGCAATTATATTCTTTTAATGTTAAAAAATATGAAAGCGAGTGATCTAAAAACGAAGTTGATTGAAAGAGGGATATTAATTAGAAATTGTGATAACTACATGGGATTAAATGAGTATTTTATAAGGGTTGCTGTTAAAAAGCGTGAAGACAATTTTAAGCTATTAGAGGAAATGAAGAATTTATTGCAATAATATATCTAAATAAAACAAAAAAGCGAGGTAACAACGATGAAAACAAAAAAAATTGTGCTAACAGCTATTTTAATTGCAACTAGTTTTCTAGGAGCATACGTTAATTTCCCAGGAACTACAATTGCACTAGATTCAATGCCAGCATTTTTTGCAGCATTAATGATTAATCCGATAGTAGGATTGGTAGTTGGAGTATTTGGACATTTTTTTACTGCACTTCTTAGAGGGTTTCCTATGTCACTACCAGTTCATATGATGATTATGTTAGGAATGGCAATAACCATGTTAGCTTTTGGCTATACATATAAAATGCTGAAACTAAATGAGAAAGTAAAACTTTTAATTGCAATGCTAGTAGGGATATTTTTTAATGCACCAGTATCGTTGTTTCTAGTTTCAATGATAATAGGGTGGGGTATTTTTGCAATGTTACCAGTGTTACTATTAGGAGCATTAGTCAATATAGTTATAGCTGTTATTTTGTTTCAAGCGCTAAAAGGACGTGTAAAAATTGATTAGCAAAAAAGTTAGAGATTTAACTTTAATTGAAATGAGCGAAAAAGTTTTAGTTATTGCTGTAGACTCATGTGGCGGAGTAGGAAGTAAAGAGATGGACGAATTGAAGGTCGATCCCTACTACGTTGGTAGATTTACTGCAAGAGTAGTTTTTATGGAAATTTTGTCGACTGGCGCAAAAATAATAACTATTACAAATGGCGTTATGAATGAATTTAGTGAAACTGGCGAAAGAATTTTAGAAGGAATTATTGATGAATTAAAAGAAGCTAACATTGGGGAAGTAATTATCAATGGAAGCTCGGAAGAAAATTTTGAAACAGCAAATACGGGAGTAGCTATTACAGCAGTTGGTGTAGTTGACAAAGAGAGAATCAAGGTGAATAAGGATTTGGCGGGATTAAAAGTTGGGCTTATTGGAATTCCTAAAGTGGGCGATGAGATAAAATTGCAAAATGACCACGAAATTATGAGTTATAAAGATATCTATTCACTCCTTAACAATAATGAAGTAGTAGAGATAATTCCAGTGGGGTCAAAAGGGATTATTGGTGAGTTAAAGCAAATTAACTATGAGGTTATATTAAATATTGATTTACATGTAGATATTAATAAATCAGCTGGACCTGCTACATGTGCATTAGTTTTTTATCGTGGGGATATAATTGAAGGAGTAACACAAATTGGAGATGTAATGAAATGAAAATATACTTAATAAGGCATGGAGAAACCTATGCAAATGTAGAAAAGCGCTATGTAGGCTTTACTAATACAGCGCTAACGGAAAAAGGGAAG